>JAGRPO010000256.1 GCA_019449455.1 Betaproteobacteria bacterium | reverse complement strand
GCCCGCCGCGCGCGTTCCTTGACACCCCCTGGGGCGACCCCCACAATACCGAAGAAATCCCTGAATATCCAAAGGTTTGCGTCGCGTTCCGGCGCTTCTCCCCCATGCCAAGATCGAAGCCCGAACACGCGGACCGCATCGCCGGGATCCTGCGCAAGTCCCACGAAAGCATCGCCTCCTCGATGCACGCCGACAGCCCGACGCGTCACGTGATGTCCGGGTTCTCGGACGCTTACCGCGCCTGGCTCGAGTCGGTGTCGGCCAAGCCGCAGACGCTGCTCGACCTGCAGGGCAAGTTCATGCAGGAGCAGATGTCCCTCTGGATGCAGGCCTTCCAGCCGGAGGTCAAGGGCGCGCCCGATCCGGCCGCGGACAAGCGCTTCAGCGCTCCCGAGTGGAACGAGCTGCCGCTCTTCCGCTACTACCGCGATTCCTACCTCCTCACGGCAAGGATGATGATGCAGGCGGTCGACGAGGCCGAGCTCGACGCGCCGACCAAGCGGCGCATGCGCTTCTTCATGCGCCAGTACCTCGACGCGGCCGCGCCCTCGAACTACCTCGCCACCAACCCCGAAGCCATCAAGGCGGCCCTCGAAAGCGGCGGCAAGACGATCGAGGAGGGGATGAAGAACCTCATGGCCGACATGGAGAAGGGCCGCATCTCGATGACCGACGAGGCGGCCTTCGACGTCGGCAGGAACATCGCGGTGTCGCCGGGCGCGGTGGTCTACGAGAACGACCTGATCCAGCTCATCCAGTACAGCCCGCTCACCGCGAAGGTCCACGAGCGCCCGCTGGTGATGGTGCCGCCCAGCATCAACAAGTTCTACATCATGGACCTGCAGCCGGAGAACTCGCTCGTGCGCTACGCGGTCGAGCAGGGGCACACGGTGTTCATGGTGTCGTGGCGCAACGTGAAGCCCCCGCTCGACAAGCTCACGTGGGACGACTATCTCCAGATGGGGGTGATCGCCGCGCTCGACGAGGCGAAGGCCATCACCGGCGCCGACAAGGTGAACGCCCTGGGCTTCTGCATCGGCGGCACGCTCCTCGCCTGCGCGCTCGCGGTGCTCGCGAGGAAGCGCCGCAAGCCCGTGGCGAGCCTCACGCTCATGACCTCGCTGCTGGAATTCACCGACGCGGGCGAGATCCGCGTCTACATCGACAGGAACTTCGTCGAGAAGCGCGAGAAGAAGCTCGCCAAGGGCGGGATCGTCCCGGGGGCCGAGCTCGCGAGCGCCTTCTCGAGCCTGCGCGCCAACGACCTGGTGTGGTCCTACGTGGTGTCGAACTACCTCAAGGGCAAGCAGCCGCCCGCCTTCGACCTCCTCTACTGGAACGGGGACTCGACCAACCTCCCCGGGCCGATGTACGCCTACTACCTGAGGAACACCTACCAGGACAACCTGCTCGTCGTGCCCGACGCGCTCACGATGTGCGGGGTGCCGCTGGACCTCAAGCGCGCCGACATGCCCGCCTTCGTGTTCGCCGCGCGCGAGGACCACATCGTGCCGTGGAAGGGGGGCTACGAGAGCGCGCGCTACCTCGGGGGGCCGGTGAAGTTCGTGCTCGGCGCGAGCGGCCACATCGCGGGCTCCATCAACTCCGCGTCCAAGGGCAAGCGCAGCTACTGGACCAACGACCGCCTCGGCCCCGATCCCGAGAAGTGGCTCGCGCAGGCCAGGGAGACGCCGGGCAGCTGGTGGGTGCCGTGGGCGCAGTGGCTCAAGCCCTTCGCCGGGAAGCTCGTGGCCGCGCGCAAGGCCCTGGGCGACGCAAAGCACAAGCCCATCGAGCCGGCGCCGGGCCGCTACGTGAAGGAACGCGCCGAAATCGGGAAGAAGTAGCCACACCCCGCGGACGATGCCGCGGCGCGTGCGATAAACCGCCAGGAGGAAAGACGACATGAAGCAACGCATCGCCCTCGTGACCGGAGGCATGGGCGGCCTCGGTGAAGCGATCTGCATGAAGCTCGCCCGCATGGGCATCAAGGTCGTGGTGACCTATTCGCCCGGCAACACGAAGCACGGGGACTGGCTGAAGGAGATGGAGGGCCGCGACTACCATTTCCAGGCGTTCGAGTGCGACGTGGCCGATTTCGACGCGAGCCAGGCGGCGGTCTCGAAGATCACCTCGGGGGTCGGTCCCATCGACATCCTCATCAACAATGCCGGCATCACGCGCGACATGACCTTCAAGAAGATGGGCAAGGTCGACTGGGACGCGGTCATGCGGACCAACCTCGACAGCGTCTTCAACATGACGAAGCCGGTCGTCGACGCGATGGTCGAGCGCGGCTGGGGGCGCGTGATCAACGTCTCGAGCGTGAACGGGCAGAAGGGCGCCTTCGGGCAGACCAACTATGCGGCCGCCAAGGCGGGCATGCACGGCTTCACCAAGTCGCTCGCGCTGGAAGTCGCGAAGAAGGGCGTCACCGTGAACACGATCTCGCCGGGCTACATCGGGACCAAGATGGTGATGGCCATCCCGAAGGAAGTGCTCGACAGCAAGATCATCCCGCAGATTCCCCTGGGCCGGCTCGGCAAGCCCGAGGAGGTGGCGGGCCTGTGCGCCTACCTCGCCTCCGACGAGGCGGCTTTCATCACCGGCGCCAACATCTCGATCAACGGCGGGCAGCACATGTTCTAGCGCCGGGGCGCGCGAACGCAAAAAGGGCGCCCGCGGGCGCCCTTTTTCTTCCGGCCGCAGGCGCCCGCGCTACTTCGCGGCGGGCTGGAAGTCCGGATGCCCCGTCTGCCAGAGGAGGAACGCATAGGAGTCCGCGGTCTGCTTCTGGCGCTGCGCCTTGGTGTCGCCGATGCCGTGGCCGCTCTCGTAGTCGAGGTTCAGGAGCACGGGCTTGCCCGAGGTGCTCGCGGCCAGCAGCCGCGCCGCCATCTTCGTCGAATGCCAGACGGCCACGCGCGGGTCGTTCACGCCGTGCGGGAGCATGACGGCCGGGTAGGCGGTCCCCGGTTTCACGTGGTGGTAGCTGCTCATGGCGAGGAGCGCGCGGAACTCGTCCTCCTTCTTCACCGTGCCGAACTCCGGGACGTTGAGCACGCCGTTGGCCTCCGTCTCGGCGCGCACGGCGTCGAGGACGCCGACGGCCGGTATCGCCGCGGCGAAGAGGTCGGGGCGCTCGGTGAGCGCGCGCCCGATGAGGATGCCGCCGGCGCTGCCGCCCAGGATGCCGAGCTTCGCGCTGCTCGTGTATTTCCGGGCGACGAGGTATTCGGCGCAGGCGATGAAGTCCTTCCAGGTGTTGGGCTTGGTCGCCTTGAAGCCCGCCTTGTGCCAGTCCTTGCCGTAGACGCCGCTGCCGCGCACGTTGGCGACCGCGAACACGCCGCCCTTTTCCAGCCACGCGAGGCGCCGCGGGGTGAACCCGGGCTCCTCCGTGATTCCGTAGGCCCCGTAGCCGTAGAGGAGCGCCGGGTTGCTGCCATCGAGCTTCACGTCCTTGCGGTGGATGATCGACAGCGGCACGAGCGCGCCGTCGTGGCTCTTCACCTTGACCTCCGTCGTGGCGAGGTCCGTCGGCGCGCCGAACCTGCCGAGCGGCTGCAGCCCCGTGTTGGCGGCCTTCCCGGTCGCGTCGACGGCGAATATCTCCGTGGCCCGCGTCCATGCCCGCAGGCTCGCCATCGCGCCATCGGCGGCGGGGGTGGCGGAGAGGATGCTCGCCGCGCCTTCGACCGGAAACCCGACCTCGGTGGCGCCGCCCGCCCCCCAGGGCAGGCGCTTCAGGCGCTTCACCGCCCCGTCGCGAGCCTCGAAGTAGAGGCCGTCGCGGGCGGCGGCGATCTCGAAGATCACGTCGTCGGAAGGTGCCACGACCGTGGCGGCGGACTTGAGGTCGGGCTTCGCGAGGCTCGTTCGCACCACGGAGAATCGCGGGCTCGCCGCGTAGGTCATCAGGTAGATGTCGTCGGCCCGCACCGAGAAGCTCGTGACCTTGTCCTGCGTGCCGCAGATGCGCGTCCATGGCGTGCCGGGCTTGCCGACGGTGGCGAGGGGCGCGGCGTAGAGCGTGACCTCGCGCTCGACGTCCGCGACGACGAGCGCCACGGCATGGCTCGAGCCCGGCGTGACGATCACGAAGGCCTGCTCGGTCGGCGACACCGGCACTCGCGGCGACGCCCCGGGGCCCAGCACGAACACGTCCTTGTCCGCGTCCGTGCCGATCCTGTGCAGCCACAGGCGCATGTTCTTGTAGCGCTCCGTGGAAGGGGAGCCCGGCGGGAGCTTTTGCAGGCGCAGGTGGAAGAAGGACTTGCCGTCCGGCATCCAGCTGACCCCCGCGTATGCCCCGGCATATTCCGCCCGGTCGATGGGCTTGCCGACGCGCTTGCGCGTCGCCGTCTCGATGACGTGGAGGACGGCCTCCTCCGAGCCGGAGGCCGAGACGCCCAGCGCGACGAGCCTGCCGTCGGGGGAGGGGAAGTAGTAGTTGATCGCGTGCGGCTTTCCGGTCTGCCGCTGCCAGTCGTCGGGGTCCGCGACGAGGTGGTCCACGCCGTCCGCCCGGCGCACGAAGAGCTTGAAGGTGTTGTCCTTCGCGCCGCGGCGGGTGAAGAAGAGCGAGCCGTCCGGCATGCGGCGCAGGTCGCCTATGGTCGCGTCCGCGGCGTTGTCCAGCTCCGCCACGCGCGCGAGCAGGGGGCCATAGCCCTTCAGGCCCCGCAGCGTGGCATGGGCATGATCGGCGTGCGCCTTCATCCAGCCGGCGACCTGCGGATCCTTCACGCGCTCGAGCGCGCGGTACGGGTCGTCGACCGCCGTTCCGAAGTAGGTCTGCGGGACGTTCTTCGCGGGAAACACCGGAAGCGACTGGGCGAGCGCGGCGCAAGAGGCGAGCGCCGCGCAGGCGGCGAGGAAGCGGACGTGGGTAGGCAAGCGAACCTCCTGGCGAGGGGCGAAGCCCCTTGTGGGGGCGAGGGCGCGAAGTCTAGCAGGACGGGCGCGAAACGCAGAAGCGCGCGGGGGCGCAACAAAAAGGGCGCCCCGCGGGGCGCCCCTGGACAGCGGCCCGGGGCCTCAGGCGTACATGTGCAGGCCGCCGTTGATCGAGAGGTTCGCGCCGGTCACGTAGGCGGCCTTCTCGGAGGCGAGGTAGGCCACCGACTCGGCGATCTCGTCGGGGCTGCCGAGGCGCCCGGCCGGGATCTGCGCGACGATCTGCTGCTTCACGTCCTCGCGGATGGCCGCCACCATTTCCGTCTCCACGTACCCGGGCGAGACCGCGTTGACGGTCACGCCCTTGCGGATGACTTCCTGCGCGAGCGCCTTGGTGAACCCGAGGATGCCCGCCTTGGCGGCCGAGTAGTTGGTCTGCCCGAACTGGCCGCGGACGCCGTTGACCGAGGAGATGTTGATGACGCGGCCCCAGCCGCGCTCGCACATGCCGTCGATCACGTGGCGCGTGACGTTGAAGACGCTGGTGAGGTTGGTCTCGATGACCAGGCGCCATTGCTCCGGCGTCATCTTGCGGAAGGTCGAGTCGCGCGTGATGCCGGCGCAGTTGACGAGGATCTGCACGGGGCCGTGGTCCTTCGCGATCCTGGCGGCCATCTCGCCCATCGACTCGTAGCTCGTCACGTCGCCGCAGGCGACGGCGGTGCAGCTCGCGTCGAATCCCGCCGCGGCCATGCTGTCGAGATACTTCGTCTCCGTGCCCGGGATGATGTAGTTGGCCACGACGAAGTGTCCCTGCTCGACGAGCCGCTTGCAGATGGCGCTGCCGATGCCGCCGACGCCGCCGGTTACGAGTGCGATCTTCTTGTCCATGTCGCTGCCTTCCGAGTCACGCGGGCCGGTGCGCTCGCGGCCCCACTAAAAAAAAACCCCAGGCTTGAGCCTGGGGTTGGAACCTTTATCCAAATTGGAGAATTTGCGATAAAGGAGGAGGAGACGATGGCGAAGGGTGCGGCCTCCGCGTTACCTGCGCCCCTTGGGCGCCGTGGCGGCCTTCACGCTCGCGTCGGTGAAGCTCGCGGCGTGGCGGGCGGCCTTGGTGAAGGAGTCGAAGGCGGCCGTGGCGGCGGCGAGCGAGGACTTCATCGCCGTGACGGCGACGTCGCTGCCGGCGGGCGCCGACCTGGCGGCCTGCTCGACGGTGTCGGTGACGGTGCGCTGCAACTCGGCCAGGCGCTCCTCGGCGAGCTTCGAGAGCTCGGACTGCGCGTCGGAGGCGACCTCGTACAGGTTGCGGCCGTATTCGAGCCACTGCGTCATGGCGCTCTCGGCGGCCTTGGTGCGCAGGGCGAGGAGCTGCTGGACATCCTGCGTGCCGGACGCGGCGCGCGCGGCGCGGGTCGCGTCCCCGAGGGCCGATTTCGCGAAGCCCAGCTGCAGCGACATCACGCGCTCCGCGCTGTCGAGCGAAAGCTTGGACAGGCGCGCGGCCGAAAGCACGGCGGCGCTGTTCAGTTCGGTCATCTGCTCGGCGAGGTTCACCATGGCGGTCGGATCCCGTGACGGGCGGCGCGGAAATTGTGCGCCGCAACAATTGAATTCTAGGAAGGAGGGGCCCCCGTGTCAAGGCAAAAATACTGCGCTGCACCACGGCCCGTGCCCCGCGCTGCCGCAATCGCCTAAAATGTAATAAAATGAAGCACTTGGTTCGCTTCCGATGAATCGAACGCCGGCGCCGCACAAGCGCCGATTGATGTAGCGCAACATAATCCGAGGATTCCGCCATGGCGTCGCCCCGAATCATCAAGAAGTACCCGAACCGACGGCTCTACGACACCGAGACTTCGACCTACATCACGCTCGCGGAGGTGAAGGACCTGGTGCTGCAGTACAAGGAATTCCAGGTGCAGGACGCGAAGACGGGCGACGACCTCACGCGGGCGATCCTCCTGCAGATCATCCTCGAGGAGGAGTCCGGCGGCGTGCCGATGTTCTCCACGGACATGCTCGCGAACATCATCCGGTACTACGGCCACTCGATGCAGGGGCTCATGGGGTCCTACCTCGAGCGCTCCATCCACGCCTTCCACGAGGCGCAGAAGCGCTTCCAGGAGCAGGCGCAGGTGCTCATCCCGAAGGTGCCGGCCGACGCGATCGCCAACATGATGTCGGGGGGACAGCAGATCCCGCAGGTGATGGGCGGCTACCTCGAGAAGGGCGCCAAGGCGGTGATCGACATGCAGGACGAGCTCCGCAACCAGGCCCTGAAGCTCTTCTCCGGATTCCCCTACTCCGCCGGGCAGGGCGAGCCCGCGGCCGAGCCCGCGGCGGAAAAGCCGAAGCGCGCCCCGCGCGCGCCGGCGCGCAAGACCCGCGCGAAGAAGAAGTAGCCTCCCTTGGCATCGCGTTCCCGCAAGTCCCCGGCGCCGGATCGCGCGCCGCGCGTGGGGTTCGTCTCCCTCGGCTGTCCCAAGGCGCTGGTCGATTCCGAGTCCATCCTCACGCAGCTTCGCGCCGAGGGGTACGACATCGCGCCGTCCTACGAGGGCTCCGACCTCGTCGTGGTGAACACCTGCGGCTTCATCGACGCGGCGGTGGAGGAGTCGCTGGAGGCGATCGGCGAGGCGCTCGCCGCCAACGGCAAGGTGATCGTCACCGGCTGCCTCGGCGCCAAGGGCGACGTCGTCCGCCAGGCGCACCCGAAGGTGCTCGCCGTGACCGGCCCCCACGCCACGCCCGAGGTGATGGCCGCGGTGCACGCGCACCTGCCCAGGCCGCACGATCCGTTCACGGACCTCGTGCCGCCGCAGGGCATCCGCCTCACGCCGCGCCACTACGCCTACCTCAAGATCTCCGAGGGCTGCAACCACCGCTGCACGTTCTGCATCATCCCGTCGATGCGCGGGGACCTCGTGAGCCGGCCGGTGGGCGACGTCATGAAGGAGGCCGAGAGCCTCGTCGCGGCGGGCGTGAAGGAGCTGCTGGTCATCTCGCAGGACACGAGCGCGTACGGGGTCGACGTGAAGTACCGTACCGGGTTCTGGGGCGGCAAGCCGCTGAGGACCCGGATGACGGAGCTGTGCGCGGCGCTGGGCGAGCTGGGCGCGTGGGTGCGGCTGCATTACGTCTACCCGTATCCGCACGTGGACGAGGTGATCCCGCTCATGGCCGAGGGGAAGATCCTTCCCTATCTCGACGTGCCCTTCCAGCACGCGAGCCCGCGCATCCTCAAGCTCATGAAGCGCCCCGCCGCGAGCGAGCGCAACCTCGAGCGCATCCGCGCGTGGCGGGCCGCGTGCCCCGACCTCGCGATCCGCTCCACGTTCATCGTCGGCTTTCCCGGCGAGACGGAAGCCGAGTTCGGGGAGCTGCTCGAATTCCTGCGCGAGGCGAAGCTCGACCGTGTCGGCTGCTTCGCCTACTCGCCGGTGGAGGGCGCGAAGGCCAACGAGCTTCCCGGCGCCGTGGCCGAGGCGGTGAAGCAGGAGCGCCTCGCCCGGTTCATGGCGGCGCAGGCCGTCGTGAGCCGCGAGCGGCTCGCGGCGAAGGTGGGGCGGGTGATCGACGTGCTCGTCGACGACGTCGACGACGGGGTGGCGATCGCCCGCAGCAGCGCCGATGCGCCCGAGATCGACGGCGTGGTCCGCGTGACGGGGGCGAAGCGTGCCGGGCCCGGCGACTTCCTGCGCGTTCGCGTGCGGGGCGCCACCGAGCACGACCTCGAGGCCGTGCCGGCCTGAGGCCTCAGTGGCCGTTCGAGGACGGCAGCTCGATCCAGAACGTCGTTCCCTTGCCGGGCTCGGTGTCGAACCCGATGGTGCCGCCCAGCCGGGTCACGATGGCCTTCGCGATGGCGAGCCCCAGCCCGGTGCCGCCCTTCTCGCGCGCGTCCGAGGAGTCGGCCTGCGCGAACCTCTCGAAGACGCGGGGGCGGAACGCCTCGGGAATGCCGGGTCCCCGGTCGGTCACCAGGATGCGCACGCGCGTGCCCTCCGCGCGCGCGCAAACCCGGACCTCCTCGCCGCGCGGCGAGAACTTGGCCGCGTTCGACAGCAGGTTCGTGACCGCCTGCATGAGCCGGTCGTGGTCGGCCCACAGGGGCGAGGGCGGCACGGGTTCGACGAGGAAGTAGAAGACGCCGTGCGTCTCGGCGTAGCCCTGGTTCAGGCGCACCGCCTCGGCGAGGAACGCCGGCAGCTCCAGGCGCTGCATGCGGAAGGTGAGCGCCCCGGAGCCGATGCGCTCGACGTCGATCACGTCGTCCACGAGCCGCGACAGCCGCAGGCTGTTGTCGTACGCCATGTCGACGAAGGCGAGCGTCTGGGCGGACATCTCGCCGGCGTCCCCGTCGCGCAGCAGCGCGAGCGAACCGATGATCGACGTGAGCGGCGTGCGCAGCTCGTGGCTCACCGAGGCGATGAAGGCGCTCTTCATGCTGTCGACCGCCTTGCGCTCGCTCGCGTCGCGGATCACGAGCGCCACGCGGAAGCCCGATGGCCCCTCGAAGCGGCTCATGGAGAGCTCCGCCGGGAACTCCCGTCCCGCCGCGTCGCGGGCCGTCACCTCGATCTCCACGCGCTCGCGCGTCCCGCCGCGCAGCCGCGCCAGCTCCTCGTCGAAGCGCACGCCGTCGCCCTGCGCCAGCAGCTTTCCGAAGTGGGCGCCCTGCACCGCGTCGCTTTCGCAGCCGAAGAGGACCGGCAGCCGCGGGTTGGCCCACGCGATCTCGCCGTCGTCGTTGGTGATGATGAGCGCCTCGGAAAGCCCGTTGAGGAAGGCCTCGAAGCGCGCCTCGCTCGCGCTCGCGCGCTCCTCGGCCTGCACGCGCTCGGACACCTCGCGCGACAGCGAGAGGTTGCGCTCGGCGGACGTGCGGAAGCCCCGCGCGATGACGGCGGCCATGAAGGCGACGGCGAGGAGGAGCGCGACCCCGGCGCGGATCGCGAAGTCGCGCGCCGCCTGCGTGCGCTGGTTCATCTCGAGGGACGTGGCGCGGGTCAGGGCGCTCAGCCGCGCCTCGAGGTGTTCCGACAGCGCCCGCACGCCTTCGACGCGCCGGCGGCCTTCCCCGCGGGCGACGATCGCCTCGATTTCCGCGATGTCGCCCGGGCCCGACGCCGCGCGGCGGCGCGCGACGAGGGGCGCCATGAAGTCCGTGTGCCATTCCGCGGCGAGGGCCACGATGCGCTCGAGCGCGTCCGCGGCATCGGGGGTCGCCTTCCAGCGGCCGCGCAGCTCGGCCGCCGTCGCGTCGAACTCCGCGATGCCGCGCTTGGCGGGCTCGAGGAACTCCTCGAGCCCGGTGAGGAGGAAGCCGCGCGCGCCCGATTCCGCGCTCACCATGGCCCTCTCGAGCGCGCGGACGTCCGCGAGGTCCTGCAGGAACTCGCGCTGGCGATCCGCGGCCTCGTCGACGTCGCTGAAGCCGCGAAGCACCTGCCATTCGGCGAGCCCGACGAGGCCGACGACGAGGATCGCGCCGGTGGCCAGCAGCGGCGCCATCCACGGCCCGAGCGAGCGGATCGTCCTCAGCCGCTCTGCCATGATCCCCTGCGCGTCATCGTGCCCCACTGCGCCTTCGCGCCGCGAAGCCAGCGCACCAGCCCGACGAGCCGCCAGAGCGTCACGAGCTGCCGGTAGCCCAGGTTCTCCGCCGCCGCCGCGAGGACGAGCCTCGCGACGTGCGACAGGCGGGGGTACAGGTGGAAGGAGACTTCCTCGAGCAGCAGCGCGCTCACGGAGAGCAGGAACCCCATGGAGAACGCGAGGGCGAGGAAGGCGAGGAAGGCCGCGCCCGAGATGCCGCCGGTGGCCGCCAGAGCGGCCATGAACGCGTAGCCGGCGACCTCGATCACGGGTCCCCAGCACTCGAAGACGAGGAAGAACGGGTAGGCGAGGTGCCCGGGGGCCCCGCCATGCCGCGAGCCCATCAGCGCGCCGTTGAGCGCGAGGCTCTCGGCGAGCCCTCGCTGCCTGCGGATGCGCTGGCTCTTGAGCACGGCGAAGGTCTCGGGCGCCTCCGTCCAGCAGATCGGGTCCGGGACGAAATGGACGGCGTAGGGCTCGCCGCGCAGGCGGAAGACGCGGTGCAGGCGCACGATGAGCTCCATGTCCTCGCCCATCGTGTCGGTGCGGTAGCCGCCGGCAGCCACCACCGCGTCCTTGCGGAACACGCCGAAGGCCCCCGAGATGATGAGCACGGCGTCGAGGGTCGCCCAGCCGAGCCGGCCGAAGAGGAACGCGCGCAGGTACTCGACGATCTGCAGCAGGGCGAGCGGGTTGCGCGGCAGGTCCACCTTCTCGAGCTGGCCGGCGCTCACCGTGCACCCGTTGGCGATGCGCACCGTGCCGCCCGTGGCGACGGTCCGCGGGTCGTCGAGGAACGGCTGGACCACGCGCCGCAGGCTGTCGCGCTGCAGGATCGAGTCGGCGTCGATCGCGCAGAAGAGCGGGAAGCGCGAGACGTTGATGCCGACATTGAGCGCGTCGGCCTTGCCGCCGTTCTCCTTGTCCACGACCCGCAGCCCGGGATGCAGGCGCGAGGTGTAGACCGCGCGGAAGGGCTTGCCGGGGATCCGCTCCCAGTATGCCTCGGGGAACGGCTTCAGCCCGAAGGCCTCGCGCAGGCGCGCGAGCGTCGCGTCGCGCGAGCCGTCGTTGACCACGACGATCTCGAACTCCGGGTAGTCGAGCTGCAGCAGCGAGCGCACCGACGTGACGATCGTCGCCTCCTCGTTGTACGCCGGGACCAGCACCGAGACCGGGGGCTCGAAACCGGAGTAGACGGGCGGCAGGTCCGCCACGGGGCGGATCGCGAGGTAGCGCCGCAGCGTCGGCACCGCCAGGAGGTTGAGCGCGACGTAGACGAGGTTCACGCCGATGAAATAGGCGAGGAACAGCCACTGCAGGATGTCGGTGGCCGCCCTCATGCGCGCGCCCTTTCCGCCATCACCTGCTCGAGCATGCCCGCCGCGAGCGCGCTGGGCGCGCGGGCGCGGAAGGCCTCCAGCTCCCGCGGCGATACGCCGGGAAGCGCGCCGATGGACTGCGCGGCGTGGTAGCGCACCCACCAGGATGCGTCGTCCAGGAGGCCCAGGAGCAGCGCGAGCTCCCGTTGCGTGCCGATGCGACCGAGGGCGCGCGCCGCGGCCATGCGCACGCGCCAGTCGGCGTGGCGGGCGGCGCCGCGCACGCTCGCGAGATCGGCCGCGTCCTCCACGAAGTTGAGCGCCGCGAGGATCACGAGCGGGCGCCGGCTCGATCCCAGCCAGCCGCGCACCACCTTCGCGACGCGCTCCCGGTGGGCGAACCGCGCAAGCTTGAGCAGGCGCTCCAGGCCCTCCGGGGCCGGGTCGGCGAGCAGGCGTTCCATGGGGGGCGTGACGACGTCCGGCCCGGCCTCCTGCAGGGCGGTGCCCAGCCGGGCGAGCGACCAGTCCTCGCGCCGCACGGCTTCGGCGAGAAACTCGAGGGCGCGCGGGGCGTCGATGCGCAGGAGCGCGCGGGCCGAGGCGAAGGAGAGCACAGCGTCGGCGTCGCGCGACAGCGCGGCCAGGAGGCCCCAGGCGGTAGCGTCCCGCAGGTGCCCGAGGGCCGTGATCGCGACCAGCCGGTCGTGAAGCCCCCGCCGGGCGACGATCGCGTGGATGGCGGGCAGGATCCCCATGGCGCGCATGGCCGCGGAAAGGTTTTCCGAAGCCTCGCCGCGAATCGTCTCCTGGAGGTGGTTCGACAGGCGAAGAAACACCGGCAGGTCGCGTGGCGCGGGAACGGGCGGAGTCGAGCCCGTGGGCGATTCCATCGCCGCGTGAAGGGCGGAGCGCCAGCGCGCGACCCGGGCCGCGAGGCGCCGGTCGCGCATGTCGCGCGCGACGCGAAGGACGACCAGCGCGACGAGCAGGATCACGGAGGACGCGAAGGCGGCCGCGGCGACCGCGGCCGCGACCACGAGTTGCGGGCTAGTAGAGAACGCGGGCGCCAAGGCGGATCGTCTCGCGCGTATAGAGATCGCCCTGGCGCTGGTATTCGAGGTCGAGGGTGAGGCCCCACGTGGGCGTGATCCCCAGGATCGCCGACAGGGTTGCGTTGCGCACGTCGCTCGTGAGGAGGCCGGCCCCGGGCGCGAACTCGGTCTCGCGACCCCGCGCAACGCCTGCCTCGACGCGCGTGAGCCCCTCGCCGTACCAGGTCGCCGCAAGGCGGTTCGCCGGCGACCACGAAGCGCCGTCGGGCCGCGACAGGAAGACGGTCCACGCGAGGCGCCAGGCGCCCACGTAGCGCTCGAGGGTCGCCGTCGCGCCGGAAACGTCGGAGGTCGCGTAGGCGGTGCGCTTGAGACCCGCGGAGGCCACCCAGCCGTCGCCGAGCGCGCGCGAGAGGGTCGCGAGCGCCGACCACTCGGGGAGGAACGCCGGCGACGAGGCGCCGCTCGCTTCCACGGTCCCGGTCCAGCCGGGCGACAGCGGGAAGAAGACGCCCGCGGCGGCCTCGCGATCGCGCGCACCGTAGCGCTCGGTCCCCCGCAGGCGGACGAACCCGCCGCGGTCGCGGTCGAGGCGCAACAGGAACTGCGCCCCGGCCTCGCGCCAGTCGTCGTAGCCGTTGTCCAGGTTCTCGCGGGCGCCGAAGAGGCTCGCCTCGGTGGCCGGGCCGTCGGCCGCCGCGCCGGCCGGGGCGAGCGCGACTACGGCGAGGAGGGCGGCGAGGCTTCTCATGCGGCTGGCACCAGGCGGCGGATGCGCGCCTTGAGCTCCGCGGGCTGGAAGGGCTTCACGATGTAGTCGTTCGCGCCCGCGTCGAGGGCCCGCACGATGTCGCCTTCGCGCGACTTGGCGGTGAGCATCACGACGGGGACCGCGCGCCACGCGGGTGCGGACCGGATCGCGGCGAGCACGTCGTGCCCGGTGGCATGCGGAAGCATCACGTCCAGGAGCACGAGGCGGGGGATTTCGCCCTGCGCCACGAGCGCGAGCGCCGAGCGCCCGTCCCCGAGTTGCGTCACCTGGAACCCCTCGCGCTCGAGGATGAAGCGCAGGAGCTGGCTGATGTCGGGATCGTCCTCGACGATCAGCGCCGTGCGGGCCATCGCCTCAGTGCCCCAGGACGGTTCGCACCGCGGCCACCAGCGCGGAGGCCGCGATCGGCTTGGCGATGTAGCCGTCGGCGCCCGCCTGGAGGCCGCGAACGATGTCCGACTGCGCCGCGTGGGCCGTGAAGAGGACCACGGGCGTGTCGAAGAGGCGCTTGTGGCGGCGGATGCGGGCGAGGAACTCGAGGCCGCCCATCTCCGGCATCTCCACGTCGAGGAGGAGCAGTTCCGGCGGGCCCAGGCGCGTCATGAGGCGGGCGGCGTCTCGCGCGCCCAGCGCGACCACGGTCGGATAGCCCGCCTTGCGGAGGAAATACGACGCGAGCTCGGCCGTGGGCGCGTCGTCGTCGACGATCATGACGACGTGGTTGGCGGGGCTCCCGGGCCGGGGACGCACCAGCACCACGTGGAAGCCATCCTCGCCGAGCGCGTTGGCGCCGATGAGCGCGTTTTCCTCGAACTCCGGCGTCGGGGGCGGGGCGGGCGGGCTGGCGGGTCCTTCGACGAGCGACGTGAAGTCGAGGTCGTAGGGATCCTCGGGATGGGCGGGCCCGGGCGCGCTAGGCATGTTCCGCAACGGTCGGTTCGAGGCGGCGGCGGCCGGCGCACCCCGGCTCGGCGCTACTCGCGCGTGAGCTTGCCGTCGACGACCTTGACCTTGTCGCCCGCGCGGTAGCTCGTTGCCTTCGAGAAGTTGAAGGTACGGGACTTGCCGTTTTCCAGCTTCACCACGACCTGGTAGGTCGTGGTCGCCTTCTGGCTCTTCTCGACCTGGTGGCCGGCATAGGCGCCCGCGCCCGCGCCGACGATCGTCGCGGCGGTGTTGCCGCGGCCGCTGCCGACCTGGTGGCCCAGCACGCCGCCCAGCACGCCGCCGGCAACGGCGCCGACGCCGGATCCCTCGCCTTCCTTCTTGATCGTCCTCACGTCGGTGACCGTGCCGCAGTTGTCGCATTTGGCGAGCGCGGGCGGGACGAATGCGATGGCGGCGGCGAAAAGGGCCGCCGTGGCGACGGTGGAGAGCGTGCGACGCGAGGGCTTCATGGAGGGCTCCGGGGCAACTGGATGGAAATGAGTGATTTCGATTCTAAGCGCATTTCCGGCCCGCCGGGGGCCCGTCACGGCGTCGCCGGCTAGCTCGAAAGGACCGTCTTCACCGCCGTCACCAGCGCGGAGCCGGTGATGGGCTTCGCGATGTAGCCGTCGGCGCCGGCGAGCAGCCCGCGCACGATGTGGCGCCGCTCGCTGTGCGCGGTGAAGAGGATCACGGGCGTGTTCTTCAGGTACTTGTTGGAGCGCATCCTGGCGAGGAAATCGAACCCGCTCATGCCGGGCATCTCGACGTCGAGCAGGACGAGGGCCGGCGGCCCCAGCTTCATCATGTGCCGCGCCGCGTCGCGCGGGGCGCCGCAGACGGCGGCCTGGAAGCCGGCGCCGCGGAGCACGCGCGCGGCGAGCTCGGCCGTGGGCAGGTCGTCGTCGACCACGAGCACGATCTGGCCCGCCGGGTCGGAGGAGGGCGCCCCCGACCTGCGGGCGGCGATGAGGTGAAAGCCCTCGCTGCCCAGCGCGCGCGACCCGATGAGGGCCTCTTCCTCCTCGACGGGCGTCGGCGTCTCGCGAATGGAGGGGGCGGGGCCCTTTTCCTCGGCGAGCGAGGTGAAGTCGAGGTCGTCGGGGTCCCGGTTGCTCATCGGCTGCTTTCCTTCGGCGCGAAGTGGTCGGTCCAGATCTGGATGATCTGGCGGCCGAGCTTGAGTGGGTCGAACGGCTTGGAGACGGTGCCGATCGCGCCGGCCGCGCGGTAGCGATCGATGTCGCTCGGGTTGATCCGGGCGGTGAAGAAGACGGCCGGGACGACGATGCCGGCCTCGCGCATGCGCGCGAGGAGCGCCATGCCGTCCATGCCCGGCATGCTCATGTCGATGAGGAGGATCTCGGGATCGAAGCCCGGCGCGGCCGCGAGCGCCTCCTCGCCCGAGCTGCAGCTGCAGACCGTGAACCCCCCGATCTTGCCGAGCGCGAGCTTGACGATGCCGCGGATGTCGGGCTGGTCGTCGACGTGCAGGATGCGCTGGAACGGTGCCGTTGCCATGCGCCTATTGTGCCACCGGCGCTTCGGGAAGATCGAACCAGAACACGGTTCCGCCGCCCGGCGCGTCGTCGAATCCGATCGTGCCGCCCAGCCGGGTCACGATCTCCCGGCTGATCGCGAGGCCGAGGCCGCTGCCGCCCGTCGACCGGCTGTCGCCGGTTTCCGCCTGCGAGAAGGGCCGGAAGATGCGCGCGCGGAAGCTCTCCGGGATGCCGGGCCCGCGGTCGCGCACGCGGGTCCGCACGAGGCCGCCGGCCAGGCGTTGCGCGCCCACCGAGACGACGCCGCCGGCGGGCGAGAACTTGGCCGCGTTGAGGATCAGGTTCGACAGCACCTGCGAAAGGCGGTCGGGATCGCCGCGCACGCGCATCTCCTCGACGGGCTCGAGCTCGAACGAGACGTCGAATTGCTGCATCAACCCGCGGCTCGCCTCCACCGCCTCCCGCAGGGCCGCTCTCCAGTCGACCGGCTCGACCCGGAATTCGACGTGGCCGGCCGACATCTTCTCGATGTCGAGGAGGTCGTCGACGAGCCGCCACAGGCGGTCGGAGTTCTGCAGGGCGATGTCCACGAGGGACCTCGCCTCCTCCGGCAGTTCGCCCGCCACGCCCCCGGCCAGCAGGCCCAGCGAGCCGCGCATGGCGGTGAGGGGCGTGCGCAGCTCGTGGCTCACGACCGACACGAAATGGTCTTTCATGCGGTCGGCCTCCTTGAGGCGCGTGACGTCGATGCCGAGCACGATCACGCCCTCGACCTCGCCGTCGGCGCCGCGCAGCGGCCAGTGCAGCACGTCGAGGTCGATGGTGCG
>JAGRPO010000255.1 GCA_019449455.1 Betaproteobacteria bacterium | reverse complement strand
TCCACGAGCGAGGTGGGCGCCGTGCTTCCGGGCAAGCGCTACCACCACAAGGACACCGCGCAGATCTTCGCCGCCTGCCACCTGCCGTACGTGTTCACGGCGAGCGAGGGCTACCCCGAGGACCTCATGCGCAAGGTGGCCAAGGCGCAGTGGTACGCCAAGAACGAGGGGCTCGTGTACGGCAAGATCCTCTCCTACTGCCCGCTCAACTGGCGCACGGCCGACGACGCCGCGCAGCCCGTGCTGCAGGCGGCGATCGACAGCTGCTTCTTCCCGCTCTACGAGATCGAGCACGGCCACACCACGCTCAACTACGATCCGGACGCCTCGGACCGCCGCCACCCCGTGTCGGACTGGCTGAAGCTCATGGGCAAGACCCGCCACCTGCTCAAGCCCGCCAATGCGCCGGTCGTGGAAGGCATCCAGGCCGAGACCGACCGCCGCTGGGCGCGCATCAAGGCCATGCACGAGCATCCCCTGCTTTAGGCCGGAGAACGACATGGCACGAATCATCGAGACGCGACGCCTTACCCCCGTCACCAAGTATTTCCGGATCGAGGCCCCGCTCATCGCCTCCTCGGCGAGGCCGGGGCAGTTCGTGATGCTCCGGGTGCGCGAGGGCGGAGAGCGCATTCCGATCACCATCGCCGACTACGACCGCCAGCTCGGCACGATCACCATCGTCGTGCAGGAGGTGGGAGCGACCACGCGCATGGTGTGCGCGCTCGGCACCGGCGACGACATCCTCGACGTGGCCGGCCCCCTGGGCGGGCACATCGACATCGCGCCCGGCGGCCACGTCTGCGGCGTCGGCGGCGGCTTCGGCTCGGCGGCGCTCCTGTGCCTGATGCGGGAATTCACCGCCCGCGGGGACCGGACCACGGCCATCCTCGGCGCGCGCAACAAGGAGCTGCTGATCCTCGCCGACGAGCTGCGCCCGCTGTGCACGCACCTCGAGATCTGCACCGACGACGGCTCGGCCGGGTTCAGGGGGTTCGTCACGCAGCGCCTGGCGCAACTGATCGAAGGGGGCGCGGAACGCCGCCCCGACAGCGTCGTGGCGATCGGCCCGATGGCGATGATGCGCGCCATCGCGGAGACGACGCGCGCCTCGAAGGTGAAGACGCTGGTGTCGATGGACCCGCTGATGGTCGACGGGACGGGCATGTGCGGCGGCTGCCGCGTCACCGTCGCGGGCAAGGCCAAGTTCGCCTGCGTCGACGGCCCGTGCTTCGACGCGCACGAGGTCGACTTCGACGTGGCGATGCGGCGCAACAAGGCTTATGTGCAGGAAGAAAAGCAGGCCCTCGACCGCGTCGCGTGCCTGGAACGAAGGGAGTCACGGTAATGCCGATCAAGCGTGCGGACAAGACCCCGATGCCGGTGCGCGAGGCGCAGATGCGCGCGCGCGATTTCCTCGAGGTGAACGAGGGCTACACGAAGTCGCATGCGTCGTTCGAGGCGGAGCGCTGCCTGCGCTGCCAGGATCCCGTGTGCGTGGGCGGCTGCCCGGTGAACGTGCCGATCCCGGATTTCATCCACGCCGTCGCGATGGGCGACATGGCCGGTGCCGCGCGGATCCTGCGCTCGGCCAACCCGCTGCCGGCGATCTGCGGGCGCGTCTGCCCGCAGGAGTCCCAATGCGAGGCCGACTGCAGCATGACGACGCGCTTCACGCCGGTGGCGATCGGCCACCTCGAGCGCTTCGTGGCCGACTGGGAGCGCACGCAGCCCCCCGCCGCGGGAGCGAGCCTCACGCGCAAGGAGAAGATCGCCGTCATCGGCGCGGGCCCGTCGGGGCTGGTCTGCGCGGGCGCTCTGGCCCGGCTCGGCTACCCGGTCACCATCTACGAGGCGCTACATGCCGCCGGCGGCGTGCTGCGCTACGGCATTCCGGAATTCCGGCTGCCCAAGGAAGTGCTGGACTGGGAAATCGGCCTGCTGAAGACGATGGGCGTGGAGATCGTCTGCAACGTGATCATCGGCAAGACCCTCACGCTAGACGAGCTGTTCGGCAAGATGGGCTACGCGGCCGTGTTCATCGGCACCGGCGCTGGGCTGCCGCAGTTCCTGGGCATTCCCGGCGAGAACCTGAACGGCGTCATGTCCGCCAACGAGTTCCTGACGCGCATCAACCTGATGGGAGCCTACGACCGCGAGAAGTCCGACACGCCGGTTCGCGTCGGCAAGCGCGTCGCGGTGATCGGCGCGGGCAACACCGCGATGGACGCGGTGCGCACCTCGCTGCGCATGGGCGCGGAAAAGGCGATGGTCGTCTACCGGCGCAGCGACAAGGAGATGAGCGCCCGCGTCGAGGAGTACCACCACGCGCAGGAAGAGGGCGTGGATTTCAACTGGCTCACCAATCCCCTGGAAGTCGTGGGCAACGCCGAGGGCTGGGCGACGGGCCTGAAGTGCCAGAAGATGAAGCTCGGCGAGCCGGACGCCTCGGGCCGGGCACGCCCGATCCCGATTCCGGGCTCGGAATTCGTTATCCCGGCCGACAACGTGATCCTCGCCATCGGCACGACGCCGAACCCGCTCCTCACCCGGACCACGTCGGGCCTGCTGACGAACCCGAAAGGGTGCCTGGTGGCGGACGAGAAGACGGGGCTCACCTCGAAGCCGCTGGTGTTCGCCGGCGGCGACGCCGTCACGGGCGCGGCGACGGTGATCCTGGCAGCCGGCGCGGGCAAGCGCGCCGCGCAGGCGATCCACGAGGCCCTCGTCGAACGAAGCCGGGAGCCGGTTCTGGCCGGCTAGGGACGCGGGTCGCGGCGATACCGCCGCTCGGCGCCCAGCGCCAGCCCGGGGCCGCCGCCGTTCGCCAGGAGCTCGTCCCAGTCGACCCCGTCCACGCGGACGTACTCGAGGGCGCGCGTCACCCACTGCACGTGCTCGGACTCCTCGCGGGCCATTTCCTCGGCCAGCGCGTGGATCTCGCCGTTGGCGGTCGTCCCCGCCACCCATTCGAAGAAGCGGCGCGCGTTCCGCTCGGCCTTGAGCGCGATCTCGAGCAGTTGTCGCGGCGTGGCCATCCGGTACACGAGGTCGTGGTCCACGCGCTCCGGGGGTCCCGACTCGAGCCAGCGGTATCGGTCCGCGGGGACCTCGGGCAGCTTCAGGTGCTTCGACCTGCCGACGAGGAGCTGGAGGTGATCCTGCTCGAAGTGGGCGAGGTTGCCGCAAAGGCCCGCGAGCACCTCCTCGCCGCGGTCGGCGAAGTGGTCCTGGAACTCCCGGTAGCACTTGGCGGCCTCGCGCTCGATGGCGAGCGCGTGGGCGTAGAACTCCTCCACGGATCCGATGGGCTCGAGCATGGTGAGGCGCCTCCTCAAGCTCCAAGATGCACCCGGCGTCCCGCGGGCCGTTGATATGCGTCAACGGGGGAGGCGGAATGCAAAAAGCCCGCCGGGAGCGGGCTTTTCACCATCCCCACGGCGGACTCGATCGTGGGGGGCTGGGCGGGCAGGCGGGCGCCCGCGGGAATGTGGTGGCCTGGGGCGGAATTGAACCACCGACACAAGGATTTTCAGTCCTCTGCTCTACCAACTGAGCTACCAGGCCAGGCGGTGCTGCGGAAAGCCCGGAATTATAGCGTTTCCGGGCGCTCCAGGCCAATCCTCCCGGTCGCCGGGACTACAACCGGTCGAGGAAGAGGGCCGGCAGCAGCGCGATCACGATCGAGCCCGCGAGGCACAGCAGGCTCGCGCCCATGGCGATTCCGCGCGAGGGCGCGTGGCCGGAGGCCGCGGCGGCGGGGCTCATGTACATGAACTGGATCACGCGCAGGTAGAAGTAGATGCCGATGTAGCTGCCGACGAGGCCCAGCACCGCCCACGTCGTGTAGCCCGCGGCCATCACGTTCTTGAAGATCAGGAACTTCGCGATGAAGCCCGGGAACGGCGGGATGCCCGCGAGCGAGAGCATCGCGATGCCGATCAGGAGCGCGGCGAACGGGTGCGTGTGCGACAGGCCCTTCAGGTTCTCCAGCTTGTCGCGCTCGACGTCGTCCGGGTTCGAAGGCAGCGCGGCGAAGGCCAGCACGTTCATGACGCCGTAGGCCGCGAGGTAGAACACCACGGCCTGGAAGCGCCCCGGCCCGTCGCCGAGGAAGGCGAAGAAGAGGTAGCCCGCGTGCGCGATCGACGAGTAGGCGATCATCCGGCGCAGCCCCGGCTGGCGCATCGCGGTGAGGTTGCCCCACACGATCGACACCAGCGGCAGGATCGCGAGCAGGCCCACCAGCGGCTCGGCCACGTGCGCCGTGCCGAAGACGCGCGCCGCGGCCACCAGCACGCCCGCCTTCACCAGCACCGCCATGTAGGCGGTGGACGGAACGCTCGCGGCCTCG
>JAGRPO010000254.1 GCA_019449455.1 Betaproteobacteria bacterium | reverse complement strand
GCAATACTTGAGTTCCGCGATCTTGCCGAACGGGTCCAGGGCCGGGTTGGTGAGCAGGTTCGCCGCCGCCTCGTAGTAGGCGAAGGGAATGAAGACGGAGCCGCGCGGCGTGCCGTCGTCGGCGCGCGCCGCGAGCGCGATGCTGCCGCGGCGCGAGGCCACCGTGATCACGTCGCCCGGCACCGCCCCGAGCCGGTCGAGGTCGAGGGGATGCATCGACACCACCGCGCGCGGCTCGATCGCGTCGAGCACGGAGGCGCGGCGGGTCATCGACCCGGTGTGCCAGTGCTCGAGCTGGCGACCGGTGATGAGGACGAACGGGTACTCGGCGTCGGGCCGCTCGTTGGCCGGGATGATGTCGGCCGGGACGAACTTCGCCTTTCCGTCCTTCGTCGGGAAGCTGTCGACGAACACCACCGACTGGCCGGGGTCGTCCTCGGTGCGGCACGGGTACGTGACCGCCGACTGCTCCTCCAGGCGCTCCCACGAGATGCCGCCGATGGAATTCATGGCGCCGCGCATCTCCTCGTAGACCTTCGCCACGCCGCTCTCCGGCCCCTCGTAGCGCCAGTCGAGGCCGAGGCGCTTCGCGATCTCCTGCGTGATCCATAGGTCCTGGCGCGCATCCCCCGGCATGTCCAACGCGCGGCGTCCCATCTGGACGATGCGGTCGGTGTTGGTCACGGTGCCCGTCTTCTCCGGCCATGCGGAGGCCGGGAGCACGACGTCGGCGAGATACGCGGTCTCCGTGAGGAAGATGTCCTGCACGACGAGGTGCTCGAGCTTCGCGAGGCCCTCGCGGGCGTGGTGCGCGTTGGGGTCCGACATCGCCGGGTTCTCGCCCATCACGTACATGCCGCGGATCCTGCCTTCGCAGGCGGCGTCCATGATCTCCACGACCGTGAGGCCGGGCCGGGTGTCGAGCTTGCGCCCCCAGTACGTCTCGAAGCGCGCGTTGGCCTCCGGGTTGTCGACGCGCTGGTAATCCGGGTACATCATCGGGATGAGGCCGGCATCGGAGGCGCCCTGCACGTTGTTCTGGCCGCGCAGGGGGTGCAGCCCGGAGCCGGGCTTGCCGATCTGGCCCGTCATGAGCGTGAGCGCGATGAGGCAGCGCGCGTTGTCGGTGCCGTGCACGTGCTGCGAGACGCCCATGCCCCAGAGGATCATCGAGGCCTTCGACGTGGCGTAGGCGCGCGCCACCTCGCGGATCGTCTCCGCGGGGATGCCGCAGAGCGGCGCCATGGCCTCCGGGCTGAAGCCTTTCGCGTTCTCCTTGAGCGCCTCGAAGCCCGTCGTGCGCTGGCGGATGAACTCGGGGTCGACGAGGTTCTCCTCGAGGATCGTGTAGATCATCGCGTTGAGGAGCGCGACGTCCATGTCGGCCTTGAACTGGAGCACCCGCCACGCGTGCCGCGCGATGTCGGTGCGGCGCGGGTCGGCCACCACCAGCTTCGCGCCGCGCTTGACGGCGTTCTTGAGCCAGGTGGCCGCCACCGGGTGGTTCGACGTGGGGTTGGAGCCGATGAGGAACAGGAATTCCGCCTTGGCCACGTCGGAGACCTGGTTCGACACGGCGCCGGAGCCGATGCCCTCCAGGAGGGCCGCGACCGACGAGGCGTGGCACAGCCGCGTGCAATGGTCCACGTTGTTCGAGCCGAACCCCGTGCGCACCAGCTTCTGGAAGAGGTACGCCTCCTCGTTGGAGCCCTTGGCGCTGCCGAATCCCGCCAGCGCCCCTCCGCCATGCCCGTCGCGGACCTTCCGCAGGCCGCCGCCGGCGAAGTCGAGCGCCTCCTCCCAGGTGGCTTCGCGAAACACTTCGCTCCAGCGCGTGGGGTCCACGGTGAACTCGGCATGCTTGGGCGCGCCGGGCTTGCGGATGAGGGGCTTCGTGAGCCGGTGCGGGTGGTGCGCGTAGTCGAAGCCGAAGCGGCCCTTCACGCACAGGCGGTCGTGGTTCGCGGGGCCGTCGCGGCCCTCGACGCGCACGATCGTGTTGTCCTTCACGTGGTAGGTGAGCTGGCAGCCCACGCCGCAGAACGGGCACACGGAGTCGACCGTCTTGTCCGCCTTCATCCCGTACGCGGACTTCGCGGGCGCGAGCGCCCCCGTGGGGCACGCCTGCACGCACTCGCCGCAGGCCACGCAGGTCGACTCGCCCATGGGATCGTCGAAGTCGAAGGTGATCTTCGCGTGCGACCCGCGCCACGAGTAGCCGATCACGTCGTTCACCTGCTCCTCGCGGCAGGCCCGGACGCAGCGCGTGCACTGGATGCAGGCGTCCAGGTTCACCGCCATCGCGGGGTGCGACGGGTCCGCCGCGACCTGCCGGCGGGCCTCGAAGCGGGGCTTGCCCACGCCCAGCTTCTCGCTCCAGAAGCGAAGCTCGTTCATCCCGGGCTTGAGATCGGCGTCCGGGGCATCGGCCTTCAGCAGCTCGAGAACCATCTTCTGCGAAAGCACCGCGCGCGGCGAGACGCTGGAGACCTCCATGTCCTTCGTGGGGGCGCGGCAGCACGAGGGAGCGAGCACGCGCTCGCCCTTGATCTCCACCACGCAGGCGCGGCAGTTGCCGTCGGGGCGCCAACCCTCCTTGTAGCAGAGGTGCGGAATGTCGACGCCGTGGCGCTTCGCGGCCTGGATGATCGTCTCGCCCTCCCACGCCGCGACCGTCTCGCCGTTGAGCTTGAAGTCGATCACCTCGGTCTTGCCTACCGGCTCGTTCATCTTCATGTCAGACCTCGTGCGGGAAGTACTTCGCCACGCAGCGGATCGGGTTCGGCGCCGCCTGGCCGAGGCCGCAGATGGAGGCGTCCGCCATCGCCTGCGAAAGCTCCTCGAGCAGGGCCGCGTCCCACTTCGGCGCGTCCATGAGCTTCGCGGCCTTCGCCGTGCCCACCCGGCACGGGGTGCACTGCCCGCAGGACTCGTCCTCGAAGAAACGCATCATGTTGAGGGCCGCGTCCCTGGCCTTGTCGTGGTTCGAGAGCACGATCACCGCCGCCGAGCCGATGAAGCAGCCGTGCGGCTGCAGCGTGTCGAAGTCCAGCGGGATGTCGCCCAGGGAGGCGGGAAGTATCCCCCCCGAGGCGCCGCCCGGCAGGTAGGCGTAGAACTCGTGCCCGTCCTGCATCCCGCCGCAGAACTCGCCGATGAGCTCGCGCACGGTGATGCCCGCCGGCGCCACGTGCACGCCGGGCTTCTTCACGCGGCCCGACACGGAGAACGAGCGCAGCCCCTTGCGGCCATTGCGCCCCTGGGAGGCGAACCAGCCAGCGCCCTTCTCGAGGATCTCGCGAACCCAGAAGAGCGTCTCGAAATTGTGCTCGAGCGTCGGCCGCCCGAAGACGCCGACCTGCGCGACATAGGGCGGGCGAAGGCGCGGCATGCCGCGCTTGCCCTCGATCGACTCGATCATCGCCGACTCTTCCCCGCAGATGTAGGCGCCCGCGCCGCGGCGAAGGTGGATCTCCGGCAGCGGGCCCGGCGGATCGGCTTTCAGCGCCGCGATCTCCTTCTCCAGCGCCTCGCGGCACGCGTGGTATTCGTCGCGCAGGTAGATCCAGATCCGGTCGGTGCCCACCGCCCACGCCGCCACCAGCATCCCCTCGAGGAACCGGTGCGGATCGCGCTCGAGGTAGTGGCGGTCCTTGAACGTCCCGGGCTCGCCCTCGTCGATGTTCACCGCCATGTAGCGCGGCCCCGCCTCGGCGCGCACGATGCGCCACTTGCGACCGGTGGGGAAGCCCGCGCCGCCCAGCCCGCGAAGCCCCGCGTCCTCCATGGTCTTGAGCACGTCCTCCAGGCCGCGCTTGCCCGCGAGGCACGCGGCCCAGAGCGCGTAGCCCCCCGCCCGGCGGTATTCCGCATAGCCGATGTGGGAAATGCGGGGCGCCTTCGTCGCGCCTTCCTTCACCGCCGCGGCAACCTTTTCGACTGTCGCGTGCCCGAAGGCGTTCTGACCGACGGCAACGGCCGGCGCCTCCGCGCAGCGCCCGATGCAGGGAGCGGCGACCACGCGCACGCCGGGGCCCAGCGTCGCCGCGAGCCGCTCGAGCAGCCCCTTCGCGCCGGCCATCTGGCAGGAAAGCGTGTCGCACACGCGCACGGTGACCTTCGGCGGGGCGCTCCCGCCCTCCTTCACCACGTCGAAGTGGTGGTAGAAGGTCGCGACCTCGAAGACCTCGGCCTGCGAGAGCTTCATGGCCTCGGCCAGCGCGGCCAGGTGCGCGGCCGGGAGGCTGCCGAGCCGGTCCTGCAGCTTGTGCAGGTTCTCGATGAGGTACTCGGGCGCGCGCGGCGCGTCGCCGAGGAGCGAAGCGATCTCCTCGCGGACTGTGGCGTCCACCGTGCGTCCCTTCGGGAACGGGCGGGCCTTGCGGATCTTCGAAAGCGGAATGGCGACGCGGTCGTTCATGGCGTGCTCTTGGTTGTTGTCGCGGGGCCGGCTTGGCTGGCGGCCCGGGGAGGGTCCCGGCCCGGGTGGTCAAGGGCTTCGGGATCAGGCCATTAGACTACTGAACTGGGCGGTCGTTTGGGCTTGACCCGAGTCAAGCGCCCGCGGCGGCCTGTGACAGAATGCCCCCCATGTGCCGCGCCCTCCTCTACCTCGGCGAGCCCGTCCTCCTGGACAACCTGCTCTACCAGCCCGATTCCGCGCTGGTGAGGCAGACCACGATGCCCAAGATGCTGCACATGCTGAACCTCGCCGGGTTCGGCCTGCGGGCGTGGGATCCGGGCTCGCGGGAACCCGGCAAGCCCTGGGCGTACGGCTCCACGGACCTGCCGATCTTCGACCGCAACCTCAAGGGGCTCGCGGAGAAGGTCGCGGCTTCCTCCGTGCTGGCCCACGTGCGCGGCGTGGCCTATTCCACCGCGGTCGACATCACCCTCGCCAACGTCCACCCGTTCCAGTTCCCCGGGTTTCCCGTCGCGATGGCGCACAACGGCGACCTCGCCCGGTTCGCGGAGATGAAGCCCGCCCTGGCCGCGCACGTGCCCGCCGCCCTCGCCCGGCACGTCCGGGGGACGACGGACAGCGAGTGGATCTACGCGCTGGTCCTCGCGGGGCTGCGCGACCCCTTCGCGGTGCCCTCGGGCGAGGAGCTCGTCGACGCGATCGTGCGCGCGCTCGCCATCATCCGGGAAGAGCGCGGGCGGCTGGGGATCGACCTCTCGTCCTCGGTGAACCTGTTCTTCGCCGACAGCACGCAGGTCGTCGCCGCGCGCTACTGCTTCGACTTCGGCCGCTACGCCACCGGGGACCCCGCGCGCGTGCACGAGGCGAACCTGAACTTCCTCAGTCTCTGGTACACGCTCGGCCACGACTACGGCCTGCACGAGGGCGAATGGAAGATGACGGGAGGGGCGGAGGCGGCGAGCGCGATCCTCGTCGCCTCCGAGCCGCTCACGCGCGACGTGGCCTCGTGGGTGGAGGTGCCGGAGTACGCCGTGCTGCACGCGCGGCTTCGCGACGGCCGTCCT
>JAGRPO010000253.1 GCA_019449455.1 Betaproteobacteria bacterium | reverse complement strand
TTCATCGGGCAGAACGTCTACCTCTTCTGCGCGTCGGCCGGGCTCGCGACCGTGTTCCGCGGTGCGGTCGACTATCCGAAGCTCGCCCGGGCGATGCGCCTGGACCACGAGCAGTTCGTGGCGTTCGCGCAGACGGTGGGGTATCCGAAGGAGTCGTAACGCCGGCCGGCGTTTTCGCGGATATCCTGTGCGCTCCATGGAGCCGCGGGCCGATTCTCCCTACGCCGCCTTCCGCCTCGCGATCACGCTCGCCATCATGACGATCGGCGCGAGCGCGATGTACGTGGTGCCCGTGGTGCTTCCCGCGGTGCAGGCGGAGTTCGGCATCGCGAGGGCGGACGCCTCCCTCCCCTACGCGCTCCTCATGATCGGCATGGGCGTGGGCGGCGTGCTGATGGGCCGGGCCGCGGACCGGTTCGGCGTGATGGTGCCGCTTCTCGTCGGCTCGGCGTGCATCGGCCTGGGCTACGTCGGCGCCGGGCTCGCCAACGACATCCACGTCTTCAACCTGCTGCACGGCTTCGTGCTGGGCCTGCTCGGCATCTCGGCCACGTTTTCGCCGCTGCTCGCGGACACGTCGCTGTGGTGGGTGAAGCGGCGCGGCATCGCGGTGGCGGTGTGCGCGAGCGGCAACTACCTCGGCGGCGCCATCTGGCCGCCCGTGCTGCAGCACATGGTGGATACCGTGGGCTGGCGGCAGGGCTACATCACGATGGGGATCTTCTGCGGCGTGTCCATGTCGGTGCTCGCGCTCTTCCTGCATCGCCGGCCACCGGCGGCGGTCTCGGCCGCGGCGACACGCACGGTGCACGACGCCGACCGCCCCTTCGGCCTCGCCCCCAATGCCGCGATGGCCCTCCTGATGATCGCGGGCACCGCGTGCTGCGTGGCGATGTCGATGCCGCAGGTGCACATCGTCGCGTACTGCTCGGATCTCGGCTACGGCGCCGCGCGCGGGGCGGAAATGCTGTCGCTGATGCTGGGCGTGGGGATCGTGAGCCGGCTCGTCTCGGGCTGGATCTGCGATCACGTCGGCGGGCTGCGCACGCTGCTCCTGGGGTCGTTCCTGCAGATGGTGGCGCTCTTCCTCTTCCTGCCCTTCGACGGGCTCGTGCCGCTCTACGTGATCTCCGCGCTCTTCGGCCTGTTCCAGGGCGGCATCGTGCCCTCCTACGCCATCATCGTGCGCGAGCACTTCCCGGCGCGCGAGGCCGGCGCGCGCACGGGCGCCGTCATCATGTGCACGCTGCTCGGCATGGCGCTGGGCGGGTGGATGTCGGGCAAGGTCTTCGACCTCACCGGCTCCTACCAGGCGGCGTTCGTGAACGGGATCGCGTGGAACGCGGTGAATCTCGCGATCGCGTTCCTGCTCCTGCGGAAGGCGAGCCCGCGCCGCCGGCTCGGGGAAGCGGGCGGTGTGTGAAAATGACGCGGTTGACGCACCGGTCCCCACTCCCTGCCCCTCTCCCACGGGAGAGAGAGACGACATGAACGCGAACATCCCCGCCGGCCCGCTCGCCAACCTGAAGGTGGTCGAGATGGGCACGCTCATCGCCGCACCCTATTGCGGCCGCCTGCTCGCCGAATTCGGCGCCGACGTGGTCAAGATCGAGACGCCGGGCGAGGGCGATCCCCTTCGCAAGTGGCGCCAGCTGCACGAGGGTAACTCGCTGTGGTGGTACGCGCAGGCGCGCAACAAGAAGTCGGTCGCGGTGAACCTGAAGGCGCCCGAGGGGCAGCAGGTGGTGCGCGACCTCGTGGCGAAGGCCGACATCGTGGTGGAGAACTTCCGCCCCGGCACGATGGAGAAGTGGGGGCTCGGCTACGACGCGCTCTCGAAGGCCAACCCCGGCCTGGTGATGGTGCGGCTGTCGGGCTTCGGGCAGACGGGCCCGTACCGGGACCGTCCCGGTTTCGGCGCCATCGGCGAGTCGATGGGCGGCATGCGCTACATCACGGGCTACCCGGATCGCGCGCCGGTGCGCGTGGGCATCTCCATCGGGGATTCGCTCGCGGCCATGTTCGGCGTGATCGGCGCGCTCTCGGCCATCCACCACCGCGCGGCCTCGGGCAAGGGGCAGGTGGTGGACGTCGCGCTCTACGAGGCGGTGTTCGCGATGATGGAATCGATGCTTCCCGAGTACGGCATGGGCGGCAACATCCGCGAGCGCACCGGCTCCTCGCTGCCCGGCATCGTGCCCTCCAACACCTACAAGTGCGGCGACGGGAAGTACGTGGTGATCGGCGCGAACGCCGATTCGATCTTCAAGCGGATGATGCTGGCCATCGGTCGGGCGGACCTCGCCAACGACCCCGCGCTTGCCGGCAACGCGGGCCGGGTGAAGCGCACGGACGACCTGGACCGCGCCATCGGCGAATGGACGGCCACCGTCACCCTAGACGAGGCGCTCGCCGTGCTGGAAAAGGCCGAGGTGCCGTCCGGGCGCATCTATTCGATCGCCGACATCGCCGCGGACCTCCACTACCAGGCGCGCGGCATGATCGAGCGCCACAAGCTGGGCGACCACGACCTGCTGCTCCCCGGGATCGTCCCCAAGCTCTCCGCGACGCCCGGCGCCAC
>JAGRPO010000252.1 GCA_019449455.1 Betaproteobacteria bacterium | reverse complement strand
GTCTCCGCCCTGATCGCCGCCGTGTTCGCGTCCGTGTCGCTGGGCGCGTTCGCCCAGGCGCCCGCCACGCCGGCCACCAAGGCTGCTCCCGCCACGCCGGCCACCGCGACGTCCCCCGCCACGCCGGCCACCAAGGCGACCCCGGCCACCCCGTCCGCGAAGTCCGAGGCCGCTCCCGCCAAGGCCGACGTGAAGAAGGCCGAGGCCCCCAAGGCGACCGACAAGCCCGCCAAGAAGAAGGCCCCCAAGAAGAAGGCGGCCCCGAAGAAGGCGGAAGGCACGCCGGAAGCGCCCAAGAAGTAGTCTCCGCCCTGCGGGGCAGAACGAAAGGCGGGGCTTCGGCCCTGCCTTTTTTTTCGTTTCGCCTCCGGCGCCCTTTTTGCCGCAAGATACTCCCCCATGAAAATCGTCGTCGGGCTCTCCGGAGGGGTCGATTCCGCCGTCGCCGCGCTGCTGCTCAAGCGGCAGGGCCACGAGGTCGTCGGCCTGTTCATGAAGAACTGGGAGGACGACGACGACGGCGAGTACTGCTCGACGCGGGTGGACCTCGTCGACGCCGTGTCCGTCGCGGACAAGGTGGGCATCGAGGTCGAGGCGGTGAACTTCGCGGCCGAGTACCGCGAGCGGGTCTTCGCGAGCTTCCTCGCCGAATACCGCGCCGGCCGCACGCCGAACCCCGACGTCCTGTGCAACGCCGAGATCAAGTTCAAGGCCTTCCTGGACCACGCCGTGGCGATGGGCGCGGAGCGCATCGCGACCGGGCATTACGCGCGCGTCGCCGAACGCGACGGGCGCTTCCTGCTGCTCAAGGGCTTGGACGCGTCGAAGGACCAGTCCTATTTCCTGCACCGCCTGTCGCAGGCGCAGCTGTCCAGGTCGGTCTTCCCCGTGGGCGACTTGCGCAAGACAGAGGTGCGCCGCATCGCGCGCGAAGCGGGCCTGCCGAACCACGCGAAGAAGGACTCGACGGGCATCTGCTTCATCGGGGAGCGCCCGTTTCGCGAGTTCCTGTCGCGCTACCTGCCGCGGGAGCCGGGGCCGATCGTGACGCCGGACGGCGAGCGCGTCGGCGAGCACCATGGACTCATGTACTACACGCTGGGACAGCGCCAGGGACTCGGGATCGGAGGCCGGCGCGGCGGCGACGGGGCCGCGTGGTACGTCGCAGCCAAGGAACTCGCCTCGAACACGCTCGTGGTCGTCCAGGGGCACGACGACCCGCGGCTCTTCTCCTCGCGCCTGCATGCGCAGGACGCGAGCTGGATCGCCGGCGCCCCGCCCCGCGACACCGGGATGCTGGGCGCGAAGACGCGCTACCGGCAGGCCGATGCGCCGTGCGCGCTCGCGCTCGACGGCGAGCGCGAGTTCTCGCTCGAGTTCAGCGATCTGCAGTGGGCCGTGACGCCGGGGCAATCCGCCGTGGTGTACCGGGGCGAGGAGTGCCTGGGCGGGGGCGTCATCGCCTGAGGCGCGGCCGGGGGGCGGCCCGGCCCGGGAACGGGGCCGTCAGGCCGGCGGCCGGGTAAGCGCGAACGACGGGCGCGACTCGAGCCTCTCGATCCAGCGGCCGAGCGCCGCGTACTGCGAGCGCCAGGCGATCTCGGGCATGCGGAACTCCAGCCACAGGAGCGCGCAGGCGCACGCCACGTCGCCGAGCGAAAGCGTGTCGCCGCGCAGGTAGGCCTTGCCGCCCAGCTCGTTCGCGAGCGCCGCGATCCCGGCGTCGACCTTGCCGAGCTGGCGGTCGACCCACGCGCGATCCTGGCGCGCCGGATCGCGCTTGCGCTCGAGGAAGACCGCGAGTCCCGCGTCCGCGATGCCGTCGCCGAGCGCCTCGTCGCGGCGCACGCGCGCGCGCTCGATGCCGGAGGGCGGGATGAAGGACGGCGCTCCGAGCGGATCGAGATATTCGGCGATGACGCCCGAGTCGTAGAGGCAGGTGCCATCGTCGGTGACCAGCACCGGGATCTTGTTCAGCGGGTTGTACCGCGGAACGGTGGTGTCCGCGTTCCACGCGCTTTCCTCGACGAACTCGAAGGCGAGCTGCTTCTCGGCGAGCAGCACCCGGATCTTGCGGGCGTACGGGCTGGTCTTCGATGCGACGAGCTTCATGCAGGCTCCTCACCGGGGCGACGGGCGCCGAGTATAGCACCGGGGTCACGGGCGGCCGGACGCTCGCGGGCGCGTGATAAAATCGGCGCACGGTTCCCCCATGTCCCACGCACTCACCGCCCTTTCGCCGCTCGACGGGCGCTACGCCTCCAAGACCCGCGCGTTGCAGGAGCACTTCAGCGAGTTCGCGCTGATCCGCCTGCGCGTGCGCGTGGAGATCGCGTGGCTGAATGCGCTCGCCGCCGACCCGTCCTTCGACCTGCTTCCCGCCTTCACCGCGGCCACCGTGGGCGAGCTCGACCGGGTCGCCGGCGGCTTCTCGGTGGCCGATGCGCAGCGCGTGAAGGACATCGAGGCGACGACCAACCACGACGTCAAGGCGGTCGAGTACTGGCTTCGGGAGACCTTCCGGGGCAACTCGGAGGTCTCGGCGGCCGGCGAGTTCATCCATTTCGCGTGCACCTCGGAGGACATCAACAACCTGGCGCACGCCCTCATGGTGAAGGGCGGCCTCGACGGCGTCCTCCTGCCCGCGATCGACGCGATTGCCGCTCGCCTGGACGAGCTGGCGCGCACGCACGCGAGCCTCGCGATGCTCTCGCGCACGCACGGACAGCCTGCCACGCCGACCACGCTGGGCAAGGAGATGGCCAACGTGGCCTGGCGGCTCAAGCGCGCGCGGCTCGCGACGGCGGCCGTCGAGATGATGGGCAAGGTGAACGGCGCCACCGGCAATTTCAACGCGCACGTCGTCGCCGCACCCGCCGTTGACTGGCCCGGGTTCGCGCGGCGCTTCGTCACCGGGCTCGGCATCGCCTACAACCCGCTCACGATCCAGATCGAGCCGCACGACGCCCTCGCCGAGGCGTTCGACGCCCTGGCGAGGCTCAACACCATCCTCGTCGACCTGGACCGCGACGTGTGGGGCTACATCTCGCTCGGCTACTTCCGCCAGAAGGTCAAGGCGGGCGAGGTGGGATCCTCGACGATGCCGCACAAGGTGAACCCGATCGACTTCGAGAACTCGGAGGGAAACCTCGGGCTCGCCAGCGCGCTGCTGCGCCACCTCGCCGAGAAGCTGCCCGTCTCGCGCTGGCAGCGCGACCTCACCGACTCGACGGTGCTGCGCAACATGGGCGTCGCGTTCGGCTACTGCCTGCTGGGCTACGAGGCCTGCCTGCGCGGCCTGGGCAAGCTCGAGGCCAATCCCGATCGCATTGCCGCCGACCTCGAGGGGTGCTGGGACGTGCTGGCCGAGCCGGTGCAGACCGTGATGCGCGCCCACCGGATCGAGGGCTCCTACGAGAAGCTCAAGGACCTCACCCGCGGCAAGGGCGGGATCACGAAGGAGGAGCTGCACCGCTTCGTGCGCACGCTGCCCCTGCCCGAGGACGCGAAGGCGAGGCTTCTCGCCCTCACGCCCGCCACCTACGTCGGCCTCGCCGCGACGCTCGCGCGCGAAAGCTAGGCCGGCCGGGCGGCCACCACGCGGTCGGCGACCGTGCCGATGTCGCCGCTGATCTCGCCGCCCTCCTGCACCAGCAGCTTGCCGTAGCGCACCTTGCCGGAAATCCGCCCGGTGGCATGGAGCACGAGCCGGCCGCGCACCGTGAGCTCGCCCTCGTACGTGCCGCGAATTTCCGCGACCTCGATGTCCGCCGTGCCCTTGAACGACCCGTGCTCGGCAATCTGGATCGCCCGGCTCACCATCGTCGCCTCCACGCGGCCCTCGACCACCAGCGTGTCGCAATCGTCGATCTCCACGCCCTTGAGCTTGATGTTGGGGCCGACGATGAGCCGGGAGCCGGCGCCCTCCTCGGCGCGGTGCGCAGCGTCGGCCGCGGCGGCGGCCGCGGGAGCGGGGGCCGGCCGGGCAACGGCCGACAGGGCCGGGGCCGGGGCCGGGGCCGGCGAATGGGGATGCGCGGTTCCACTCCCCGGGGACGACAATCCCCGCGGGGGGTCCTTCCGGCCGAACAGACCGTCTGCGTATCGCATGGCTACTCCTTCTGTAGGGGACGTGCCTGCCGCATCCACGATCCGTGCCATGTATCGCAAATGCCCCGAAAGCCAGCATCCACGCGGGTTCCGGGCGCATGCGACCGGCACCGCGAGGCGCAGGAAGTCGCTTCGCACCGACAGGCGGCCCGCCGAAAGGCTCCAAGGGCTTGATTGCACGCGCAATCGCCCTGTCTCCCCGCGAAGACGGCTGTCAACCGGGACAACTCCGGCTGCGTTAGACGAGCGCGGGCGCGGGGAAGCGGCTAGAATTTCCGCGCGTTCTGCCCCCCACCCACGCCGACTGGAGAATCCATGAAGAAGCTCATCGCCGCCGTCGCCATCGCGCTCCTTGCCGCGACCGGAACGGCTTTCGCGAAGGACGAACCGAAGAAGCCCGTCACCGCCGCCGCCGAGAAGAAGCCCGCTGCCGCCGCCGAAAAGAAGGCCGAGGCGCTGCTCGATCTCAACACCGCCTCCCGCGACGAGCTGGTGAAGCTCAAGGGCATCGGCGACGCGCGCGCCGACGCGATCATCAAGGGCCGCCCCTACAAGGGCAAGAACGATCTCCTGGACAGGAAGATCGTCCCCGAGAACGTCTACAACGACATCAAGGAAAAGGTGATCGCGAAGCAGGCTGACGCGAAGCCCGCCGCGGCCAAGAAGGCCGACGCGAAGCCGGCCGAAGGCAAGAAGAAGAAGGGCGGCTGCTGAGCATTCGGCGGCGCGGCGACGCCGAAGTCCGGCCGCGACGATGCCCGCGAGGAAGCTCGCGGGCATCTTCTTTCCAGCCTCAGGGCGCCGCCGCCTCCTCGCCGTACTGCGGATTCACGCGGGCCGAGCTGATTCCCATCTTGTTCAGCGCGCTCAGGTAGGCCTTGGCGGAGGCGACCACGATGTCGGTGTCCGCCCCCATCCCGTTGACGACGCGGCCGTCCTTGGAGAGCCGCACCGTCACCTCGCCCTGCGAGTCGGTGCCGGTCGTGATGTTGTTCACCGAAAAGAGCTGCAGCTCGGTCCCGCTGTGGACCATGTCCTCGATCGCCTGGAACGAGGCGTCGACGGGCCCCGCCCCGCGCGCCTCGGAGCGCATCTCGTGCCCGCCGTCGGCGATCACCACGCGCGCGAAGGGCTGCTCGCCGGTCTCCGAGTGGGCGACGAGCGACACGAGCTTGAAGCGCTCCTGCTCGGGCGTCACGCTCTCGTCGGAAACGAGTGCCTGCAGGTCCTCGTCGAAGATCTCGCGCTTCTTGTCCGCGAGCTCCTTGAACTTGGCGAATGCCGCGTTGAGCGCCTCCTCGGAGGCAAGCGAGATCCCCAGCTCCGCGAGGCGGGTGCGGAAGGCATTGCGCCCGGAGAGCTTGCCGAGGGTGAGGCGATTGGCTCCCCAGCCGACGTCCTCCGCCCGCATGATCTCGTAGGTCTCGCGGTGCTTGAGCACGCCGTCCTGGTGGATGCCGGACTCGTGCGCGAAAGCGTTGGCACCGACCACCGCCTTGTTGGGCTGCACCGGGTAGCCGGTGATCGTCGACACCAGCTTGCTCGTCGGCACGATCTGCGTGGCGTCGATGCCCGTGCGGCAGGTGAAGACGTCCGATCGCGTCCTCACCGCCATCACGATCTCCTCGAGCGAGGCGTTGCCCGCGCGCTCGCCCAGGCCGTTGATCGTGCACTCGACCTGCCGCGCGCCGTTCATCACCGCGGCGAGCGAATTGGCGACCGCCATCCCGAGGTCGTTGTGGCAGTGCGTCGACCAGATCGCCTTGTCCGCGTTGGGAATGCGCGTGAGGAGCTCGCGGAAGAGCGAGCCCCAGCGATCGGGCACGCTGTAGCCGACGGTATCGGGGACGTTGATGGTGCGGGCACCGGCGGCGATCGTCGCCTCGAAGATGCGGCAGAGGAAGTCCACCTCGGAGCGCACGGCGTCCTCGGCCGAGAACTCGACGTCGTCCGTGTACTCCCGCGCGAGCTTCACCGAGCGCACCGCGGCCTCCAGGACCTGCTCCTCGCTCATGCGCAGCTTGAGCTTCATGTGGATGGGGCTGGTCGCGATGAAGGTGTGGATGCGCTTTCGCTGCGCCGGGGCCACGGCCTCGCCCGCCCGCCGCACGTCGTTGTCGTTGGCGCGCGCGAGGGAGCAGACGGTCGAGTCCTTCACCGCCTCGGCGACGGCGCGGATCGCGTCGAAGTCTCCGGCGCTCGCCGCCGCGAATCCCGCCTCGATCACGTCGACGCGCAGCCGCTCGAGCTGCTTGCCGATCCGGACCTTCTCCTCGCGCGTCATGGAAGCGCCCGGGCTCTGCTCGCCGTCGCGCATCGTGGTGTCGAAAATGATCAACTGATCCTGCATGGGTCACTCCGGGAAAAATGGGATGGAACACCGCCTGCCCGTTTGCCGGGCGGCGCCGCAACTGCCGAATTGGGAGGGGGATTTTTAGCGCGCGAGGCGCAGCAGCAGGCCCGGAAGGCCCGCCAGGGGGAGGCGCAGAAGGTGGTCGGCGATGCGGGAGACACGAATCATGAATCGACTATAGCAACGGCCGCCCGGACTGGCAACTAGGCACCCGGGGGATCGCCGAGCTCCGTCCCGGAGCGCCCGCCGGCGCGCAGCAGCGAGGCCACGATGTCGTGCGAGCCGTGCTCCTCGGCGAGGTCGAGAGCGGTGAGGCCGGACTGGTCGCGCACGTTCGCGTCGGCGCCGGCCACGAGCAGGACCTCCACCGCCTCCTTGAACCCCATCTCCGAGGCCAGCGCGAGCGCGGTCAATCCGCGCTCGTCGCGATGGTCGCGCGCGGCGCCGCGCGCCAGGAGCAGCTCGACCGCGGGGAGGTTGGACTCCTCCACGGCAACCATGAGGAGCGAGCGTCCGCCGCCGTTCACCACCGTGTCCGGCGGCGTCGAATGCAGCATGCGCGAGAGCCCCGTCACGTCACCCGCCTCGATCGACTCGCGGATGCTCCGGTACTGCTTCTCCTTGGCTTCCGCCCGCAGGCGCTGCACGAACCAGCCGACGTAGCCGGACACGCCGTAGGCGACCATGATCCCCCACAGGACGTGCGAGGGCTCGATGGAGATGAGCATGAGCGCGACCACGATCACCAGCGTCATCCAGAACGGCACGGCGCGGCGCAGGTTCAGGTCCTTGCCGCTGTAGAAGCGGACGTTCGAGACCATCGTGACGCCGGCGTAGACGGTGAGCGCGGCGGCGAACCACTTCACCTCGCCGCCCTTCACCTGGTAGTCGTTCAGCACCCAGATCATGCCGGCCACCAGGGCGGCGGCCGCCGGGCTGGGAAGGCCGGTGAACCAGCGCTTGTCGGCGACCGAGAGCTGCGTGTTGAAGCGGGCGAGACGAAGCGCGGCGCCCACGCAGTAGACGAAGGCGGCGATCCAGCCGATGCGCCCCATGCCGCGAAGGGCCCATTCGTACATCACCAGCGCAGGCGCCGCCCCGAAGGAGACCATGTCCGCCAGGCTGTCGTATTCCGCCCCGAACGCCGACTGGGTGTTGGTGAGCCTCGCCACGCGCCCGTCGAGGCCGTCGAGCACCATCGCGACGAAGATCGCGATGGCCGCGCGCTCGAAGTCGTGGTTCATCCCCTGCACGATCGCGTAGAAGCCCGCGAAGAGGGCCAGGGTGGTGAAGAGGTTCGGCAGCAGGTAGATCCCGCGGCGGCGGATGGGCTCCATCAGCGTGGTGCGCGACCTTCCGGGGGAACTCGCGGGCCTTCCGCTTTCGGCGCCCCGCTCCTCTGCCACGTCAGGCTCCCGGCAAGACGGCGAGCACCGTGGAGGTGGCCGCCACCCTGTCGCCGATGGCGACCTTCGGCGTCGAGCCGGGCGGCAGGTAGACGTCCACCCGGGAGCCGAAGCGGATGAATCCGTAACGCTGACCGCGCGAAAGCCGGTCGCCCTTGCCCACGTAGCACAGGATGCGCCGCGCGATGAGCCCGGCCACCTGCACGCACGTGACGTCCGCGCCTGCGTCGGTGCGCAGGTGCACGGCGTTCCTCTCGTTGCCGGTGGAGGCCTTGTCGAGGTCCGCGTTCACGAACAGCCCCGGGAAGTACCACACGTTCTCGACCGTCCCGTCGACGGGCGAGCGGTTCGAGTGCACGTTGAAGACGTTCATGAAGACGCTGATCTTCACCGCGTCGCGGCCGAGGTAGTCGTCGCGCGCCGTGCCCACCTGCACGATGCGGCCGTCGGCCGGCGCGAGGACGAGCCCGGCGCCCGCCGGAACCTCGCGGGGCGGGTCGCGGAAGAACTGCAGCACGAAGGCAGCCACGAGCCAGAACGGAGCCGACCACCAGCCGCCGAGCCACGTGGCGAGGGCCGCCAGCGCGACTGCGCCGGCGAGGAACGGCCAGCCCTCTCGGGCGATGATCGGGTGCGGGTAATGCGCCAATGTCCCTCCGGAATTCGCTCGACGGGCCATTTTACTTCCGCCGCGCCGGCAGGATGCGGAAAGGCCGGGTTTCCCCGGCCTCCGAAGGACTAGTTGCGGGTCTGGTCGACCAGCTTGTTCTTCCTGATCCACGGCATCATCGCGCGCAGCTTCTCGCCCACCTGCTCGATGGGGTGCTCCGCGAGGAGCCGCCGGCGGGCCTTCAACGTCGGCGCCCCCGCCTGGTTCTCGAGGATGAAGTCGCGCGCGTAGCCGCCGTTCTGGATGTGGGCGAGCGCATCCTTCATCGCCTGCTTCGCCTCGGGGCCGATCACCTTCGGGCCCGTCAGGTACTCGCCGAACTCCGCGTTGTTGGAGATCGAGTAGTTCATGTTGGCGATGCCGCCCTCGTAGATGAGGTCGACGATGAGCTTGGTCTCGTGCAGGCACTCGAAATAGGCCATCTCGGGAGCGTAGCCGGCATCCACGAGCGTCTCGTAGCCGGCCTTGATGAGCTCGACGATGCCGCCGCACAGGACGGCCTGCTCGCCGAAGAGATCGGTCTCGGTCTCCTCGCGGAAATTGGTCTCGATCACCCCGCCGCGCGTGCCGCCGATCGCGCAGGCGTACGAGAGCGCGAGATCCTTCGCCTTGCCCGTGGCGTCCTGGTGGACGGCGATGAGGGCGGGCACGCCCCCGCCCTGCGTGTAGGTCGAGCGCACGAGATGGCCGGGGCCCTTGGGCGCGATCATGATCACGTCCAGGTCCGCGCGCGGCTGGATCTGGCCGAAGTGGATGTTGAAGCCGTGCGCGAAGGCGAGCGCCGCGCCCTTCTTGATGTTGGGCTCGATCGACTCCTTCCAGACGGCGGGATGGTTCTCGTCGGGGAGCAGGATCATCACGAGGTCGGCGCCCTTCACTGCGGCGGCGACCTCCTTCACCTCGAGCTTGGCCTTCTTCGCCTTGTCCCAGGAGGCGCCTTCCCGGCGCAGGCCGACGGTGACCTTCACTCCCGATTCCTTGAGGTTCTGGGCATGCGCGTGCCCCTGCGAGCCGTAGCCGATGATCGTGACCTTCTTGCCCTTCACGAGGGAAAGGTCCGCGTCCTTGTCGTAGTACACCTTCATGTTCGTATCCTCTGATGTGCTGGAATTTCAGGCTTTGAGCACCCATTCGCCCCGGCCGATGCCCGAGACGCCGGTGCGGACGGTTTCCAGGATCGCGCCCTTGTCGAGCGCCTCGAGGAAGGCATCGAGCTTGTCGGTGGTGCCCGTGAGCTCGATGGTGTAGGACTTGTCCGTGACGTCGATGATGCGGCCGCGGAAGATGTCGGCGGTGCGCTTCATCTCCTCGCGGTCCTTGCCGGAGGCGCGCACCTTCACGAGCATGAGCTCGCGCTCGATGTGGCGGCCCTCCGAGAGGTCGACGACCTTCACGACGTCCACCAGCTTGTTGAGCTGCTTGGTGATCTGCTCGACGACCTCGTCGGAGCCGGTGGTGACGATGGTCATGCGCGACATGGTCTCGTCCTCGGTGGGAGCGACCGTGAGCGACTCGATGTTGTAGCCCCGGGCGGAGAAGAGGCCCGCGACGCGCGAGAGGGCGCCGGCTTCGTTTTCGACGAGTATGGAGAGGATGTGGCGCATGGCGAGGGATGGGGAATGAGGTGCTGGTGCGGGGAACGGGGGACACGGGCGGGAGGCGCAGGCCGCCCCCGCGACGCGCCCGGGTTCTACAGGTCTTCGGCGAGGATCATCTCCGACATGCCCTTGCCGCCGGGCACCATCGGGAAGACGTTCTCGGTCTGGTCGGTGATGATGTCGAGGAACACGAGGCGGTCCTTGAGGGCGAAGGCCTCGCGAATCGCGCCTTCGACGTCGGCGGGCTTCTCGATGCGCATCCCGACGTGGCCGTACGCCTCGGCGAGCTTCACGAAGTCCGGCAGCGCGTCCATGTAGGACTCGCTGTAGCGGTTCCCGTGGAAGAACTCCTGCCACTGGCGAACCATCCCCATGTAGCGGTTGTTGAGGTTCAGGACCTTCACCGGCAGGTGGTACTGCTTGCAGGTGGAGAGTTCCTGGATGCACATCTGGATGGAGGCCTCGCCCGTCACGCAGGCGACGTCGGCCTTCGGGAAGGCGAGCTTCACGCCCATGGCATAGGGCAGGCCCACGCCCATGGTTCCCAGCCCGCCGGAATTGATCCACCGCCGCGGCTTGTCGAAACGGTAGAACTGCGCGGCCCACATCTGGTGCTGGCCCACGTCGGAAGTGACGTAGGCGCCGCCCTTCGTGATCTCCCACAGCTTCTCGATCACGAACTGCGGCTTGATGATCTTGGAGGCGCGGTCGTACTTGAGGCAGTCCTTGGCGCGCCATGCCCCGATCTGGTCCCACCACGCGGCGAGCGCGGCCGCGTCGGGCTTTTCCTTGGCCGCCTTGAGGAGGGCGAGGAGCTCCGTCAGGACGTCCTTCACGTGCCCCACGATCGGCACGTCGACGCGCACGCGCTTGGAGATCGACGACGGGTCGACGTCGATGTGGACGATCTTGCGGCTGGCGCTGCCCGCGGCGAAGTGCGCGGGGTTGCCGATCACCCGGTCGTCGAATCGCGCCCCCACGGCGAGCAGCACGTCGCAATTCTGCATGGCCATGTTGGCTTCGACGGTGCCGTGCATCCCGAGCATGCCGACGAAGCGCTTGTCGGAAGCCGGGAAGGAACCCAGCCCCATGAGCGTGTTGGTGCAGGGGAAATCGAGGAGCCGCACCAGCTCGGTGACCTCGTGCGACGCCTCCCCGAGGACGGCCCCGCCACCCACGTAGATCATGGGCCGCTTGGCCTCCAGCAGGAGTTGCATCGCCTTCTTGATCTGGCCGCTGTGCCCCTTCGCCACCGGGGCGTAGGAGCGCAGGTGGACCTTGTCCGGGTAATGGAAGCGCGCAGACTGCTGCGACACGTCCTTCGGGATGTCGACCAAGACCGGCCCGGGTCGCCCCGTGGTCGCGATGTGGAACGCCTTCTTGATCGTGATCGCGAGCTCGTTCACGTCCTTCACGAGGAAGTTGTGCTTCACGCAGGGACGCGTGATCCCGACCGTGTCGCATTCCTGGAAGGCGTCCTCGCCGATGGCCCGCGTCGGCACCTGCCCCGTGATGACCACCAGGGGGATCGAGTCCATGTACGCGGTGGCGATCCCCGTCACCGCGTTCGTGACGCCGGGGCCGCTGGTGACGAGCGCCACCCCCGGCCGGCCGGTGGCCCGGGCGTAGCCGTCCGCCGCGTGCAGGGCCCCCTGCTCGTGCCGGACGAGGATGTGCTTCACCTTCTTCTGGTTGAAGATGGCGTCGTAGATGAAGAGAACGGCCCCCCCCGGGTACCCGAATACGTATTCGACCCCTTCTTCCTGCAGGCAGCGGATGGCGATCTCGGCGCCCGTCAGGGTTTCGCCGGTTTCCGCGAGCGGGGGGAGCTTTAGTTCCATAAGGTCTTGTAAATCGTGGGGTTTTGAAAGGGGGACCTAGAACATTAGCCGGGAGGTCGGGATTGGTCAAGCCGAATGGCGGGATAAACCGCTTCCGCCGCGGGGTGGCCGCGCCGCCCACGTTTGCTATAGTCGCGGCGTCGCGGGCCGACCGCGCTCCCGCCCCTCGCGGGAAGCGAGCGCCACCGCCCGCGGGAGAGCTCCCTGGCCACTCGAAAAGAACTGTCCGACTTTCTCGCCTCGGCCGAACGGCGCGCCTTCAAGCAGTGCGTGTTCTCGGTCCAGGACGAAGAGGCGGCGCTCGACATCGTCCAGGACTCGATGCTCAAGCTTGCCGAGAAATACGCCTCGCGCCCGCCGGAGGAACTGCCCCTTCTCTTCCAGCGCATCCTCCAGAACGGCATCCGCGACCACTACCGGCGAAGCCGGGTGCGCTCGACCTGGACGTCGCTCTGGTCGTCCCTGGGCCTCACGGGCGAGGACGACGACGCCGATCCCCTCGAGACATTCGAGATCGAGGAAACCGGAAGTGTCCCGGCGTCCCCCGCCGGGCGGCTCGAGCAGTCGCAGACGATGGCGATCATCGAGGAGGCGGTGCAGTCGCTTCCGCAACGTCAACGGCAAGCCTTCCTGTTGCGTTATTGGGAAGACTTCGATGTCAGTGAAACGGCCAGGGCCATGGGTTGCTCGGAGGGCAGCGTCAAGACGCATTGCTCCCGGGCGACGCACGCGTTGGCGAAGATCCTGAGATCAAAAGGCATAACCCTATGAATGAAAAGACTTTCGGCGAAAAGATCCGGCCGTGGCTCGAGCGCTCGGCCGGGGAAGTGGGCGAAATGCAGGCCACCCGCCTTCGCTCGGCGCGACTGCGGGCCCTCGACGCCTGGCGGGAGCCGGTGCACGTCCTGGGACTCGTGACCGTGGGCGCCGGCACGGCGCAGACGATCAAGTACTCGATCCTGCAGCAGGCGCTCCTGTGGCTGCCGATCGCCCTCCTCCTCGCGACCCTTCTCGCGAAGACCCTGGCCCCGGAGGTGGATATCGGCGAGATCGATGCGCAGCTCCTCGCCGGCGAGCTTCCGATCGACGCGTTCCTGGACGAGGATTTCGACAAGTGGCTCAAGAGCGCCTCCGGCTCCTTCTAGGGGCGCTCGTCGCGTGCGTTTCGCTGGCCGCGTTTCCGGCCGGCACCGATCCCAAGTCGCCGCAGACGCCCTGGACGCGCCTGTCTGCCGAGGACCGCAAGGTCCTGGCGCCGCTGGCGCCGGACTGGGACAAGTTGCCCGGGGTCCAGCAGCGGCGCCTGATGTCGGCGGCACGCCAATACCCGAAGATGCGCCCCATCCAGCAGGAAAGGTTCCAGGGGCGCATCCGCGACTGGGCCTCCATGAGCGCCGATCAGCGAAAGGCCGCCCGCGAAACGTTCCAGGGCCTCAAGAAGCTCCCGCCGTCCAAGCAGCACGAATTGCGGGAGCGCTGGCTCGAGCGGAAAGCCGCGCCGGGAACCGCGCCCGAGCAGCGTTGATGTCCCCGGAGGCGCGCCGCACACCCGGGCTGGCCCGAAGGCTCGCCTGCGCCGCCTACGAGCTGCTCATCCTCGCCGCGCTCGTGCTCGTGGCCACCTTTCCCTTCCTCGCGATCGTGGGCGACGCCACCGGCGGCTTGCGGCGGCACCTCCTGCAGGCCTGGGTGCTCGTCGTGGTCGGGGCGTACCTCGTGGGTTTCTGGACCCGCGGAGGCCAGACGCTCGCGATGAAGACGTGGCGCATCCGGCTCGAGTCCGGCGATGGCGGGCCGGTAGGCACGGCGCGCGCGCTTCGCCGGTACCTCCTGGCCCTCGCCGGCGGGGCGGCGCTGGGCGTCGGCTTCCTCTGGGCCTTCCTGGACCGAGACGGGCAGTTCCTGCACGACCGCCTCGCCGGCACGCGCCTCGTGGACGCGCCCCCCGCCAACGGGTGCCGCTAGCGGCGCTCGGCGTGCGCGAGGCCCGCCGCCGCCACGCCCAGGAAGATGAGCGTGGGCATCCCGGCGGAGAACGACGCCGGCCAGTCGTTCAGCAATCCGACGTGCGAGAAGAGACGGCCGGCGAAGTGGAAACCGAGGCCGAGCAGGATCCCGAGGACGATCTTGGCTCCCGTCCCGCCCGCGCGCTGCGACTGGATCGCGAAAGGAATGGCGAGGATCATCATCACGATCGCCGCCACCGGATAGAGAACCTTCTGCCACAGGGCGATCTCGTAGCGCGTCGTCTTCTGCCGGTTCTCGCGCAGGTGCTCGATGTAGGCCGACAGGTTCAGAACCGACATCCGCTCCGGGACGATCTTGAGCACCGAGAGGATGTCGGGAGTGAGCACCGAATTCCACACCGAGCTCGCGCGGCGCTCCAGCACCGCCTTGTCGCCATCGAAGCGGGTGACCTCCACCTCCGCGAGGGACCAGCGATTCGCGCCTTCGTACGCGCCCCTCGCCGCGCGGCTGATCGAGGCGAGCCGGTACGACTTGTCGAATTCGTAGATCTTCAGGTTCAGCAGCACCGTGTCGGCGGTCACGTCCTGGATGTTCACGAAGCTGCGATCGTCCTTCACCCAGAAGCCGGAGCGGAACTCGCGCGCCACGATCGAGCTGGTGGCCTTCAGGCGCAGGCTCTTGGCCGCCTCCTCGGTGTAGGGCGTCACGAACTCGCCGACGACCAGCGTGACCAGCGCGACCGCCACCCCGGCGCCGGCCACGTGCGCCGCCAGCTGGCGCATCGACAGCCCCGAGGAACGCATCACGGTGAGCTCGGACTGCTCGGACATGCGCGCGAGCGCGAAGAGCGTGCCGATGAGCGCCGCGGCCGGCAGAAGCACGTAGGCGTGCGAGGGGAGCGACAGGAGCACGTACCCGATCATCACGCCCAGGCGGTAGCCGCCGCGGCCGACGTCGTCCAGCTCGCGCACCAGGTCGAAGAAGCCGAAGAGCGCCAGCAGGGCCACGAGCACCAGCAGGCTCGTGGCCAGGATCTCCCGGGCGAAGTAGCGAAAGAGCATCGCCTTCCGGCTAGCGGCCCCGCGCGAGGCTAGCCATCCCGATGATGATGAAGATCCAGATCCACAGGAGCAGGCCGAAGGCGATGAACGGGATGTGCCGGTCGGGGATGAACTTCGGCATCAGGAAACGCGTCGCCTTCGTCACCGGACCGGTCACGATGCGAAAGACCTGGTAGATCACGTTCTGCTCGCGCGCCGAGCCGGAAAAGATCGCCACCAGCCCCTGCCCGAGATAGGCGAAGCCCGCGACCTCGACGACGGCCTTGACGGCCCGCAGGAGAAAGTCTGGTTCCATGAACGAAATGGCCCTCTGGTTCCAAGAATGAAAAAGGCCCGCGCCGGATGGCGCGGGCCCATTGTGCCACGGAAGGGCGGGGTGTCAGGTGCCCCGCGTGTCGATGTCGCCCACGAGGTTCGGGTAGCGCACGTGGTCGACCAGCTCCTGCACGTCCTTGTCGGGCGCCGGCGTGACCAGGCTCACCACGAAGATCGTGATGATGCCCACGGGAACGCCGAACATGCCGGCCGAGATCGGATCGAGGCCCCACCACTTCGCGATCGGCGCCGTGCCGAACCACTGCATGAACGTCGGATAGGTGTGGACCATGTAGTACAGGCACACGCCCAGGCCCGCGACGATGCCAGCGATGGCGCCCCACTTCGAGGCGCGCTTCCAGAAGATCCCCATCACCAGCGCCGGGAAGAACGCCGAGGCCGCCATCGAGAACGCCGCGCCCACCAGGAACAGGATGTTGCCCGGCTTGAGCGAGGTGACGTACGCCGCGATGATCGCCACGACGAGGAGCAGCGCCTTGGCCACCGTGATGCGCATCGTCGGCGAGGCGTTCGGGTTGATCATCTTGTAGTAGACGTCATGCGACAGCGCGTTGGCGATCGTGAGGAGCAGTCCGTCGGCGGTCGACAGCGCCGCCGCGAGGCCACCCGCGGCGACCAGGCCCGAGACCACGTACGGCAGGCCCGCGATTTCCGGCGTCGCCAGCACGATGATGTCGCCGCCGATCACGATTTCGGCGAGCTGCACGATGCCGTCCTTGTTGATGTCCGTGATGTTCAGAAGCGTCCTGTCCACCGCCTGCCACGCGTTCACCCAGGCTGGAAGCTCGGAGAACTTCGAGCCGACCACCAGCGTGTACACGTCGAACTTCGCCAGCACAGCGAGGGCGGGTGCGGTGAAGTAGAGCAGGAAGATGAAGAAGAGGGACCAGAACACCGAGACGCGGGCTTCCTGCACCGACGGCGTCGTGTAGTAGCGCATCAGGATGTGCGGAAGCGCGGCCGTGCCGAACATCATGCAGAAGACGACGCCGATGAAGTTGAGCCGGCTGGTATCGCGTGCCTTCTCGTCCTTGCCGGGGTACGGCTCGGAGTGCTTGAGCGGCGGGCCGGAACGGCCGGTCGCGCCTGCCTTGTCGGCAGTCCATTTCGCCTTGGCCGCATCGGGAGTGGCCGGGAAGCCCTTGACCGCAGCCTCGGCCGCATCGATCTCCGCCTTCGGCGCGGAAGCCGCCTTCAGGTCCTCGAGCTTCTTGACGACCACGGCCCGTTCCGTCTCGAAGCTGGCGGGCAGCGCCTTGATCTTGTCGTCGGCCGCCTTTGCGCGGTCGGCGAAGATCTTGCGGACTTCCAGCTCCTTCGGGTCGCTCGTGAGCTGCTTCTCGCGCTGGGTCAGCTTCTCGAGCACCGTGCCGTAGACCGCCTGCGGGATCGGCACGCCCGTGTGCTTCACGGAGAGCCAGACCACCGGGATCATGTAGGCCACGATGAGGATGATGTACTGGGCCACCTGCGTCCACGTCACCGCGCGCATGCCGCCGAGGAAGGAGCAGACCAGGATGCCCGCGAGGCCGACGAACACGCCGATGCCGAACTCCAGGCCCGTGAAGCGGGAGGTGATCACGCCCACGCCGTAGATCTGCGCCACCACGTAGGTGAACGAGCACAGGATTGCCGCCATCACGCCGAACGAGCGGACGATGTTGCCGCCGTAGCGCGCGCCGAGGAAGTCGGGAATCGTGAACTGGCCGAACTTGCGCAGGTAGGGCGCGAGCAGCAGCGCCACCAGCACGTATCCGCCGGTCCAGCCCATGATGAAGGACAGCCCCTGGAACCCCGTGAGGTAGAGCGTGCCTGCCATCCCGATGAAGGAGGCCGCGCTCATCCAGTCGGCGCCGGTGGCCATGCCGTTGAAGAGCGCAGGCACCCTTCGACCGGCCACGTAGTACTCGGAGACCTCGACCGTGCGGCTCATGATGCCGATGCCGGCGTAAAGGAGGATCGTGAACACGAGGAAGCAGTAGCCGATCCACTTGGGCGTCATGCCCATCTGCTCGCCGATGGCGAGCAGGATCACGAAGCCGATGAAGCCGCCCGTGTAGAACGTGTAGTACTTCTTCAGCTGCTGAAAGAATGTCTTCTGGCTGACGGCGGCCATTATTCGTCCTCCCCTTCGTGCACGCCGTGCTCGAGGTCGTTCTTGCGCATCTGCAGGGCGTAATAGCCGATGATTGCAACGTAGATGATCAGCGAGCCCTGGGCGGCCATGTAGAACGAGAGCGGCCAGCCGAAGATCTTGATCTCCGCAAGCGGTATGGCGTACCAGGCCATCACGTAGGTGACCACGAACCAGATGACCAGCAGGATCGCGGTCAGCCTGAGGTTTTTGTGCCAGTAATCGATGTGCGACTGGGTGAGCTGCATCGCGTTCCTCCTAATTGATCGTTGTCCTCGGTACGGTGGTCCGTCCGGGCCGGTCGAGTCGCCGGGGCGCCTCGAGGGCGCTTGATCGGCGCGGGTCGCCGGTGCTGCCCGCCAGGGAGGAACGACGAATGGCCACCGCGACCCGTGCCGGCACTTGCGCCCCGCCATCCCTCTTTACGGGGATTGGCCGGGCGCGGCCGATTGTTCTTCTTGGGTGGCCCTCCTCCTTAACGTGACGGATGCTAATGGCCATGTCCAGCCGGGGGCAATTGGGGTTAACCCTAACCGGCGGAACCGGGGCCCCCCGCCCCCCCGCCGGTCCGGTCGGGCGGCCGGGCGCCCAGCGTGGCCTGCACGAGCCCCGCGACGGAGTCCACCGCCAGCTTTTCCATGATCCTGGCGCGGTGCGCCTCCACCGTCTTGATGGAGATGAGCATCTCCTCGGCGATGATCCGGTTCACCTTCCCGGCGATCACGCGATCGAGCACCTCGCGCTCGCGCTGGGTGAGGGTCGCGAGGCGCTCGGCGCGGCTCTTCGCCGCCGCGCGCCCCGCGCGGGAGTCGGCGTCGCGCCGGATGCATTCGCGCGCGAGCTCCACGATCTGGCGGTAGTCGAACGGCTTCTCGATGAAGTCGATGGCCCCGCTCTTGACCGCGAGCACGGCCTTCGGGACATCGGCCCGTCCCGAGAGGAAGATGACCGGCATCTCGATGCCGGCCTCCTTGAGGTATTGCTGGAGGTCCAGGCCGCTCATCCCGGGCATGTAGAGGTCGAGGATGAGGCAGCCGGGCGCGCCGGGCCGGTAGGCCTTCAGGAAGCTCTTGGCATTGGGAAACGCCTCCACGCGGATGGAGTTGCGCTTCATGAGCCAGGTGAGGAGCTCCCGGATGGACTCGTCGTCGTCGATCACCCAGACGGTGGGCTCCGGAGCCGGGCCGTCGGCGGGGGGCGGCGGGGAATTCATGGTGAATCCCCGGGCGTGGACCCGGGAGCGAGATGCAGCACCGGGTCCGCGAGCAGCGCCTTGGCACGCGCGACCAGGTCCTGCGTGGAGAACGGCTTGGTGACGTAGTCGTCCGCTCCCGCCTGGTGCCCGCGATCGATGTCGCGATGGCCCCCCTTGGCGGTGAGCATGAGCACCCGCGTTCCCGCGAGCGCGGCGTCGTCGCGGATCAGCCGGCAGAGTTCGAGGCCGCTTCGCCGCGGCAGCATGATGTCGAGGAGCACCAGGTGCGGCCGGAACGTGGCCAGGAGGGAAAGCGCCTCCTCGCCGTCCGCCGCCGACCGCGTCTCGAAGCCGCACTGCCGCATGAGGAACTCGAGCGAGGTCACGATGCTGGGCTCGTCCTCCGCGATCAGAACGCGCTTGGCCATGGCCGCCTCAGGCGTTCGCGACGAGGCGCCGCGCGTCGCTGGCTGGAATCGGCAGGTCGAACGAAAAGACCGAGCCGCGTCCCGGTTCGCTTTCCACCCACAGCCTCCCGCCGAAGTGGCCGACGATGCGCAGGCAGATGGCGAGCCCGAGGCCGGTGCCGGAGGGCTTTTCCGTGAGCGTGTCGCCCACCTGCCGGAACTTCTCGAAGATCAGCGCCTGGTTCTCCGGGCTGATGCCCACGCCGTTGTCCTCGACGTCGACGCGGACGACGTCGCCGTCGCTCGCGAGGCGGACTTCCACGCGTCCCGTCCCCGGGGTGCAGAACTTCGCCGCGTTCGAGAGCAGGTTCAGCAGGACCTGCATCAGGCGGTCGCGGTCGGCCATGACGGAAGGCACCATCGGCTCGATGCGGGTGTCGATGCGCACCCCGCGCGACTTGAAGATCGCGCTGGTCGCGTTGACCGCCTCCAGTACGATCTCGCGCATGTCCAGCTCCGCCGTGCGCCATTCCGCGAGGCCCGACTCGATCTTCGCCAGGTCCAGCACCTGGTTGATGAGGCGCGTGAGGCGCTCCGATTCCTTGATGACGAGCCCGAGGAAGCGCTGGCGCTCCGCGGGCCCGAGGTCGGGGTTGTCGTGCAGGATCTCGGAGAACGCGCGGATCGAGGTGAGCGGCGTGCGCAGCTCGTGCGTGACGGTGGAGATGAAGTCGTCCTTCAGGCGGTCGAGCTCCTTCAGGCGCTCGTTGGCGGCCCGGAGCTCCTGCGTGGCCGCCTCGAGCTCGCCCTGCTTTTCCTCGAGGCGATGGCTGTAGGCGATCACCTGCGAGGCCTCGTCGATGATCGTCATCACCTCCTCGAGGCCCAGCGGCTCCTCCTGGGCCACGGTGGCGACCATCGTCCTCGCGGAGGCGGCGCCGATGGTCCCGGCGAGCTGCAACTCGGCGAAGCGCACCAGGTCGCGGTCGCCCTCGAGCTCGTCGACGCCCTTCACTCCGCGAAGCCGGGCATAGGCCGTGAAGAGCTCCACCGCCCGCCCCGGGCCGAGGAAGCGGCCCACCAGCGTCTGCAGCGCCGAGGCCGACGTGGCACCGCGCCAGGGGGAGCCCGGCTCGCCCGTCTGCTGGTAGACGTCGACGAACAGCGTGGCCTGGACGTGCTCCGCCGCGCTCTGGCGGCGGAGCACGGATCCGACCATGTAGGCGCCGACGTTGGCGATCATGCTCCAGATCATCGCATGGGTGATCTGGTCGAGGCCCGCCAGGCCGAAGAGCTGCGTCGGCCGCAGGAGCTCGATGCCCCAGGGCCCGTGCTCTATCAGGTCCGCGCCGAGCCAGTCCGATTTCGCGAAGGCCGGCAGCAGCAGCGTGTACGTCCAGACGGAGAACCCCGCGAGGAGCCCCGCCAGCGCGCCGGTGCGCGTCCCGCCTCTCCAGTAGAGGCCGAAAATGACCGCAGGCGCGAACTGCGCGGCGGCGGCGAACGAGATGAGGCCGATCGAGACGAGCGCGTAGGCCTCGCCCGCCAGCAGGTAGTAGAAGTAGCCGCCCATCAGCAGCGCGATGATGGCCGCCCGGCGGATGTCGAGCAGCAGGCTCGAGAGGTCGCGCTGCTCGCTCAGCCGGAAGGCGCGCACGCGCAGCAGGATCGGCATCACGAGGTCGTTGCAGATCATGGTGGAGAGCGCGATCGCCTCCACGATCACCATGCCGGTGGCAGCCGAGAGCCCGCCGATGAAGACCAGGAGGGCCAGCCCCTCCGCCTTCTGGGTCATCGGGAGCGTGAGCACGAAGGTGTCGGCGTCGACGTTGCCCAGCGGGAAATGCAGCAGCCCGCCGAAGGCGATCGGCAGCACGAAGACGTTGATCGCCAGCATGTAGAGCGGGAAGAGCCATGCCGCGCGCTTGAGGTGGCGCTCGTCGGTGTTCTCGATCACCGCCACCTGGAACTGCCGCGGCAGGAACACGATCGCGAACATCGACAGCACCGTGAGCCAGACCCAGCTCGCGTAGCTGCCCGCGGCCCCTCCCAGCGGCGCCATCAGCACCTCGAGGTCGGGTCGGCCGGCGGCGCGCGCGAAGAGGTCGCCCAGCCCGTCGTACATGAAATAGGCGACGTAGACCCCCACGGCGAGGAACGCGATCAGCTTCACGATCGACTCGAAGGCCACCGCGGCCACCATGCCCTCGTGGCGCTCGGCCGCGTCGAGCTGGCGGGTGCCGAAGGCGATGGCGAAGAGCGCCATGAAGAGCGCCACGTAGAAGGCGGTGTCCTGCATCACCACCACCGAGCCCACCTTGAGCGGCATCACCACCTCGGGGTAGCCGAGCAGGATCTGGAAGCTGGTCGAGACCGCCTTCAACTGCAGCGAGATGTAGGGCAGGATCCCGATGACGGCGATCACGGTGACGAGCCCGCCGATGAGCGCGCTCTTGCCGTAGCGCGAGGCCACGAAATCGGCGAGCGACGTGGTGCGGTTCAGGCGCGCGATGCGCACCATCTTCCTCAGGACGAACCAGCCCACCAGCATCGTGAGCGTGGGCCCGAGGTAGATGGGCAGGAAGCCCACGCCGTCGGTGGCCGCGCGCCCGACGCTGCCGTAGAACGTCCAGGCCGTCGCGTACACCGCGAGCGACAGGCTGTACACCCAGGCGTTGGAGATGATCGAGCGGCCCTGGGCCGCCCGCTTGTCCGCGAACCAGGCGACCGCGAATAGCAGCCCGATGTAGGCGAACGACACGGTGACGATGAACCAGCCTTGCAGCACGGCGCGGGCCCCTAGCTCCCGCCCTCGATCACGACCGCGGCGAGCGCGATCATGATCCCCCAAGCCACGAACAGGTAGACGTAGAGAACGGGCACCCCTGCCGCCGTGGCGCCCACGTTGAAGAGCGCGAGGATCGGGTAGTTGAAGAGAAGGCACCCGAGCATGAACAGGGACACGATGCGGTACGCGCGCAGGCTCGGCTTTCTCATGGCTATCCCGGGTGGACTTGCGGGCGCATCCGGGCCCCGCGGGCCCCGCGCCCGGCGCTAGTAAAGGGCCCGGCGCCCGCCTTGTCAATCGCGCGCGGCCTACCCCGGAGAGAGCCAGCGGTCGGCGCCGGACATGCCGAGAAGGCTCCCGGCGCTCGTGGCGCCGATCGCCGCCGCGTGGGGCAGCACCATGACCAGCAGTTGCGCCGTGACCAGGCAGTCGGCGATGGCGCGATGGCGAAAGGCCGTCGGGATCGAGAACGCCTGCAACCAGTCGTCGAGCCCCGAGAGCCGGCTCGCGTATTTCGGCCAGACCAGGGGGGCGATGTCCGCGAGGTCCAGCCACGGCCGCTTGAAGGCGACGCCGAGGTGCCGTTCGATGGCGCGGCGCAGCATCGTCGAGTCGAACGGCGCGTGGAAGGCGACGAGCGGATCCTTGCCGACGAACGCGAGGAAGGCGGCCAGCGCCTCGCGCGGGTCCAGGCCTTGCGCCTGCTCGGTGCCGCCGATGCCGTGGATCTCGATGTTGTCGTCATGGCTGGGAACGTCCTGGTGCAGGATCACCTCGAAGCTGTCCGAGAGGTCGATCGCGCCGTCGACGACCGCGAGCGCCCCCACCGCGATGAGGCGGTCGTTGATCGCGTCCAGCCCGCTCGATTCGACGTCGACCACCACCCACCGCCCGGAAACGGGCAGCCGGTCGCGGTCGTACTCGGCGAGGGAGCGCCAACGCTCGATCCGCCGGGCGACGCCGTCCGGAAGGCCGGGGCGCGAGCGGAGGAAGGGCCAGAACGAGGAAAGCATCGTCCGCGCTCAGAGCTGGTAGTCGAGGCCGATCCGGTTCTGCAGCTTGCGCGCCTGCCGCAGCGCCTCGCGCAGGATCCGGCGGTCCAGGCCGTTGAGCGTGTCCGGGTCGATGCGGTTGGGCTCGGCGGCGCCCGTGCCGCGGTCGAGGCTGTCCTGCGCGCGCAGCCGCAGCATCTGGATGAACTGGAAGGCGTCGATGGCGGTCGACACTTCGTCTTCGCTCATGCGCACTTTCGGGCCGGTGGCGCGCAGTCGCTCGGTGGTGGACACCGCGCCCACGCCGTTGGCGAGCGCAAGGATCCGCGCGCAGTCCACGAACACGCGCGCGGCCTGCCGCTTCAGGTCCACGGTGCCGCCGTCCCCGCCCACGATGTCGCCGAAGAAGCCCAGCGGCGGCCGCGTCTGCACGGCGTTGGCGGCCATCTGGCGCAGGAAGACCGGGCGGTCCTTCACGTTCTCCAGCAGGAACGCGCGCAGGCGGTCGACCAGCGTCGCGTCCCCGTGCAGGGACCGGAAGTCGAAGAAGATCGAGGCATTGAGGAGCGCCTGCGGGTCGGAGTTGCGGATCCAGTCGTCGAAGCGGGCGAGCCATTCGCCCAGGGTCAGGCACCAGGCGGGGTTGCGCGCCATGATGTTTCCCTTGCACAGCGGGAAGCCGCAGGCGTCGAGGGCGCGGTTGACCTGGTCGGCGAAGGCGAGCAGCCGAGAGCGCGTCGCCTCGCGATCGTCTCCTTCCCCGTCGGGAAAGATGATGGCGTTGTCCTGGTCGGTCGCGAGCGTCTGCTCGTTGCGGCCCTCGCTGCCCAGGCCCATCCAGCAGAACCCCGTGCCGGCCACGTCGTGGTCCGCCAGCGCGAGCTCGATCGCGCGCTCTGTGATCCCGTCGTTCAGCGCGGAGATGAACTGCGTGAGCTGCTCGGCCGCCACGCCCTGGGCGAGCATGGCCGTCCCCAGCTCGCGGACCTCGCGGGCCGCGAAGGCGAGCGCATCCACCGTTTCGGCGCGGCCGATGTCCTTGCGCAATCCCTGCATCGACAGGCGCTGGAGCCCGAACAGGTCGCGCTCGGAAATGACGCCGAGGAAGTCCTCCCCGTCGACGACGAGAACGTGGCGGAATCCGCGCCGCGCCATGAGCTGCGCGGCCTCCGACAGCGCGCTCCCCGCGGAGAGCGTGGCGGGCGCGCGCGTCATGACCTCGGCCACCGGCCGGTCGAGCGGCTGGCCGGCGAGGGCCACGCGGTTGAGGACGTCCGTCTGCGTGAAGATGCCCGCGGGGCGCCCCCCTTCCCCGGTGAGCACGATCGAGCCGATGCGCCGCGATTTCATCAGCTCGAGCACCTGGCGCACGCTCGCCGTCTCCGGAAGGGTGACCGGGGAATGGCGGATGGCGTTGCGCAGCGGCGAGGCCATCGTGAGCTCGTCGGCGGCGCGGCTCGAGTAGGCCTCGCGCGTGCCCTTGGTGGAGGCGGCCAGCAGGGCCGCGAGCCGGCGCGTGCAGTAGGCGTGGAATTCGGGGCTTCGGGCCATGACCTCCCGGAAGCGCGGCTCGTCCAGCACGTAGCAGAAGGTGTCGTTGAGCGCCCGGTAGCGAAGCGTCGTGGGGCGGCTCGCGATGAGCGCCCCGATGGGGAAGCATTCGCCGTCGGTGAGCGTGGCGGCCATCGCGTTCAGGGACACGCGCGTGGGCTCGTCGGCCTGCACGGCGCCCCGCTGGATGATGAAGAGCGACGCGATGCGCCCGCTTTCGGGCGACAGGATGACCGTGTCCTTGGCGAAATAGCGCAGCTTCAGCCCCGCCGCAAGGTGCGCGAGGTCGGCCGCGCGCATCGCGTCGAACGGGGCGTGCTTGCGCAGCACGTCGGCGGTGGCGGCCGTGAGGAGGGGCGGAGGCTGGCGTTCGTTCATGGCGGGAAGTTTCCCATGCCCGGCGTTGCCTGCGATGGAGGCCGCGAGGCAAGGCGGGGACCATTCGCGTCCCCGCCCCGTCCCCGCCAGCGCACGGCGGTCCGGCCTACAGCGGGTGCTTGAGCTGCTCGAGGATTGCGGGGTTCTCCAGCGTGGAGACGTCCTGCGTGATTTCCTCGCCCCTGGCGAGAACGCGAAGCAGCCGTCGCATGATCTTGCCCGAGCGCGTCTTCGGCAGGTTGTCGCCGAAGCGAATCTCCTTGGGCTTGGCGATCGGCCCGATCTCCTTGGCCACCCAGTCGCGCAGCTCCGCGGCCAGCGCCCTGGCCGCGTCGCCCGTGGGCCGCGCGCCCTTGAGCACCACGAACGCCACCACGGCCTCCCCGGTCATGTCGTCGGGGCGACCGACCACCGCCGCCTCGGCCACGAGCTTCGTGTTGGCCACCAGCGCCGACTCGATCTCCATCGTGCCCATGCGGTGCCCGGAGACGTTGAGCACGTCGTCGATGCGACCCATGATCGTGAAGTAGCCCGTCTCCTTGTCGCGGATCGAGCCGTCGCCCGCGAGGTAGAGCTTGCCGCCCAGCTCCTCGGGGTAGTAGCTCTTCCTGAACCGCTCCGGGTCGCCCCAGATCGTGCGGATCATCGCCGGCCAGGGGCGCTTCACCACCAGGATGCCGCCCTGGCCGTTGGGCAGGTCGTGGCCGGCTTCGTCGACGATCGCGGCCATGATGCCCGGCAGCGGAAGCGTGCAGGATCCGGGGACCAGCGGCGTGACGCCCGGCAGCGGCGTGATCATGTGGCCGCCGGTCTCGGTCTGCCAGAACGTGTCCACGACCGGGCAGCGCGAGCCGCCCACCGTCCGGTAGTACCACATCCACGCCTCGGGGTTGATGGGCTCGCCGACGGTGCCGAGGATGCGGAGCGACGAGAGGTCGTACTTCGTCGGCAGGTCGCCGCCGGCCTTGATGAGGGAGCGGATGGCCGTCGGCGCCGTGTAGAAGACGCTCACCTTGTGGTCCTGGATCATCTTCCAGAAGCGCCCGGCGTCCGGGTAGGTGGGCACGCCCTCGAAGACGATCTCGGTCGCGCCGACCGCGAGCGGCCCGTAGGCGATGTAGGTGTGCCCCGTCACCCAGCCCACGTCGGCCGTGCACCAGAAGACATCCGTGGGCTTGTGGTCGAAGGTCCAGTTCATCGTGAGCGCCGCGTGCAGCAGGTAGCCGCCCGTCGAGTGCTGCACGCCCTTGGGCTTGCCCGTCGAGCCCGACGTGTAGAGGATGAAGAGCGGATGCTCGGCGTTCACCCACGTCGGCTCGCAGTCCTCGGCCTGTCCCTCGACCACGTCGTGCCACCACTTGTCGCGCGGGGCGTTCATGGCGACGGGGGAACCGGAGCGCTTGTAGACGACCACCTCCCGGATCGACTCGCAGCCGCCCATCGCGAGCGCCTCGTCGACCGCGGGCTTGAGCGGGATCTCCTTGCCGCCCCGGAACTGGCCGTCGGCGGTGATCACCGCCACCGCGCCGGCGTCGATGATGCGCTCGTGCAGGCTCTTGGCCGAGAAGCCGCCGAACACCACCGAGTGCGTGGCGCCGATGCGCGCGCAGGCCTGCATCGCGACCACCGCCTCGATCGACATCGGCATGTAGATGAGGACGCGCTCGCCCTTCTCGATGCCGTGCGACTTGAGCGCGTTGGCGAACTGGCAGACGCGGTGGTAGAGCTGCTTGTAGGTGACCCTGGTCACCTTCCCGTCGTCGGCCTCGAAGATGATCGCGATCTTGCCGGGCTGCGTCTTCAGGTGCCGGTCCAGGCAGTTGTAGGAGGCGTTGAGCTCGCCGTCGTGGAACCACCTGTAGAAGGGGGCGTTCGACTCGTCGAGCGTCTTCGTGAACGGCTTCGACCACAGCAGGGTCTCGCGGGCGAGCCGCGCCCAGAACCCCTCGAAATCGCGCTCGGCCTCGTCGCAGAGGGCCTGGTAGGCGGCCATGCCGGAGACGTTGGCCTGCTTGACGAACGCTTCCGCGGGCGGGAAGACGCGCGTCTCCTGGTGGACGGATTCGATCTTCGACATGCCGGTATTCCTCCTGTGTGCGTGCTTGTTCCGTACGGCCCCGCGGGGACTCTTGTCGTCGGGTCCCGCTGGCGCGGCGCCGGGTTTTTATAGCACAGGGACCCGCGCCCCGTCCCCCGCGCCCCCCCGGGAAAACCCTGACGGCGCGATCAAGTCTCATATCTTATATAAGACTGTTGACGCACCGCAACATCGGTGCTAGCGTGGATTCGGATGCCGCCGGTCGGCCTTCGGGCAAACCACGGCGTCGAGCGCAACCCCTTGAAATCGCGAGGTTCCATGAACGCCCCGCTGCACGCCTCCTCCCTGCCCGCCCCCGCGCCGGCCGCCCCCGAGATCCTCGGCGACTACTGGCCCGGCATCCAGATCTACTACCCGCCGGTCAAGTACGCCCCCTCGCTGGGCATCTACGAGGACCTCGGGCAGGCGGCGCTGCGCTTCAAGAAGCACGCGTGGAACACGACCGCGCACACGCTGCTCTTCGACCTCGAGGACGGTTGCCGGCAGAAGGCCGAGAGCCGGGAGCTGCTGCGCCGGGAACTGCCCAACCTGCCGAGGAAGCGCGAAGTGCAGATCGCGGTGCGCATCAACCCGTTCCGCACCGAGGAATACGAGAAGGACCTCGCGATGGTGCGCGACCTCTCGGACCATTTCGACGCCGTCATGCTCGCGAAGGCGGGCGAGGCCTACGGGGCGCCCGAGATCCGCGATCTCTCCGCGGTCCTCGTGGGGCTCAACCACCGCATCACCATCCAGCCCATCATCGAGCACCCGAAGTCGCTCAAGATCGCGCCCGAACTCATGCAGTACGCGACGGTGAAGCACGTGGTGTTCGGCATCCACGACTTCTCCAAGGCGATGGGCATCCACATCACGCCCCGCAACTGGACCGAGGAGCTCAAGTTCTACCTGCACGACATCCTCTTCGAGGCGCGCATCGCGGGCAAGGGCGTCATCGGGGGCGTCGAGACGCTCATCGGCCAGTCCGCCATGCCGGAGAGCTTCGTCGAGCCCGACGACGTGCGCCGCTGGCTCGACCTGCACGGCGACGAGGAGTCGCGCGTGGTCTACCGGCATGCCTGCGAGGAAGCCTCGCTGGGCCTGTCGGGCAAGCAGGTGATCCACCCCTCGCACATCCACCCGTGCAAGGTCGCGTTCACGCCCTCGCCGTCGGAGATCAAGACCAAGATCGCGATCCTCAAGGCCGCCGTGGAGGCCGACGCGCTGCTCGGCGGCGCCATCAAGTTCCAGGGCGAGATGCTCGATCCCCCGATGTTCGGCAAGGCCCTGCAGACGCTGCTGCGCGCCCACGCCCTGCACGCGCTTTCGGCCGCCGACACCGACTTCGCCATGGAAGTGCTCAAGCGCCTGCCGGCCCAGGTGGTCCGGGAGAACTGGCCCTACGGAGTCATCCTTTGAGCGCGCGCGCGACGGCGCCCTTCCCGCCCTGGAAGTGGGAAATCCCCGCGCGGCTCAACATCGGCGTGGCCTGCACCGACGCGCACCTGGGCACGCCCGCGGCCGATCGCGTGGCGATGATCGTCGAGGACGACCTGCTGGGCACGAGCGCGATCACCTACCGCGAGCTCGCCGGCCGCACCAGCCGTTTCGCGCAGCTCCTGCGGGAGCTGGGCGTCGGCGCGGGCGAGCGCGTCCTCATCCGCCTGCCCAACTCCATCGACTACCCCACGGCGTTCCTCGGCGCGATGAAGCGCGGCGCCGTGAGCGTGCCCACTTCCACGCTCCTCACCGCCGAGGAGGTCGAGTACCTGGCCCGCGATTCCGGCGCGGTCGCGCTCGTGATCGACAAGGCCGCCTGGAAGGCGATCGGCGCGAAGCTCGCGGGCGGGCAGTCGCTGCGCTTCGCGCTCCTCTCCGGGAAAGGCGACGTCGCGAGCTACCCGGGCGTCGAATCGATCGACCTCGACCCGGCGCTGGCGCGAATCGCCGCCTGGGAGCCGGCCGCGGACACGGCGATCGACGATCCCGCCTACCTCGTCTACACCTCGGGCACCACGGGCTACCCGAAGGGCGTGCTGCACGGCCACCGATCGCTCGTCGGGCGGACGCCGGCGGCCACCTACTGGTTCGACTTCCTCGAGCATGGGGACCACGACGGCGGCGGGGAGCCCGCCAGGACCGACCGCATCGTCCACTCCGGCAAGTTCAACTGGACCTACGTGCTGGGCTCCGCGCTCATGGACCCGCTCTTCCACGGCAAGACCGTGATCGCGCACGAAGGCAGGAACGACGCCGAGACGTGGCCGCGGCTCATCGCCAAGCACGGCGCCACGATCTTCATCGGCGTGCCCACGATCTACCGCCAGATCCTGCAGAAGACCGCGTTCGGGAAGGCGGACGTGCCGACGCTTCGCCACTGCATGAGCGCGGGCGAGCACCTGAGCGACGAGGTGTTCGGGCTGTGGAAGGAGCGCTTCGGCCTCGACATCTTCGAGGCGGTGGGCATGAGCGAGTTCAGCTACTACCTCTCGCAGAGCAAGTTCCGCCCGATCCGCCCGGGCAGCGCCGGATTCCCGCAGCCCGGCCACGACATCCGGCTGCTCGATCCCGAGACGCTCGCCGAGGCCGCGCCCGGCGAGGAGGGAATGATCTGCATCCCGGAGGCGGACCCGGGCCTGTTCCTGCGCTACTGGAACCTCCCCGAGGAGACCGCCAGGCTCAAGCATGGCGGGTGGTTCTTCACCGGCGACTACGCGCGCTACGACGCCGACGGCTACCTGTGGTTCCTCGGGCGCAAGGACGACATCATCAAGAGCTTCGGCTACCGCGTGTCGCCCTACGAGGTCGAGCGCGTCCTGAAGAGCCACCCGGCGGTCGCCGACTGCGCCTGCGTCGGCGAGGAAGCCGGCAAGGACAAGCTCCTCGTCGTCGCCTACGTCATCGCGCACGCCGGCGCGGCCGTCGCGCCCGACGAGCTGGCGGCCTTCGGTCGCGAGCACCTCGCCGCCTACAAGGCCCCGAAGGTGGTCTACCTCGCGAAGGACTTCCCGCGCACCCGCAACGGCAAGATCCTGCGCCGGGAAATCACGCCGGCCATCGCGACGGCGCGCTCGGCAGGATAGAATCGCGGCTTCGCGGGATTCCCGGCCACCCGGCGCCGGGCCGCCAACCCCTAGCCTGCCTCCATGAACGACCCCACCCCGACGCGCCCCGTCGCCCTGCGTTACCTGGGCGGCTTCATCTTCTGGACCCGCTGGCTGCAGGCCCCCCTCTACCTCGGCCTCATCGTCGCGCAGGCGGTCTACGTGTTCCACTTCTGGGTGGAGCTCGTGCACCTCGTGGAGGCAGCCTTCGGCAACAAGGCGGCGCTCACGGCCCTCATCGACAGCGTCGGCTACAGCCTTCCGGAGATCAGGGACGCGGCCGGCGCCGTGATCGGCCACGCCGCGCCGAAGTTCAACGAGACCGTGATCATGCTGGTGGTGCTGGCGCTCATCGACGTGGTGATGATCTCCAACCTCCTCATCATGGTGATCGTCGGGGGCTACGAGACCTTCGTGTCGCGCCTGGACCTCGAGGGCCACCCGGACCAGCCCGAGTGGCTTTCGCACGTGAACGCCTCCGTGCTCAAGGTGAAGCTCGCCACGGCCATCATCGGCATCTCCTCGATCCACCTGCTCAAGACCTTCATCAACGCCGACAACTACAGCGAGAAGGTGCTGGTGGCGCAGACCGCGATCCACATCGCGTTCCTGCTCTCGGCCATGGCCATCGCCGCGTGCGACCGCATCATGCCGCAGCCGGCTTCCGCGCCGCATTAGCCCGGCGGCCGGGCCCGGCAGTTGACCTGCCTCAAGCCCGCGCAACATCGTGGCGTGGGACTTTCCGCCCCTGCGGGCGACCCCCCGCGTTGGTCTAGAATGATGGTCTCCCTCCCCCATGAACGGGCCGCCGAAAGCCGGGCCGCCCCTGCCGCCATGACCACCATCCGCCAGGAAGACCTGATCCAGAGCGTAGCCGACGCCTTCCAGTACATCAGCTACTACCACCCGGCCGACTACATCAGCGCGCTCGCCAGGGCCTACGAGCGCGAGGAGAGCCCCGCGGCGAAGGATGCGATGGCGCAGATCCTCATCAACTCGCGCATGTCCGCCGAGGGCCACCGTCCCATTTGCCAGGACACGGGCATCGCCATCGCGTTCATCCGGGTGGGCATGGACGTGCGCTGGGACGTGAAGATGACGCTGCAGCAGATGGTCGACGAGGGCGTTCGCCGCGCCTACACCGACAAGGACAATCCGCTGCGCGCCTCGGTGCTCGCCGATCCCGACGGCAAGCGCAAGAGCACGGGCGACAACACGCCCGCGGTCGTGCACGTCGAGCTCGTCCCCGGCGACAAGATCGACGTGATCGTCGCCGCCAAGGGCGGCGGCTCGGAGAACAAGAGCAAGTTCGCGATGCTCCTGCCCAACGATTCCATCGTCGACTGGGTGCTCTCGGTCGTGCCCACCATGGGCGCGGACTGGTGCCCGCCGGGCATTCTCTCGCTGGGCATCGGCGGCTCGCCCGAGAAGGCGATGCTGATCGCCAAGTGGGGCATGATGGACCCGGTCAACATCCAGGACCTCGTCGCCCGGGGGCCCAAGACCCGCGCCGAGGAGCTCCGGCTCGAGCTCTACGAGAAGGTGAACGCGCTGGGGATCGGCGCGCAGGGGCTCGGCGGCCTCACCACCGTCCTCGACGTGAAGGTGAACGACTATCCCACGCACGCGGCGTCCAAGCCCGTGGCGCTGCTGCCCAACTGCGCCGCGACGCGGCACCTGCATTTCGTGCTCGACGGCTCCGGCCCGGCCACGTTCGACCCGCCGGACCTTTCCGCCTGGCCGAAGCTCGCCCTCGGCTTCGAGAAGAGCCGGCGCGTGAACCTCGACTCGCTCACGAAGGCGGACCTCGCCACCTGGAAGTCGGGCGAGACGCTGCTGTTGTCCGGCAAGCTCCTCACCGGCCGGGACGCGGCGCACAAGCGCCTGGTGGACATGATGGCCAGGGGCGAGAAGCTCCCCGTCGATTTCGCCAACCGGTTCATCTATTACGTCGGCCCGGTGAACGCCGTGCGCGAGGAGGCGGTGGGCCCGGCCGGCCCGACCACCAGCTCGCGAATGGACAAGTTCGTCGAGCCGATGCTCGCGAACACCGGCCTCATCGGCATGGTCGGCAAGAGCGAACGCGGCGCGGTGGCCATCGAGTCGATCAAGAAGCACGGCGCGGCCTATTGCATCGCCGTGGGAGGCGCCGCCTACCTCGTCTCGAAGGCCATCAAGAAGGCCCGCGTGGTCGCCTTCGAGGACCTCGGCATGGAGGCGATCCACGAGTTCGAGGTGAAGGACATGCCGGTGACGGTGGCCGTCGACGCGGGCGGCAACGCCGTGCACAAGACCGGCCCCGCGGAGTGGCGCGCTAGGATCGGGAAGATCCCGGTCGTCGTCGCCTAGGCGAGGTGGCTCGGCCCGCGGTCGCCCGTTCGGGCTCTTCCGACGCCTTCTGGATCGCGCGCCTCGCGAGAAGCGCGAAGCCCGTCTTCGTGGTGACGGAGTCGGCGCAGGACGCCGAGCGCCTGCGCGACGAGATCGCGTGGGTCGATCCGGGCCTCGCGGTGCACCGGCTGCCCGACTGGGAGATCCTGCCGTACGACCAGTTCTCGCCGCACCCCGACCTGGTCTCCGAGCGGCTCGCGACGCTCCACCAGTTCTCGCAGGGCTCCTGCGACGTGGGCCTCATCCCCGTCACCACCGCCCTGCAGCGCCTCGCGCCCCGCAGCTACCTCGCCGCGCGCACGTTCTTCCTGCGGCCCAAGACGCGCCTCGACCTCGAGGCGTTCAAGGTGCAGCTCGCCGTCGCCGGCTACGCGGCCGTCCAGCAGGTCATGGCGCCAGGCGAGTTCTGCATCCGCGGCGGCCTCGTCGACCTCTTCCCGACGGGCAGCGCCGTGCCCTACCGCGTCGACCTCTTCGGCGAGGAGATCGAGTCGATCCGCACCTTCGACATCGACACGCAGCGCTCCATCTACCCGGTGCCCGAGGTGCGCCTGTTGCCGGCGCGCGAGTTCCCGATGGACGACGAGGGGCGCGCGCGGTTCCGGGCCAGCTTCCGCGAGCGCTTCGAGGGCGACCCCACCAAGCGCCGCGCCTACAAGGACGTCTCCAACGGCATCGCGCCGGCCGGCGTCGAGTGCTACCTGCCGCTCTTCTTCGAGGCGACGGCGACCCTGTTCGACTACCTGCCGCCGGGCGCGACCTGCGTGATGCACGAGAACGTGCCGGCCGGCGCGGAAGGATTCTGGCGCGACCTCAGGAGCCGCTGGGAGCTCCTGCGCGGCGACGGCGACCGGCCGCTGCTGCCGCCCGAGCAGCTCTACCTGCCCGCGGAGGAATTCTTCCTTGCCCTGCAGCCGTTCCCGCGCCTCGACGTGAAGCGCGGCGCGACCGGGCCCGCGCCCGCCAGCGCGCCCCGGTTTCTGGCGGCCGACCTTCCCGACGTCGGCGTGGACCGGCGCTCGCCCGAGCCGCTGCGCGCGCTCGAGCGCTTCGTCTCGACCTTCGCCGGGCGCGTCCTCGTCGTCGCCGACGGCCCGGGCCGGCGCGAGACGCTGGCGCAGTTCCTCGGCGAGCACCGCCTGCATCCGGCGCTCTGCGACGACTGGACGCGGTTCGCGCAGTCGGCGGCGCCGCTCATGCTCACGCACGGGCCGATCGCCTCCGGATTCGCCGCGCCGGACGAGGGCTTCGCGGTCGTCACCGAATCCGAGCTCTACCCGTCGCAGGTCCGCCAGACGCGGCGCCGCGACGCCCGCGCCCGGACATCGGCCGAGGGGATGCTGCGCGACCTCGCCGAGGTCAAGGAAGGCGACCCGGTCGTCCACAGCCAGCACGGCATCGGGCGCTACCACGGGCTCGTCACCATGGACCTGGGCGAGGGCCCGACGGAATTCCTGCACCTCGAGTACGAGGGCGGCGACAAGCTCTACGTGCCCGTCTCGCAGCTGCACCTGGTCAGCCGCTACACCGGCGCCTCGCCGGAGGCCGCTCCGGTGCACCGCCTCGGCAGCGGCCAGTGGGAGAAGGCGCGCCGCAAGGCCGCCCAGCAGGTGCGCGACACCGCCGCCGAGCTCCTCGACCTCTACGCGCGCCGCGCCGCGCGCCAGGGCTACGCGTTCCCGATGAAGGCGCAGGACTACGAGACGTTCGCCGCGGCCTTCGAGTTCGAGGAGACGCCCGACCAGGCCTCGGCCATCCAGGCCGTCATCGCCGACATGACCGGCGGCAAGCCCATGGACCGCCTCGTGTGCGGCGACGTGGGGTTCGGCAAGACCGAGGTGGCCATGCGCGCCGCCTTCGTCGCCGTGGCCGCGGGCAAGCAGGTGGCGATCCTCGTGCCGACGACGCTCCTGGCCGAGCAGCACTTCGAGAACTTCAGCGACCGCTTCGCGCAGTGGCCGGTGAAGCTCGCGGAGCTCTCCCGGTTCCGCAGCCCGAAGGAGACGTCGGCCGCGATCGCGGGGCTCGCCGACGGCTCGATCGACATCGCCATCGGCACGCACAAGCTCATCCAGAAGGACGTGGTGTTCAGGAACCTGGGCCTCGTCATCATCGACGAGGAGCACCGCTTCGGCGTGCGCCAGAAGGAGGGCCTCAAGCGCCTGCGCGCCGAGGTGGACGTCCTCACGCTCACCGCCACGCCCATCCCGCGCACGCTGGCCATGTCGCTGGAGGGCCTGCGCGACTTCTCCGTCATCGCGACGGCCCCGCAGCGGCGCCTGGCCATCAAGACCTTCGTCGCGCGCCAGTCGGCGGGCATCGTGCGCGAGGCGGTGCTGCGGGAGCTCAAGCGCGGCGGCCAGGCCTACTACCTGTGGAACGAGGTGGAGACCATCGAGAACCGGCGCGAGATGCTGGAGAAGCTGCTTCCCGAGGCGCGCATCGCCGTGGCCCACGGCCAGATGCGCGAGCGCGACCTCGAGCGCGTGATGCGCGACTTCTACCACCAGCGCGCCAACGTGCTGCTGTGCTCGACGATCATCGAGACCGGCATCGACGTGCCCACGGCCAACACGATCCTCATCGACCGCGCCGACCGCTTCGGGCTGGCGCAGCTGCACCAGCTGCGCGGGCGCGTGGGCCGCTCGCACCACCAGGCCTACGCCTACCTCCTCACGCCGCCCGAGGACGCGCTCAACGCCAACGCGAAGAAGCGGCTGGAGGCCATCCAGATGATGGAGGACCTCGGCGCCGGCTTCTACCTCGCGATGCACGACCTCGAGATACGCGGCGCCGGCGAGGTGCTGGGCGAATCGCAGTCGGGCGGCATCCACGACGTGGGCTTCGCGCTCTACACCGAGATGCTCGAGCACGCGGTGAAGTCGTTGCGCTCGGGCAGGGAGCCCGACCTGTCGCGGCCCGTGGCCGTGGCGACCGAGGTGAACCTGCACGCGCCCGCCCTCCTTCCCGAGGCCTACTGCGGCGACGTGCACGAGCGCCTCGTCATCTACAAGCGCCTGGCCAACTGCGCGGCCGGCGAGGACCTGCAGCGCCTCACCGAGGAGCTCGTCGACCGCTTCGGCGAGCTGCCGGAGCCCGCCCGCGTCCTCCTCGAGTGCCACCGCCTGCGCATCCAGGGCGCCCCCATCGGCGTCGCCCGCATCGACGCGAGCCCCTCGGCCATCGTCGTGCAGTTCGTGCCCGATCCGCCGGTGGACGGCCGGCGGATCATCGCGCTGGTGCAGTCGGGCGGCCGCTATCGCATGCCCGGGCCGGACCGCGTTCGCATCGAGACGGCGATCCCGGATCTCAAGGCGCGCGCCGCGGAAGTGCGCCAGTTCATGAACAGGTTGTCGCAGCCATGACGCAATTCAACCTCGTCGTCCAGGGCGCCCGGGTCGCCATGCCGGACCTGCCGGACCTGCGCGCCATCGCCCGCGGCAGCGCGATCGAGCCGGTCACGGGCGGGGCGTTCCGGATCCGCGGGGCCGATCCCTCGACGCGCGAGGCGGTCGCGGCGCGTTGCGCCGCGGCCGCGCTCGACTGGGGCTTCGTCGAGGACGGCCGCCGCCTCGCAGACTTCGGGCTGCTCGCGCTGGACATGGACTCGACGCTCATCACGATGGAGTGCATCGACGAGATCGCCGATTTCGCCGGGCGCAAGCCCGAGGTCGCGGCGGTGACCGCCGCCGCGATGCGCGGGGAGATCGACTGGCCGCGGAGCCTGAGGAGCCGCGTCGCGGCGCTCGCCGGCCTCGACGCGTCGGTCCTGGAACGCGTCTACCGCGAGCGGCTGGCCCTGTCCCCCGGCGCGCAGGCCCTGCTCGACGCCGCGCGCGGCGCCGGCCTGAAGACGCTGCTGGTATCGGGGGGGTTCACCTACTTCACCGAGCGCCTCCGGGAGCGGCTGGGGATCACCGAGGCGCACGCCAACGAGCTCGTCATCGAGGACGGCCGCATCGCGGGGCGCGTCGCGGGCCCGCTCGTGGATGCCGAGGGCAAGGCAGGCCACGTTGCGCGCATGCGCGAGACGCTGGCGTTGCCCCGGGAACGCGTCCTCGCGATCGGCGACGGCGCGAACGACCTGGCGATGATGGCGCAGGCCGGCACGAGCATCGCGTTCCACGCGAAGGACGTCGTGCGCGACCGCGCGACCTACGCCCTCGCCCACGTGGGACTCGAGGGCGTCCTCGCCCTCTTCCCGGCCTAGACGCCGGGCGCCTTCGGCGGCCGGGGCCGCGGGTAGTAGACGTAGTCCCCCTGGGGGAGCGTCGCGGCCTCGCGTTCCTGCCGGACTTCCGGATCCTGCGGGCGGTCCCACCAGGTGGCGCGGTTGCGGCTGCGCAGCTCGCGCAATTCCGGATGCTTGGCGAGCAGATCCTTGAGGAAAAGCGTGGCTTCGGACTCGTAGGCCATGGGTCGGGGAGAAAGGGACGGAAAGCGGCGGCGATCATAGCACGCGACACCCGTCGCTCGTTTGCCTCGATTGAGCCGCACGGAGGATAATTCACGACCCAATCACGGCCGACCGCGATGCGGATCTCCTACCCGCGCTCCTTCCTCTCGCTGCTGCTCCTCGGCTTCACGATCGTCGCCGCGCCGCTCGTCTTCGCCCTCTTCGCGAACGCCGTCGCCTTCGAGAAGCTGGCCGCGCTGTCCGAGCAGGCGGTTCTCGCGGCCGTGCGGGTGACCCAGGCGAGCCGGGCGCTCACCGCGAACGTCGCCACGCTCGAGCGCTCCGCGCGCCAGTACGCGGTCGCGGGCGAGGCGCCGTTCCTCGACGCCTACCGCGCGAACCGCGCCTCGTTCGGCGCCACGCTGCGCTCGCTCGACGAGATGCCGCTGTCGGACGCGCAGCGCGCGGAATCCGCCGCGATCGCGAAGCTGGAGGAGGAAATCCACGCGCTGCTCTCGGGCTCCCCGGCCTCCCCGGAGCTCTCGATGCGCCTCGCCAGCGAGTTTCCGCGCCTGGCCGGCCGGTCGCAGGCGCTCGTCGTCCTCGGCGACCGCGTGATCGACGAGGGGATCGAGCGGCTGCGGGCGCAGGCGGTCAAGTCGCGCAGCAATGTCTTCTGGCTCATGGTGGCGCTCATCCCCACGGCGATCCTCCTCATCGCGAGCTTCACCTTCCTCATCGCCCGCCCGATCAACCAGGTGAGCTCCGGGATCCGGCGCCTGGGCGACGGGGAGTTCGCGCGGCCGATCCGCATCGAGGGCCCCGGCGACATGGTCCGCCTGGGCGAGCAGCTCGACTGGCTGCGCCGGCGGCTCGTCACGCTCGAGGAGCAGAAGACGCGCTTCCTGCAGCACATCTCCCACGAGCTGAAGACTCCGCTCACCGCGCTTCGCGAGGGCTCCGACCTCCTGTCCTCCGGCGTCGTCGGCAACCTCAACGAGGAGCAGTACGAGATCGCGCGCATCCTGCGCGAGAATTCGATCGAGCTGAGGAAGCTCATCGAGGGCCTGCTCAACTACAGCACCGTGCACGCGCAGGCCTCCTTCCTCGACGCGAAGATCGTGCAGCTGCGCGACGTCGTGCGGCGCGTGGTGAACGACCGCAAGATCGCCATGGTGGGCAGGGGCGTGCGCGTCGACATGAACTGCGAGAACGTCACCGCCTACTGCGACGAGGAGAAGATCCGCGTGATGCTGGACAACCTCCTGTCGAACGCCGTGAAGTACTCGCCCGAGCGCGGGCTCATCACCGTCAAGCTCTACAAGGACCGCGCGGAGGCCGTCCTCGAGGTCTTCGACGAAGGTCCCGGAATCCCCGTCCACGAGCGCGAAAAGGTCTTCGAGGCCTTCTATCGCGGCACCGACGCGCCGATGGCGGCCATCAAGGGCAGCGGCCTGGGGCTTTCCATCGTCAAGGAGTACGTGCAGCTCCACAAGGGCAGCGTCGAGATCCTCGACGGCCCCGGGGCGCACTTCCGCATCCGCATCCCGCGCAAGCGCGATGCGGAGGAAGCGGCCGCATGAAGTGGCTGCCCGCCGTCGTCGCCGCGCTGGTCGCCGGGTGCGCGATGGCGCCGCCGGCTTCGCCCCCGGCCGCGCCGCCCGCCGCCGCCCCGCGCACGGCCGACCGGCTGCTCGCCTCGCTCGCGCGATTGATCGCCCTGGACGAGGCCGCGCTCACGGCGCGGATCGCGAGCACGCGCGACACGGCGGAGCGCGAGGCAAGCCACTACGCGCGCGTCGAGGCGGCCATGGCGCTGACCATGGCGGCTTCGCCGGATGACGGGCAGGTCCTCGCCCTGGTGGGGCCGGTTCTCGCGGCCTGGCCGCCGGCCGAGCCGGAGCTTCGCGCGATGGCAGGGTTCTTGCAAGGGTTGGCTACCGATCGCCGGAAGCTCCGGGACGGCCTCGCCACGGCGCAGGCAAAACTGCGCGATGACCGGCGCGAGGCCCATGCCCAGCGGCTGCGGGCGGACGCCCAGCAGGACAGGGCGGACCGCCTGCAGGCGAAGCTCGAGGCGTTGACCAACCTGGAGAAGGCTCTCGCCACCCGCAAGCATGTTGACGATCCCGATCGCCGCACCCGTTAGGACCCCACCGCCCCCCATGCCGCCGGAAGGCCGCGCCACGCTGTTGCTGGTTGACGACGACCCGGATCTGCTCCGGCTCCTGGCCATCCGCCTGAAGGCGAACGGCTATACCGTGAACGCCGTCGACAACGGGCCGAAGGCGCTGGCGGCCATTGCCGCCTCGCGCCCCGACGTCGTCCTCTCCGACCTGCGCATGAGCGGCATGGACGGCATGGCGCTCTTCCAGGAGATCCAGGCTTCGTACCCGGGACTCCCGGTCATCATCCTGACCGCCCACGGCACCATCCCCGACGCCGTCGCCGCGGTAAAGCGCGGCGTCTTCGGCTACCTCACCAAGCCCTACGACGCCGACGAGCTCCTGGCCCAGATCGCCCGCGCGCTCTCCCTGCACGGCGGACACAAGGGACGCACCGGAGGCCGGCAGGCGTGGCGCGAGGAGATCGTGACGCGCTCGTCGCTCATGGAGGACCTCCTGGCGAGGGCGCACCGCGTCGCCGCGAGCGATGCGAGCGTCCTGATCCAGGGCGAGAGCGGCACGGGCAAGGAGCTGCTCGCCCGCGCGATCCACCGCGCCAGCCCGCGCGCGAGCCAGCCTTTCATCGCCATCAACTGCGGCGCCATCCCGGAGACGCTCCTGGAGAGCGAGCTCTTCGGCCACACCAAGGGATCGTTCACCGGCGCGATCGCCGACCACCGGGGCCTCTTCGTGAGCGCCGACAAGGGCACGCTCTTCCTCGACGAGATCGGCGACATGCCCCTGGCACTCCAGGTGAAGCTGCTGCGCGTGATCGAGACGAGGGAGGTGCGCCCGATCGGCGCCTCGCGCACGACGCCCATCGACGTGCGCATCATCTCCGCCACCCATCGCGACCTCGCGAGGGAAAAGGAGACCGGCGGCTTCCGCGAGGACCTCTATTACCGCCTGAACGTCGTCGGGCTGCGGCTGCCGACGCTCGCGGAACGGCCGGAGGACATCGCGCTCCTCGCGCGGCATTTCCTGGAGTCGATGGCATCCCGCTACGGCCGGGAGAAGGCTTCCTTCGCCCCGGATGCCCTGGAGCTCCTGGGCAAGGCGAAATGGCCGGGCAACGTGAGGCAGCTCTACAACGTGGTCGAGCAGTCGGTCGCGCTGTGCCCCACCGAGGTCATTCCCTCCGTGTTCGTCGAGCAGGCGATCCAGGTCGAGATGCACGAGATGACCTCGTTCGAGGACGCGAGGAAGCGCTTCGAGCGCGACTACCTCACGCGCCTCATGAAGCTCACCCAGGGCAGCGTGACGCAGGCCGCGCGCCTCGCCCGGCGCAACCGGACCGAGTTCTACAAGCTCTTGCAACGCCACGGCATCGAGGCGGCGATGTTCAAGAACGGGCCGAAATGACGGCCCGCCTGTCTCCGGTCGGAGACAGGCGATCACTCGGATAATCAAGGAGTTGCACGAATCCACGGTGCGCCTGTCGCCAGCGGGCGACAAGCGATCGGGCGAATGCGAGCCCTGGACTCCGCCGCGAGACAATAAGTTATTGTTTTTACGAGACAACACTAACTTGGCATCGAGTTTGCTCAAGTAGTCCCGTGAAATGCAGTGCCAGGGCTCCCTCCGCCCCGGGTCGGTGAAAGGCCGGCCGGTCAATCCTCCAGATTTCAAGAGTGCGCCTTGTGGGGCAGGTATCCTGCCCCTTTTTTTTTGCGCTTCTCCGCATACACCCCCGGCCCATGAGGGGGTATATAAGCGCGTGTTGATATAGGTCAGGATGGCCCGCGCCCGCAGGCGTCAAATGGTGCTCATCGGACGCGATCGCACGCGAGGGTCATCGACACGATCCCCGCCGCGGCGCTCCGGACGACCCCGTTCCGACACCGAAAGAGACGCCATGAGACTGCGCACCATCGCCGCCATCCTCGCGCTCGGCATTTCGCCGGCCGCGTTCGCCCAAGCGCCCGCGGCCGCGCCGACATCGAACATCCCCAAGCCCTGCACCAATTGCCACCAGCCGAAGGCGGACGAGTTGTTCGCGAACTTCGAGGACGTCGCGTTCAAGTCGCAGTCGCTCCAGCTCAAGGTCGATGCCAGGACCGAGATCGTGAAGTTCGACCCGAAGGCCCTGCCCGTGGTCGAGGCGGGCGACGCCAAGCCCACCGAGGCGCTCTACGACATCAGGAAGGGCCACGAGTCGAAGATCACGTTCGTCGAGAAGGACGGGGTGAAGACCGCCACGAAGATCTGGTTCAAGGGCCCGATCAAGATCGCCCCCGAGAAACTCGTGAAATACGACGAGGTCGCCGCCCTCGTGGCCAAGGGTCCCGAGGCCGGCAACTATGTCCTGGTGGATTCGCGCCCGCTGCCGCGCGTGCAGGAAGGCACGATCCCGACCTCGATCAACCTGCCCTTCACGACCAAGGGCTTCGACGCGCTGGCCGCGGAGAAGCTGCCGTCGGACAAGTCGAAGGCGATCATCTTCTTCTGCCAGGGCATCACCTGCATGTTGAGCCCCAACTCGCAACGCCGCGCCGAGGCGATGGGCTACACCAACGCGAAGGTGTACCGCGAAGGCTGGCCGGAGTGGACGCAGAAGAACGTCGGCATCCTGGCCGGGCAGCACCTGCAGGAGGCGTGGATCGGCAAGGACATTCCGCACGTCCTGATCGACGCGCGCCCCGCCGCCGAATCCGGGGCCGGCTTCATCAAGGGCGCGGTCGCGATCGCGCCCTCGCAGGTGAAGGCCGCGCTCAAGACGTTCCCCGACAAGAAGCTCAAGGCCCCGATCATGGTCTATGACGCCGACAACGGGAAGGCGGCGATGGACGTGGCCTCGGCGATCACCAGGGCCGGCTATCCCAACGTCACCGTGATCCCCGGCGGCTTCAACGTCTGGAAGGCGGCGGGCCTCCCGGTCGCCACCGGCAGGCCGGCGGCGAAGGTGGCCTATGCGCCCAAGCCGCGCCAGGGCGACATCGGCGTCGAGGCATTCCGCAAGCTCGCGCTCGGAACGCCGGCCGACACCCTGATCCTCGACGTGCGCAACCAGGACGAGGCCAACGCCGGCATGATCAAGGGCGCGAAACTCATCCCCGACGAGGACCTGCTCGCCCGCATCGCGGAACTCCCGAAGGACAAGCGCATCGTCGCGCACTGCTCCACCGGCGTTCGCGCGGAAATGGCCTACCACAAGCTCAAGGAGAAGGGATTCAACGTCGCCTTCGTCAAGGCCGACATCGAGATCGACAAGGCCGGCAAGCTCAAGATCGCCGCGAACTGAACGGCGGCGCGCGGCTGAAACGAGGGGCGGGGTCACCCGCCCCTTCTTCATCGGGGATCCGGCCTACTCCGCTTCCTCCATCCACGCCATCTGGATCGCCTCGAGGATCTTCTCGCCGGAGCGGTCGGGGGAATCGGAGAACCCCTCGAGCCCCATCACCCACCCGTGAAGGTCGGTGAAGCGGATCGTCTTCGGATCGATGTCGGGAAACTTGTCCGCGAGCGCCACCGCGATGCGGCGCGTGTCGGTCCATTTCATCGCTTGGCCTCCGAGACCTGGTTGATGGTGTATTTCGGGATCTCCACCGTGAGGGGGTCGTGGCCCACCTTCGCCTGGCAGGAAAGCCGCGAGGTGAACTGGAGGCCCCACGCCTTGTCGAGGAGGTCGTCCTCCTTGTCGCTCGCGGGCTCGAGCGTGTCGAAGCCCTCGCGCACGATCACGTGGCACGTGGTGCAGGCGCAGGATTTCTCGCAGGCGTGCTCGATCTCGATCCCCTGCGCGAGAAGGTTGTCGCAGATCGTCGTGCCGGGCTGCGCGTCGAACTGCGCGCCCTGCGGGCACAGGGCCTCGTGGGGCAGGACGGTGACCCGGGTCATTTCACGGGCACCTCGTCCAGGCGCCGGCCGGCGAGCGCCCGCGACACCGAGCGATCCATCCGGCGCGCCGCGAACGACTCGCTCGCGCGGTTGAGGGCCTCGACCGCCGACTTGAGCGCGCGGTGATCGGCTCCCTGCCGCGCGGCGTCGAGCGAGGCGAGCCCGGCGTCGAGCGAGGCGCGCTCCGGGGGCGAGAGCAGGTCGGCGTCCTGCGCCAGCGCGGCGCGGATCGCCGCGACGAGTCCCTCGGCTTCCACGCGCTGCTCCGCCAGCGCGCGCGCATCGCGGTCGGCCTGCGCGTGGTCGAAGCCCTCGCGAAGCATCGTGGCGACCTCGTCGTCGGTGAGGCCGTAGGAGGGCTTCACGACCACGGAGGCGCCCACGCCCGTCGTCTTCTCGCGCGCCGACACCGAGAGCAGCCCGTCCGCGTCCACCTGGAACGTCACCGAGATGCGCGCGGCGCCCGCGACCATCGGCGGGATGCCGCGCAGCTCGAAGCGCGCGAGGGACCGGCAATCGGACACCAGTTCCCGCTCGCCCTGCACCACGTGGATCGCCATCGCCGTCTGGCCGTCCTTGAAGGTCGTGAACTCCTGCGCCCTCGCCACCGGGATGGTCGAGTTGCGCGGGATCACCTTCTCCACGAGGCCGCCCATCGTCTCGAGGCCGAGCGAGAGCGGGATCACGTCGAGGAGCAGCCAGTCGTCGCCGGCGGCGCGGTTGCCCGCGAGCGCGTTGGCCTGGATGGCGGCCCCGAGCGCGACGACCTGCTCCGGGTCGAGGTTGCGCAGCGGCTCGCGCTGGAAAAACGCCTCCACCGCGCGCTGGAGGTGGGGCATGCGGGTGGCCCCGCCCACCAGGACCACCCCGTCGATCTGCGAGACGGCGAGGCCCGCGTCGCGCAGCGCCTTGCGCGTCGGTCCGAGCGTCTTCTGGATGAGAGGCGCCGTGATCTCCTCGAACTCGCGGCGGGTGAGCCTCAGGTGCAGCTGCTGGCCCCACGTGAGGGTGACCTGCGCGTCCGCCGACTCCTCGGCGGAGAGCCGCTCCTTCACCTCCCGCGCGGCGGCGAGCAGGCGTCGCGTGTCGCGGCCGGATGCGTCCACGAGGCCGTGCGCGATGCGCCAGTGCATCGCGATGGCCTGGTCGAAATCGTCGCCGCCCAGCGCGGAATCGCCGCTGGTGGAGAGCACCTCGAACACGCCGCGCGTGAGCTTGAGGATCGACAGGTCGAAGGTTCCCCCGCCCAGGTCGAAGATCGCGAAGGTTCCCTCCGAGGCGTTGTCGAGCCCGTAGGCGATGGCGGCCGCGGTCGGCTCGTTGAGGAGCCGCAGCACGTTCAACCCCGCGATGCGGGCGGCGTCCTTCGTGGCCTGGCGCTGCGAGTCGTCGAAGTACGCCGGCACGGTGACCACGGCGCCGAAGAGCTCGCCGCCGAGGCTTTCCTCGGCGCGCGCGCGAAGGCAATGCAGGATCTCCGCCGACACCTGGACCGGCGAGCGCAGTCCCGCCGCCGTCTCGATGCCGACCATCCCGGGCGCGTCTACGAACCGGTACGGGAGCGCCCCGTACTTGGCGACGTCGGCCACGCCGCGCCCCATGAATCGCTTCACCGACGCGATGGTGTTGGCCGGGTCGTCGGCCGCCGACGATAGCGCGTCGTAGCCCACGTCGACGCCGCCGCCTGGGCCGTAGCGCACGATGGAGGGCAGGAGCACGCGACCGTGCGCATCCGGCAGGCACTCGGCGGAGGAGCTGCGCACGGTCGCCACCAGCGAGTGCGTCGTGCCCAGGTCGATGCCGACCGCGAGCCGCCGCTGGTGCGGCTCGGGCGATTCGCCAGGTTCGGAAATCTGCAGGAGCGACATCTAGGCGGAACCTTTCGCGGAGCGGACAGGGTGCGCGGCCGCTGCCCCATCGTGGATCGCATCGAGCACGTCGTCGATCTCGGACTCGATCTTGTCGAGGAAGCGCAGCTTCCTCACGAGCGAGCAGCCGGCATCGTAATTCCGGTCCCCGCCCAGGGCGCGGGCGAGTAGCGAGTGCATCTCGGCGCGCGAGGTCTCGATCTCGCGGCGAAGGCCCTCGAGGGCGCCCGCATCGTGCCTGGCGCGACCGTCCTCCACGGTCTCGCGCCACTCCATCTGCTGCATCAGGAAATCCGGCGGCATCGACGTGTTCGATTCCTCGCCGGTGTCGAATCCCTTGAGCCCCAGCAGGTAGCGCGCCCGGTCGATCGGATTGCGCAGCGTGCGGTAGGCCTCGTTGGCCCGCGTGGCCCACTGCATGGCCACGCGCCGCTCGGCCTCGCTCGCCGAGGCGAAGCGGTCGGGGTGGACGCGCCCCTGCAGCTCGCGATAGGCGTCGTCGAGCGCGGCCGCGTCGACCGTGTAGGAGACGGGAAGCCCCAGGAGTTCGAAGTGATTGCGGGAAAATTCGGGCGTCATGGATGCGGAAAGGGGGCGACGACACCCCCTCCCCTTCTTTTCACCTGCTGCCGGCTCGTTGCCGGACTACGGCCGGGAACCGGCCTCAGACGTTGAACGACTCCCCGCACCCGCAGCGATCCTTCTCGTTGGGGTTGTGGAACTTGAAGCCCTCGTTCAGGCCGTCGCGCACGAAGTCGAGCTCGGTGCCGTCGAGGTAGGCGAGGCTCTTCGGATCGATGAGGACGCGAACGCCGTGGGATTCGAACTGGAGGTCGCCCTCCTGGGCCTCGTCGGCGAACTCGAGCTTGTAGGCCATTCCGGAGCAGCCGGTGGTCTTCACCCCGAGGCGAAGGCCGATGCCCTTGCCCCGCTTGGCGATGTAGCGCTGGACGTGGTCGGCCGCGCGGTCGGTGAGCGTGACGGCCATCAGTCTGCCGCCTTCTGCGCGGAATCGGACTCGCCTTCGCCGTACTTCTTGCGGTAGTCCGCGACGGCGGCCTTGATGGCGTCCTCGGCGAGGATCGAGCAGTGGATCTTCACCGGCGGCAGCGCCAGCTCCTCCGCGATCTGCGTGTTGCGGATTCCCGAGGCCTCGTCGAGGGTCTTGCCCTTCACCCACTCGGTCACGAGCGAGGACGAGGCGATGGCCGAGCCGCAGCCGTAGGTCTTGAACTTCGCGTCCTCGATGATGCCGTCCGGGCCCACCTTGATCTGGAGCTTCATCACGTCGCCGCAGGCGGGCGCGCCGACCATTCCGGTGGCCACGCCGTCCTCGTCCTTCGCGAACGAACCGACGTTGCGGGGATTCTCGTAGTGATCGATGACCTTTTCGCTGTATGCCATGTGTCTGCCCTCACCCTAACCCTCTCCCGGAGGGAGAGGAAGCTGTTTCAGTGTGCCGCCCACTGGACGGAATTGAGATCGATGCCTTCCTTGTACATTTCCCACAGCGGGCTCATCTCGCGCAGCTTCCCGATGCGCTCGCGGATGAGCTTCACCGCGAAGTCGATGTCGGCCTGCGTCGTCCAGCGCCCGATGGTGAAGCGGATGGAGCTGTGCGCGAGCTCGTCGTTCCTGCCCAGCGCGCGCAGCACGTAGGAGGGCTCGAGGCTCGCGGACGTGCACGCCGAGCCCGAGGAGACCGCGAGCTCCTTCATCCCCATGATCAGCGATTCGCCCTCGACGAAGTTGAAGCTCACGTTGAGGTTGTGGGGCACGCGATGGTCGAGGTCGCCGTTCACGTAGACCTCCTCCATGCCCTTGAAGCCTTCGAGCAGGCGGTCGCGCAGCATCCGGATGCGCTCGTTCTCCACCGCCATCTCCAGGCGGGCGATGCGGAAGGCCTCGCCCATGCCCACGATCTGGTGCGTGGGAAGGGTCCCGGACCGGAAGCCCTTCTCGTGGCCGCCGCCGTGCATCTGCGGCTCCAGCCGCACGCGCGGCTTCCTGCGCACGTAGAGCGCGCCGATGCCCTTGGGCCCGTAGGTCTTGTGGGCCGAGAAGCTCATGAGGTCCACCTTGAGGGCGGAAAGGTCGACGGGCACCTTGCCCGTGGCCTGCGCGGCGTCCACGTGGAACAGCACGCCCCTGGCGCGGCAGATCTCGCCGAACCGGGCGATGGGCTGGATCACGCCGATCTCGTTGTTCACCAGCATCACCGAGGCGAGGATGGTGTCCGGGCGAAGCGCCGCCTCGAACTTCGCGGGATCGACGAGGCCGTTCGCCTCGGGGTCGAGGTAGGTGGCCTCGAAGCCCACGCGCTCTAGCTCGCGCACGGTGTCGAGGATGGCCTTGTGCTCCGTCTTCACCGTGACGATGTGCTTGCCCTTGGCGGCGTAGAAGTGCGCGGCGCCCTTGAGGGCGAGGTTGTTCGACTCGGTCGCGCCCGAGGTCCAGATGATCTCCTTCGAGTCGCAGTTCACGAGCTTCGCCACCTCGGCGCGCGCGTTCTCCACGGCCTCTTCCGCTTCCCAGCCGTAGGCGTGGCTGCGCGAGGCGGGGTTGCCGAAATGCTCCGTGAGCCAGGGGATCATCTTCTCGGCCACGCGCGGGTCCACCGGCGTCGTGGCGGAGTAGTCGAGGTAGATCGGGTATTTGCGGTCGGTCATGGCGAGGGGCGGGCGGAATCGATTCAGACGGTGATCGTGGGGCCGTCGGCGCGCGCGGAGTGCGCGCGCGGCGCGACGACGGAAACCGGTTTCGAGCGCTGCTTCTCGACGAGCTGGGCGAGCGAGACGCCCGACAGGTACACGTGGACGGTCTCGTTGAGCCCCTCCCACAGGTCGTGCGTCATGCAGCGGTGG
>JAGRPO010000251.1 GCA_019449455.1 Betaproteobacteria bacterium | reverse complement strand
GCGTCGTTGATCGAGTAGTTGCGCACGTGCCCCATGTGGAGCTTGCCCGACGGGTAGGGGAGCATGCCCACGTCGTAGTACTTGGGCTTGTCCGAGGCGTCGGGCGCGACGAAGGCCTTGGTGTCGGCCCACGCCTTCTGGACGGCGGGCTCGAGGGTCTTCGGCTGGTATTGGGCATCCATTGCGTTTCTCGATCGGCGGCGCGTTGTGCGATGCGCAAATTATAGCAGCGGGGTCGCCCAAACCCTTGATTTGCCATGCGCTATCGCGGCCGGGAACTTGTGCGCGGCGGCGGCTGTCTTTCGACTGCATGCCTGTTCCTTTGCGGGCATCCGGATAGTGGGGCAACACGTTGGGGGCGCCTTCGGGCGCCCCCGTTTTTTTCGGGGGCCGGCCCGGGCGTGGCGGGATCCGCGGGCGAAATCCGTTTACCTTGATGCGCCCCGACAACTCGACCGCCACGCACACGATGAACCGCCGCCGATTCGCCGTCGACCCGAAACGACTCCTCGCCATCCTGGCGGTCTGCCTGGCTCCCCCCGCCGGGGCCGTCGACTGGAGCGGCGCCAGCGGCGTCGACAGCAACTGGAGCACCGGCGGCAACTGGGTCGGCGGCCTCGCCCCGGCGAGCGCGAACACGACCCTCGTCACCTTCGGCGCGGCGGGCCCCGGGATCAATTCGATCGTCGACCTGCCCTGGACCCTCAACCGGATCGACTTCGTCGGCGCGACCTCTTTCAGCATCCTGGGCGCCACGATCACCTTCGGCGGCGCCGCGCCGCAACTGAACGCGGGCCCGGCCTCGCACGTGATCCAGAACGCGCTCGTCTTCCCGTCGGCCGTCGCGATCGCGAGCGACATGGACCTGCAGCTCACGGGAGGGACTTCAGGGCCGGGCGGGCTGGCCAAGTCGGGGCCCGGTCTCCTGTCGATCGTCGCGCCGGGCTTCGGCGCCATCCACGACGGCACCACGACCGTCGCCGCGGGCACCTTGCGCGTCGATGCGGGGACGATCGCCGGGCCCATCGTGAACGGCGGCATCGTGGAGCTCGCGCCCAGCGGCGGCGGGATGACCGTCGCGCAGGCGATGAGCGGCACGGGCGCGCTGCGCGTCCTGAGCGGCTCGGTGACCTCGGGCGGGCCGGCCTTCACCCACACCGGCGCCACGGAGAACCTCTCCTTCCTGAGCGGCCTGTTCCTCGGCGGCGGCCCGCTCTCGAACGACGGGCAGTTGACGACCGGCGACAGCGTGTTTGGCTCCATCACGGGAGCGGGAACGCTCATCACGAACGGCACCGCGATCACGGTCGGCGGCGATGGCACGAGCACCACCTACACCGGGCCCGTCATCGGCGCGGGCGGTCTCACGAAGGTGGGCGCGGGACGGCTCACGCTCGCCAACGCGGGGCCCTTCTACGGGGGAGCCACCACGGTCGGCGCGGGAACGCTGCGGATCGGCGACGGCGCGAACGCGCCATTCTCGATCGCCGGGCCCGTCGTCATCGACGCGGCGCTCGAATTGAACGGGGCGATAGCGGGTGGGACGAGCCTGGGCCAAGGCACGAGCGGAGCCGGAAGCCTCACGATCCTGGGCGGTTTCGTGGCGAGCGGAGGGCCGCCGCTGGCGCACACCGGCGCGACGACGGTCCTGGGCGGAGGCCTCCTCGCCGGGGTCCTGACGGGCGGCGGCCCGCTCGAGATCGCCGCGGGCGGGCAGGTGGATTCGGG
>JAGRPO010000250.1 GCA_019449455.1 Betaproteobacteria bacterium | reverse complement strand
CATCGACCGCTCGCGCGCCGCGCAGCGCATGGCGGACCTGAAGCGCAAGGAAGCCGAGTACCACCGCATGAGCCAGCAGGTGACGGAGGCGAAGCTCCAGGCCCTGCAGGCGCAGGTGGAGCCGCACTTCCTCTACAACACGCTCGCCAACGTGCAGGCGCTCACGGAGATCGACCCGGCCGGGGCCAACACGATGGTGGGCCACCTCATCCAGTACCTGAGGAGCGCGCTGCCCAAGATGCGCGAGTCGATTTCCTCGGTGGGGCAGGAGATCGAGCTGGTGCGCGCCTACCTCAACATCCTGCAGATGCGCATGGGCAAGCGCCTCAGCTTCGACATCTCGGTGCCTGAAAGCCTGCTCGCCACGCCCTTCCCGCCGCTGATGCTGCCCTCGCTCGTCGAGAACGCCATCAAGCACGGCCTCGAGCCGCAGCGCGAGGGCGGGAGCGTCATCATCTCCGCGCAGGCGCAGGACGGGCGGTTGAGGCTCGTCGTGTCCGATACCGGCCGCGGCTTCGGCGAGACGGTGGGCGCGGGCGTGGGGCTGGAAAACATCCGCGAGCGCCTGGCCGCCCTCTACGGCGAGACGGCCAAGCTCACGCTGGAATCGAACTCGCCCTCGGGCGTCATCGCGACGATCGAGGTGCCGCTGGACGGCCTGCGCGCGCAGGCGGCCGCGCCGCCGGGCGACGCGGCCGCGCAACCGGCCGCTCCGAAGACCGCGACCGGCAAGATGCTCTCCGCCGTGGGCACGGCCGAGCGCACCTGGCGCAAGACCCTGTCGTTCGCCTGGGTGGCGATGGTCATCGTGGCCGCGGTCGCCTCGGGACTCGGCATCTTCGGCGTCATGACCGGCTTCGTTCCGGTGCAAGTCGGCTCCGAGACCCTCACCGGCCCGGGCGGCGCGCTGCTCGGCGCCGCGGGCATCGCGATCGCCTTCGCGGCCGTCGTGCTGGTGCTCGCCATCGTGGCCGCGATCATCTACGGGCTGGGCTGGCTCTTCGCCGGGCTCGCGATCTTCATCCCGGTGGTGGTTCTCATCGCGACGCTGCCGGCGACCGCGCCATTCATCCTGCTCGGCCTCTTCATCTGGTGGCTGGTGCGGCGCAAGAAGGAGTTGAACGCCGCGCCGGCGCCGAAGGTCGAGCCGGTGATGCAGGCGGCGGGATCGCCGCCGTCCGCGGCTCCGCTGCCGGTTCCCGGGGAAATGCCGCCGGCCGGTTAGAATCGGCGCCATGGCGAACCCGACGGCAATACTGGCTGAAGACGAGCCCATCCTCCGCGCCCAGCTCGAGGCCAAGCTGGAGAAGCTCTGGCCCGAGCTCGAGATCATCGCCTCCGTGGAGGACGGCGTCGCCGCGATGGAGGCGCTGGAAGACCGCGCGCCCGACTTCATGTTCCTCGACATCCAGATGCCGGAGATGACGGGCGTGGAAGTGGCGCGGCACGTGGGCGCCCGCGCGCACGTGGTGTTCGTCACCGCCTACGACCAGTACGCGATCCAGGCCTTCGAGACGGGCGCGGTGGACTACATCCTCAAGCCCTACACCGACGAGCGGCTGGCGGTGACGGTCGAGCGCCTGAAGCAGAAGCTCGCCACTCCGCCGCCCGACCTGCAGTCGATCGTCTCGCAGCTCGCCACGCAGCTTCGCGGGGGCGCGGCGAAGGAGAAGCTGCAGTGGATCAAGGCGAGCTTCGGGCAGAACCTGCGCCTCATCCCCGTGGCGGACGTGCTCTTCTTCCAGTCGGACGAGAAGTACACGCGCGTCGTGACCGAGGAGGCGGAGGCCCTCATCAAGACGCCCATCCGCGAGCTCCTGGACGGACTCGACCCCGAGGCGTTCTGGCAGATCCACCGCTCGGCCATCGTCAACGTGAACGCCATCGCCGGCGTCACGCGCGATTTCCGCGGCCAGGCGCACATCAAGGTCAAGGGCAAGGACGAGACGCTCACCGTCTCGCGCATCTACTCCCACCTCTTCAAGCAGATGTAACCCCTGTACCGGGTACATGTACCCGGTTCGTGTACCCGATTCGATTGCGGCACGTTAACGGTAGACCGCAAGAATTTGCGGTCGGGCAACCGCATTTTCTCCAACCAATGTTAGTATCCCGCCCGACCAGGTGTCGCGGGACCTTTCAAGCCCGTGCATAACCCGGGCATGGGAGGCAATTTGATGGAGACGT
>JAGRPO010000249.1 GCA_019449455.1 Betaproteobacteria bacterium | reverse complement strand
GGGACGCAGCGCGAAGGCGAGGAAGATGGCGCCCACGGCGCCGAAGGAAAGCCAGAACCCCGGCGAGAGCACGGCCCACGGATCGACGACGAGGACGGCGAGGACGGCCGCGGCGAACACCCGCGACGGCGACGAATGGCGATCGGCCAGGAGGCAGGCCGCCGCGGTGGCGAGCATCACCAGCGTGCGCTGCGCCGGGACTCCGAACCCCGCGAGGAGCGTGTAGGCGGTGGCCGCGGCCACGCCCGCCACCGCCCCTGCCTTGCGCGCGGGCAAGGCGAGTGCGAGCCGCGGCACGCGCACCCAGAGGAAGGCGGCGATGGCGAACGCGAGGCCCGCGAGCATCGTCACGTGCAACCCCGAGATGCTCACCAGGTGGCCCACGCCCGTGCGCCAGAACACTTCCCAGTCCGGGGCGGCGATGGCGTCCTGGTCGCCGACGGCGAGCGCCACCAGCACGCCGGCGAAGCGGGCATCGCCGAGCGTTGCGCGCACGGAATCGCGGATGTCGCCGCGCAGCCGGTGCAGGCTCTGCGGCCATCCGGGCTCGTGCTCCTCCAGGCGCACCGGCGCCGGCGCGGCGCGCACGTATCCGGTGGCGCGGATGCCGCGCTCGAGCGCCCAGGGCTCGAAGTCGAAGGCATGGGGATTGGCGAGCCCGCGCGGGCGCTTGAGCCGCACCGTGAAGCGCCAGCGCTCGCCGGCGCGGATGGCCGGCGCGGGCGCCGTCGCGCCGGCCACCCCGGGCCGTTGCGCGTACCACGTGACGGACATGCGCGAAGGCACGACGGCGCCCGCGGTCGCGACGCCTCGCGCATCGAACAGGAACCGGGTGCCCCGCTCCCCTTCCTGCGGCAGGCCGGAAACGACGCCCTCGACGACGATGTCGCGTCCCTCCCACGCCCGCGGCAGCTCGTCGGCCAGCCGCTCGTGGGCGCGCCACGCCGCGAGGCCGTGGCCGGCCACGACACCCGCGGCGGCGACGAGGAGCGCACGCGCGCAGGCGTTGCGCGGCAGCCGCGAGGCGAGCGCGAGGGCGGCGGCCAGCCCGGCGAGGCGGTGGTCCGGCAATTCGGCCGCCTGCTGCAGCACGACGGTGCCGGCCAGGAAAGAGGCGGCGAATAGGCGCAAGGGTGAACGCGCGCGGCCTGGCGGGGTCGGAGGAGAGTGCCGCTACGCTAGAATCCCTAACGCGCCACCCCAACGGCGCGCCGACATGATCCGACGCAAGCTCAGGAGCTGGTTCCCTTCCCCGGAAAGCATCCGCGACCACCGCTGGCTGCGCTGGTGCGCGCCGGTGCTCGCGCATCCGCGCCTGTGGCACCTGCACCGGCGGGCGGTCGCCTCGGGCGTGGCCATCGGGCTCGTGACGGGCCTCATCCCCGGCCCCGTGCAGATGCTCGCCGCGGCGATCATCGCGATCCCGCTTCGCGCCAACATCCCGGCGGCGGTCTTCACGACGCTCTACACGAATCCCTTCACCTTCGTGCCGCTCTACATCCTCGCCTACAACATCGGCCGCCTCGTGACCCCCGATGCCGCGCCCCTCGTGCTGCCGCCCGACCTCGGCTGGAGCGTGGGCGAGCTCCTGCGCATCGGGCCCACGCTCTACGCGTGGATCGGCTCCATGGGGCACACGCTCCTCATCGGGCTCGCGATCCAGTGCGCCTTCTTCGCGGCCGGCGGTTATGCGCTCACGATGATCGCGTGGCGCGCGATCGTCACCTGGGCGTGGCGCACGCGGCGCGAGCGCCGCGCGAAGGCGGCGCGGTGAAGCCGCGCTACTGGGACGAGGCCAAGGGGCACCTCGCGAAGCGCGACAAGGTGCTGCGCGGGATCATCCGCGCCCACCCGGACGCGAACCTGCGCACGCGCGGCGACGCCTTCCAGACGCTCGCGCGCTCCATCGTCGGGCAGCAGATCTCGGTGAAGGCGGCGCAGGCGGTGTGGGAGCGCTTCGAGGCGCTGGCGGTCCACGTGACGCCGGCCGCCGTCGCCGGCCTCGACGACGGCGCGATGCGCGGCGCGGGCCTGTCGCGCATGAAGGTCGCCTACCTCAAGGACCTCGCCGGCCGCTTCCACGAAGGCACGCTCAGGCCCCGCCGCTGGGCGCGCATGGAGGACGAGGCGGTGATCGCCGACCTCGTGCAGGTGAAGGGCATCGGGCGCTGGAGCGTGGAGATGTTCCTCATCTTCCACCTCATGCGCCCCAACGTCCTGCCGGTGGGCGACCTCGGCCTGCAACGCGCGATGGAACGCCTCTACAACGCGGGCGAGGCGCTCACCAGGGACGACATGCGCGAGATCGCGAAGCCGTGGCAGCCGTGGAGCTCGGTGGCGACCTGGTACCTGTGGCGCTCGCTGGACCCGGTGCCGGTGGAGTACTAGCGGCGCGGCGCGGGCCCGCGCCGCGCTCCCCGCGCGGAAGTCCCGTCCCGGCTCAGTCCTGCGCGAGGCGCCCGTCGGTCAGGCGCAGTCGCCGGTCCATGCGTGCCGCGAGCTCCGGATCGTGCGTCACCATCACGAACGCGGTTCCGTGGCGGGCGTTGAGCGCGAGGATGAGGTCGAACACCTGCCCGGCCGTGTCGCGGTCGAGGTTGCCGGTGGGCTCGTCGGCGAGGACGCAGGCCGGCTGGGTGACCAGCGCCCGCGCCACGGCCACCCTCTGGCGCTCGCCCCCGGAGAGCTCCCCGGGCCGGTGCGCGACGCGATGGGCCAGGCCGACTTCCGCGAGCATCTCCGACGCGCGCGCCTTCGCCTGCGCTTCCCCCATGCGGCGGATGGCGAGCGGCATCGCCACGTTCTCGAGCGCCGTGAATTCCGGCAGCAGGTGGTGGAACTGGTAGACGAATCCGAGGCAGCGGTTGCGGATCTCCCCCTGCCGGCGCGCATCGAGCGCGGCCATGTCCTCGCCCGCCAGGCTCACCGAGCCCGCGCTCGGCCGGTCGAGGCCGCCGAGAAGGTGCAGCAGCGTGCTCTTGCCGGAGCCCGAGGTCCCGACGATGGCGACCGACTCGCCCGCGCGCACCTCGAAGTCGATGCCCTTGAGCACCTGCACCGCGACATCTCCCAGGCCGAAGGTCTTGGCGAGGCCGGCGCAGGCGAGGACGGCCTCACTCATAGCGCAGGGCCTCCGCCGGGTTCACGCGCGCCGCGCGCCAGCTCGGATAGAGCGTGGCCGCGAAGGCGAGGCCGAGGGCGACCGCCGCCACCGTCCATACGTCGCGCCAGACGAGCTGCGAGGGCAGCTCGCTGATGTAGTAGACCTCGCGCGACAGGATCTGGAAATTGAACGCCCGCTCCACCGCGGGCACCACGACGTCGATGTTGAGCGACAGCAGCACGCCCAGCAGGACGCCCGCGGCCGTGCCGACGACGCCGATGAGCGTCCCCTGGACCATGAAGATCTTCATCACCGACGCGGGCGACGCCCCCAGCGTGCGCAGGATCGCGATGTCGGGGTGCTTGTCGGTCACCACCATCACCAGCGTCGAGACGAGGTTGAACGCCGCCACCGCGATGATGAGCGTGAGGATGATGAACATCATGCGCTTCTCGATCTGGATGGCGCGGAAGTAGTTGGCGTTCTGCTGCGTCCAGTCGGTGAGGTAGGCGTCGGCGCCGATCGACTTCGACAGCTCCCGCGCCACGCGCGGGGCCTCGTAGAGGTTCGCGAGCTTCAGGCGCACGCCGCTCGCCGCGTCGCCCATCCGGTAGAGCGCCTGCGCGTCCTCCATGCGAACCAGCGCCATGCCCGAGTCGTACTCGAAGTGCCCGACGGAGAAGATCCCCGTCACGCGGAACTGCTTGAGGCGGGGCACGAGCCCGGCGGGCGTCACCTGCCCCTGCGGCGCGATGAGAGTCACGCGCTCGCCCTGCTGCACGCGGAGCGCGCGCGCGAGGTCGCTGCCCAGCACGATGCCGAACTCGCCGGGCTGCAGGTCGGCGAGCCGGCCGCTTCGCATGTGCGCGCCGATGTCGGCGACGCCGTCCTCCAGTTCCGGGATCACCCCGCGCACGAACACGCCCCGCACCTGCGCGCCCGAGGACAGGAGCCCCTGCGCGGCCACGAAGGGGGCGGCCGCCACCACCTCGCGGTTCGTCTTCGCCTCGGCGGCCACCTTGCGCCAGTCGGCGAGCGCGCCGTCGACGGCGAGCACCTGGAGGTGGGCGGCCACGCCGAGGATGCGCGAGCGGATCTCGCGCTCGAAGCCGTTCATCACCGACATCACGGTGATGAGCGCGGCGATCCCCAGCGCGATCCCGAGCATCGAGACGAGCGAGATGAACGAGATGAAATGGTTGCGGCGCTTGGCGCGCGTGTAGCGAAGGCCGACGAAGAGCTCGAAAGGCTGCAAGAAAACCGACCGGGAGGGGAAGATGGGGGCTGACCCCGTTTATTATCCACGCTTGCCCGCCATGCCGCTCACCTTGCTCGTCCCCGACCTGTTGCCGCCCGCCGACGCCCCCGAGGCGATGCGCTCGCTGCGCCTGCCCGGGCTCGAGACCTGGCTCGCCCGCGCCGACACCTCGCGCGAGCCGGGAACGGGCAACGCGTGGCTCCTTCGCCAGTGGGGCCTCGGCGCCGGGGCGCCCACGGCCGCCCTCACCCTGGCCGCCGACGGCGGGCCCCGCGAGGGCACGTGGCTGCGCGCCGATCCGGTGCACCAGCGCGTCGACCGCGACGCCCTGGTCCTCCACGACGCCGCCGTCCTCGCCCTCGCGCGGGAGGAGGCCGACGAGGCCGTGGGCGCGCTCAACGAATTCTTCGCGGCGGACGGCCTGGAATTCGTCGCCCCCTCCCCGGAGCGCTGGTACGTGCGCGTGCCGCCGGAGGAACTGCCGCGCACCGTGCCCCTCGAGTCGGCGATCGGGAGGAATCCCTTCGGCATGCTCCCCGAGGGCGGAGGGCGGCTGAAGTGGCCCTCGATCTTCAGCGAGGCGCAGATGCTCCTCGCCCGGCTTCCCTCGAACGCCGCGCGCCAGTCGGAAGGCCGTCCGACGCTCAACGCCGTGTGGTTCTGGGGCGGCGGCAGCTTCCCCTCGGGCCTGCCGCGGCCCTTCTCGTGCGTTGCCGCCACCGAAGCCCTCGCGCGAAGCCTCGCGCTCGCGAGCGGCTGCGCGGTGCAGGCGCTGCCGGCCGGCCCCACCCAGCTGCCCTTGCGGGGATCGGGCAACTGCCTCGCCGTCATCGACCGCCTCCAGGCGCCCCTGCGGCGGGGAGACGTCGAGGCGTGGCTCGCGGCGGCAAGGGACCTCGAACGCGATTGGTTCGGCAACCTGGGGGGAGCCCTGTCGGCCTTCGGCAGCCTGCGCATCGTCCTGCCGTCCGAACGCGATACCGCGGTGTTCGACGTCGCGCCGCTTGCGCGCTGGCGCCTGCATCGCCGCCGCCGCCCCCTCGCGGCCCATGCCTGACGTCGTCGCGCGTCCCATCGACGAGACAGCCCGCGCGCGGCTCGTCGCCGGCGGCGTGGATCCCCGCCTTGCGCGCCTCTTCGCCGCGCGCGGGGTGACCGACGTCGCGCAACTCTCGCCCGCGCTGCCGGGACTCGTGCCCCCGGAACGCCTGGGTCACGCCGCCGAGGCGGCCTCGCTCCTGGCCGATGCGATCGACGCGGGCCAGCGCATCCTCATCGTCGCCGACTACGACGCCGACGGCGCCACCGCCTGTGCCGTGGGCCTGCGCGCCTTGCGCGCGATGGGCGCCGCGGTGGACTTCCTCGTTCCCGACCGCTTCCGGTTCGGCTACGGGCTCACCCCGGAGATCGTGCGGCTCGCCGCCGGGCGCTCGCCGCACCTCCTGGTCACCGTCGACAACGGCATCGCCTCCGTCGACGGCGTGGCCGAGGCCAACCGGCTCGGCATGCGCGTCCTCGTCACCGACCACCACCTGCCGGGCGCCGACCGGCCCGACGCCGCCTGCATCGTGAATCCGAACCAGGAGGGCTGCGGCTTCCCGAGCAAGCACCTCGCGGGCGTGGGCGTGATCTTCTACGTGATGACGGCGCTTCGCGCCGAGCTCCGGCGCCGGGGACGCTTCGCGGGGCGCGCGGAGCCCAACCTCGGTGCCCTCCTCGACCTGGTGGCCCTCGGGACGGTGGCCGACGTGGTCAGGCTCGACGCCAACAACCGCATCCTCGTGGCGCAGGGCCTCGCGCGCATCCGCGCCGGCGAATGCTGCGCCGGCATCCGCGCGCTCCTGGCCGTGGCCGCGCGCGAGCCGCGGCGGGCCGGAGTCTACGACCTGGGCTTCGTGGTCGGTCCGCGGCTCAACGCCGCCGGCCGCCTCGAGGACATGGCCATCGGCATCGAATGCCTGGCCACCGACGACCCGGGCGTCGCGATGCGGCTCGCCGGAAAGCTCGACGCGCTGAACCGCGAGCGGCGCGAGATCGAGGCGGGAATGCAGGAATCCGCGCTGGCCATGCTCTCCGGCGTCGATCCCGGCGAAGGCTGGTCGCTCACGGTCCACCGGCCGGAATGGCACGCAGGCGTGGTGGGCCTCCTCGCCTCGCGCCTCAAGGACCGGTTCCACCGTCCCGTGTTCGCCTTCGCGGCCGAGGCGGACGGCCGGCTGAAGGGCTCGGGGCGCTCGATCGCGGGGCTGCACCTGCGCGACGCGCTGGACCTCGTCGCCAAGCGCGCCCCCGGCGTGATCGAGAGATTCGGCGGCCACGCGGCGGCCGCGGGAGCCACGCTCGCCCCGGGGCAGCTGGAGGCGTTCGGCGCGGCCTTCGAATCCGTGGCCCGGGAGCTCCTGTCGCCCGCCGACCTCGAGCAGAGAATCGAGACCGACGGCGAGCTCGGCCCCGGCGACATGACCTTCGAATTCGCCGCCGAGCTGCGCCGCCATGTCTGGGGACAGGGATTCCCCGAGCCACGCTTCGCCGGGCGCTTCGCGGTCGAATCCCAGCGCGTCGTGGGCCTCAGTCACACCCGCCTCGCCCTGGCCCTGGGAGCGCGGCGCGTCACCGCCATGCGATTCGGCGAGGCGGGCCCCTTCCCCGCGGCCATCGACGCCGTCTACCGCCTCGACGTGAACGAGTTCAACGGCGCCGAAACCCTGCAGCTCGTGATCGAGCACTGGTCGCCAGAGAAAAAGGGGACGGTTCCTGGGAACCGTCCCCTTTAGTCCCCGGTATACTTCCATGTTTAGCGAAAGCCGCATACGCAATGGAAGCCGACCAGCTCAACGCGATCGAAAACTCCCTCTCGGACCTGGCCAATCGAACGGCCGAACTCCGGAGGTATCTTTGACTTCGACGCGAGGAAGACCCGCCTAGCCGAAGTCAGCAGGATCCTCGAGGACGCGACCGTCTGGAACGACGCCGCCCGCGCCCAGGAGCTCGGCAGGGAGCGCTCCAGCCTCGAGGGCGTCGTCAACGTGATCGGGCAGATCGAGTCGAGCCTGAAGGATTCCACGGAGCTCTTCGCGCTCGCCAAGGCCGAGGGCGACGACGCCACGCTGTCCTCCGTCCGCGCCGACGCGGCCGCCGTCGAGAAGCTGGTGGCCGGGCTCGAGTTCCAGCGCATGTTCTCGAACCCGATGGACCCCAACAACTGCTTCGTGGACATCAACGCGGGCCAGGGCGGCACCGAGGCGCAGGACTGGACGCAGATGCTGCTGCGCATGTACCTCAAGTACTGCGACAAGCGCGGCTACAAGGTGGAGGTCCTCGAGGAGTCCGACGGCGAGGTGGCGGGGCTCAAGAGCGCCTCGATCAAGGTGAACGGGCCCTACGCCTACGGCTACCTGCGCACGGAGACGGGCATCCACCGGCTGGTGAGGAAGTCTCCGTTCGACTCCAACGCGCGCCGCCACACCTCGTTCGCGAGCGTGTTCGTGTACCCCGAGGTCGACGAGTCGATCGAGATCGAGATCAACCCGGCCGACCTGAGGATCGACACCTACCGCGCCTCGGGCGCCGGCGGGCAGCACATCAACAAGACCGACTCGGCCGTGCGCATCACGCACCTGCCCACCAACACCGTGGTTTCCTCGCAGAACGACCGCTCGCAGCACCGGAACCGGGCGGAGGCCATGGCGATGCTCAAGGCGAAGCTCTACGAGCTCGAGCTTCGCAAGAGGAACGAGAAGAAGCAGGCGCTGGAGGACACCAAGACCGACATCGGCTGGGGCCACCAGATCCGCTCCTACGTCCTCGACCAGTCGCGCATCAAGGACCTTCGCACCAATCACGAGGTGGGCAACACCCAGGCCGTGCTCGACGGCGACCTCGACGACTTCATCGCAGCATCCCTCAAGCAAGGCGTCTGACCATGTCCGAAGACAAGAAGAACCCGCCGGCCGAGCCGCCCCAGGACGAGAACCAGATCATCGCGGAGCGGCGCGCCAAGCTCGCCCGCCTGCGCGAGAAGGGACAGGCGTTCCCCAACGACTTCGTGCGCGAGCACCTGGCGGCCGACCTGCACGCCGCCCACGGCACGGCCACCAAGGAAGATCTCCAGGCCGCGGCGCCGCGCGCCTGCGTGGCCGGCCGGATGATGTTGAAGCGCCTGATGGGCAAGGCGTCCTTCGCGACCCTCCAGGACATGAGCGGGCGCATCCAGGTCTACGTGCGGGCCGACGCCCTCGGGCCCGAGGCCTACGAGGACTTCAAGCACTGGGACCTGGGCGACATCGTCGGCGCGGAGGGGGCGCTCTTCCGCACCAACACCGGCGAGCTCACCATCCAGGTGACCTCGATCCGGCTGCTCGCGAAGTCGCTGCGCCCGCTGCCGGACAAGTTCCACGGGCTGGCGGACATGGAGGCGCGCTACCGCAACCGGCACGTGGATCTCATCGTGAACCCGGAGTCGCGCGATACCTTCATCAAGCGCTCGAAGCTGGTGCAGGCGATCCGCGAGTTCTTCGTGGCGCGCGGCTACCTCGAGGTGGAGACGCCCATGCTGCACCCGATCCCCGGGGGCGCGGCCGCCAAGCCCTTCACGACGCACCACAACGCGCTCGACATGGACATGTTCCTGCGCATAGCGCCGGAGCTTTACCTCAAGCGCCTGACCGTGGGGGGGCTGGAGAAGGTCTTCGAGATCAACCGCAATTTCCGCAACGAGGGGATCAGCACGCGCCACAACCCCGAGTTCACGATGATCGAGTTCTACGAGGCCTACCGGGACTACCGCTACCTCATGGACCTCACCGAGACCCTGTTGCGCGAATGCGCGCAGAAGGTCGTGGGCACGGCGACACTCGCCTACCAGGGCGAGACGATCGACCTCGCGCGGCCCTTCGACCGGCTGACCATGGCCGAGGCGATCGCGAAATACAACCCGAAGTACCCGCTGGCGGAGCTCTCGAAGCCCGAGTACCTGAGGGCCGCGCTCGGCCCCTTCGAGATCGAGGTGTTCCCGACGGACGGGCTCGGGCTGCTGCAGCTGAAGCTCTTCGAGGCCACCACCGAATCGAAGCTCGTGCAGCCGACCTTCATCATCGCGCACCCCACGGACGTCTCCCCGCTCGCGCGCGCGAGCGACGCGAACCCCGCGGTCACCGACCGCTTCGAGCTCTTCATCACCGGGCGCGAGATGGCCAACGGATTCTCCGAGCTGAACGACCCCGAGGACCAGGCCGCGCGCTTCACCGAGCAGGCGAAGGCGAAGGAGGCCGGCGACGAGGAGGCGATGTACTACGACGCCGACTACATCCGCGCGCTCGAGTACGGGCTTCCGCCGACCGCCGGCGAGGGCATCGGCATCGACCGGCTGGCCATGCTCTTCACCGACAGCCCCTCGATCCGCGACGTGATCCTGTTCCCGCAGCTGAAGTCCGTCGAGTCCTCCTGAGCGCGCCCGAGGTGCCAGGCCCATGAACCCGCCGCGGCCCGACGATCCCCCGCCCGACGTTTCCGACGACATGCGGGAACTCCTCGGGCTCTACCTCTCGACGCGCCGCGCGGACCTGGCCCGGCTCGACGCCGCGCTCGCCGCCGGCGATTTCGCCGCGATCCGCGCCGTGGGCCACGCGTTCAAGGGCTCCTCGGCCCCGTACGGCTTCCCCGAAGCCGGCCGGATCGGCGCGCAGCTCGAGGAGGCCGCCGCCCGTGCCGACCGCGAGGCCGTCGAGGCGCTCGTTCCCCGGCTTCGCGCGGCCATCCCGGCGAGCGATCCCGGAACTCCCTAGCCGCCCCCGTGCCCGGACTGCAAATCTCCTTCGCCGACGCATTCCTCCTCGCGATCCTGCCGGTCGCGGCGATCTTCATGGGCGTGGCGCTCGTCCTGCTTCGCCGCCGGCGGGCCGCCCTGGCCAAGGTCAACGCCGTGCTGGCGCGCGAGCGCGACCGCGTCCGCAACGCCCTGGAGGGATCGTCGCTCACCATCTGGGACTGGGACATCGCCAACGACACGATGTGGCTCAACGCCAACTGGAAGCAGATGCTCGGCGAGCGCCCCGGGGAGACGAGCTGCCGGATCGCCGATCTGCTCTCGATCGTGCACGCCGACGATCTCGAAGGCACGCGCGCGGCGGGCACGGCGGCGCTCAAGGGGACCGCCGCCGAATTCGACGCCGAGTTTCGCGTCCGCGGCGCGAAGGGCGCCTGGATGTGGCTCCGGTGCCGCGGGAAGGTGACGGCCCGCGATGCGGCAGGGCGGGCGCTGCGCGCGAGCGGCACCAATGCCGACGTCACCGCGAGGAAGCTCGCGGAGAAGTCGCTCGCCGAAAGCGAGGCGCGGTTCCGGGCGCTCTCCGAGCTCTCGTCGGACCTGTACTGGGAGATGGACGAGCGTTTCCAGCTCGTCGCCTGGTCCGCGCCCGCCTGGTCGCGCTGGCGCGACTCGATGCTGCCCCGTCCCGAGCTGGAAGCGCCCGAGCTCACGGAGGCCGACTGGGGGACCCATCGCGGCGTCCTCGAGGAGCGCCGGCCGTTTCGCGACCTGGAGATCCACCAGGGGTCGGCCGACGGCCCGCAGTCGTGGCTGTCCATCGGCGCGGTGCCGGTGACCGACGACCGCGGCCGGTTCCGCGGCTACCGCGGGCTCGCGCGGATCATCACCGACCGCAAGCTCGCCGAGCAGCGCCTGCGCAAGAGCGAATCGCAGTTCCGCCAGCTCGTCGAGTTCATGCCGGCCGCGATCGTGTTCGTGAACCAGGACCAGCGCGCCGTCGTCCACAACAAGGCGTACGCGGAGCTCCTCGGGCTGTCGGCGCAGGAGATCAACGGCCGGCGGGTCGAGGATATCCTCGGCGCGGAGAGGTTCGCGGAGGTCGAACCGCACCTTCGCCTCGCCCTCGGCGGGGAGTCCACGCACTACACGCTCCGGCGTCCCCGTCCCGACGGACGCACCATCGACCTCGACGTGCTGCACTGGCCGCTGCGCGGCGCCGACGGCGAGGTCGAGGGCGTGATCGTGCTCGGCATCGACGTCACGCGCCTCAAGGAGGCCGACCGCATGAAAGACCATTTCGTGTCGGTCGTGAGC
>JAGRPO010000248.1 GCA_019449455.1 Betaproteobacteria bacterium | reverse complement strand
TAACTAGTATTGGGGCGACAGGTGTTCGGGGCGGTAACTCCCGATAATCCGGCGCCGATGATTGATAACACGGCCATTCTGTCTGCCCAGGGGAAACCGGTCAACGGGAAGTCCTTGATCGGCGTTCGAAATGTCATCGACTCCTCCGATAACGCCGATGACAAACGCCCCACCCCCGCCGGATTATTCGTCAACCAGCCCGCCGCGCCCGCCCCGTCTCCTGGAAGAAGTCCGCCGGGTGATCCGCGCCCGCCACTACAGCCGCCGCACGGAAGAGACCTACGTGCACTGGATCCGGCGCTTCGTGCACTTCCACGGCCGCCGCCATCCGCGGGAGATGGGCGCCGAGCACGTCACGGCCTTTCTCTCGTCGCTCGCCAATGACCGGCACGTTGCCGCCGCGACCCAGAACCAGGCGCTGGCGGCGCTGCTCTTCCTGTACAAGGCGGTGCTCGCGGTCGAGCTGCCGTGGATGAACGAGATCGTGCGCTCCAGGCGCCCGCGGCGGCTGCCCGTCGTCCTCACGCGGCAGGAGGTGCATGCCCTGCTTGCCAACCTGCGCGGCACGCACGCGCTGATGGCAAGGCTCATGTACGGCACGGGCCTGCGGATGATGGAATGCCTGCGGCTTCGGGTGAAGGACGTGGATCTCGTGCGGCGTGAGGTGGTCGTCCGCGAGGGCAAGGGCGGCAAGGACCGCATCACGATGTTTCCCGACTCGCTCGTCGACGAGATGGCGGCCCACCTGGAACTCGTGCGCGCCATTCACCGGGCCGACCGGGCCGCGCGCGTGCCAGGCGTCGAGCTGCCCGCGGCGCTGGAACGCAAGAAGCCGGCGGCCGGCATCGAACTGGGGTGGCACTGGGTCTTCCCGCAGGATCGCCTGTCGGAGGACCCCCGAAGCGGCATTCGCCGCCGCCATCACGCATACGACCAGACCTTCCAGCGCGCCATCAAGCGGGCGGCGGCCAGGGCGCAGATCCTGAAGCCCGTGTCCTCGCACACGCTGCGCCACAGTTTCGCCACGCACCTCATGGAGTCGGGCTACGACATCCGCACGGTTCAGGAACTGCTGGGCCACAAGGACGTCTCGACCACCATGATCTACACCCACGTCCTCAATCGGGGCGGGCGCGGCGTGGTGAGCCCGCTGGACCGCTGACCCGTTCCGGCGGACGGCCTTCCTCAGGCCCGTCCCGCCGCAACCGGCGGGCCAGCGCGATCGTAAGTGAGCATCCTTCCCCCCGCGCCCGGCGGCCAGCTTCCGCCGAACTGCACGCGCTTCTCCACGCGCGTGTATCCCTGCGCCAGCATCCGCTCGCTGAATCGCCCGCAGTGCCCGCGCCCGGCGTCGGCCATCACGAACTGCACGGTCGGGTTGGCGTGCAGCGCGAGGAACGCCGCGAGCAGCCTCGGGTGCTCGTGCTCGTAGAGGACGTCGGCGCCGATCAGCAGGTCGAAGCGCCCGAGCCCCGGGTCCGGTCCTCCCCAGGCCGCGTGGCTGAAGGGGATCGGCGCCAGGTCGTTCAAGTCGGTGTTGTGGCGCATGAAGGCTTCGGCCAGCGGATGGTGGTCGCTCGCGGTGATGTCCGCGCCGCGCCGCGCGAGCACCAGGCTCGACAGCCCCAGCCCGCAGCCCACCTCGAGGATGCGCAGGCCCGCGATGGGGATCACGCTCATCGCCTCGGCGAGCGCGATGCCCGCGGGCCACAGCACGCCGAAGAGCGGCCAGGAGGCCGGCGTCACGCCGGCGCGCTCGGCTTCTCCATCGGGGTCGCTGTACTGCCGCCGGTCCGTGAGGGCGCGCACCCGGTAGTCCAGCTCTCCGATGCGCTGCGTGTTCGTCTCGACGTTGTAGCCAGGCAATCGGTGCTCCGGTGATTGCGGAAGGCGGGCGGCCGCCTCGCGAGGGGGCCCTTCCCGCATGGTACGCGGGTTCGCCGCGCGTTCCCGTCAGGCTCCGGCGAACGCCGCGCCGATTCGCTTCGCCGCGGCCGCGCCCCAGGCGTCGTAGATCGGCGGCCCGGGATGGAATCCGTCGGCCGCCATGCGCGCGGCGTCGACTTCGCCTTCGAACGGAAGGTGCTCGGCGCCGTGGCCGCCGGCGAGCGAACCGGCCAGCGCGCGGTCGAGTTCGCGCGCCCGCGCCCCGAGGTACCAGCGAAGGGGCTGCGGCAGGGCCGGGAAGTGGTGCATGGGCGGAAGACCCGAGGCGAGGATGAGCCGCGCGCCGAAGCGCTCGCGCAGCAGCGCATGAAGCTTTCCCTGGCGCCGGAGGAAGCGCTCCACGCCCACTTCGCCCGTCACGTCGTTCACGCCCAGCGACGTCACGACCGCGTCCGTGGCGAAGGGCGCGATGCGCTCCAGGTGCCGGATCGTGGATGCGGTCGTGGCCCCCGTGCGCGCCACGACGCGCCATTCGACGCGGAAGCGGTCCCGCAACCGCGCGACGATGCGCCCCGCGAGCGCCTCGTCCTGCAAGGCCGCGCCCACGCCCGCGCCGGCCGAATCGCCCACTACCAGCAGGCGAAGCGGCGCGCCCTCGCCGGCCACGCCCTCGCGCGGCCCCGCGGGCTCTGGCAGCACCGGCGTGACGCGCCGCACTCGCCAGCCCTGGACGAGCAGCAGCGGGCCCAGCGTCCATTTCGCGATCGCGAGGTTCACGGCTACCGGATCTCGGCGATGAGCCGCTCGATCAGGCGCGCCGACTGCTCCACGTAGGAGCCCGAGAACAGGTTCGCGTGGTTGAGCACGTGGTAGAGGTTGTAGAAGTCGCGCCGCACCGGGTAGCCGTCGTCCAGCGGCCAGGCGTTGCGATAGGCGGCGTGGAAGTCCTTCGGGAATCCGCCGAAGAGCTCCGTCATCGCGATGTCCGCCTCGCGGTCGCCGCAGTACACGGCCGGGTCGAACACGACCGGCGTTCCATCGGCGAGCGC
>JAGRPO010000247.1 GCA_019449455.1 Betaproteobacteria bacterium | reverse complement strand
CCTCACGCTCGGCGTGGCGGGGCGGCACGGGCACCACATCCGCACCGAGATGCTGGTGGACGCGATGCCGCCGGGAATCCGGCGCGCCATGCACTTCGCCTCCGTCGCGGCGGGCATCGGCTTCAGCGCCGTCCTCTTCGCCTCCTCGATCCCGCAGCTCGTGCGCTACTACACGATGGGCATGGTGTCGGAGTCGAACCTCGACATCCCGCAGTGGATCGTCTTCCTCGCCATGCCGATCGGCGCGGCACTCCTCGGGGGCTACTACCTGCGCTGCTTCGTGGTGCTGCTTCGCCGCGGCGACCCGTTCGTGTCGGGCGGCCCGACGGGCTCCGAGCTCTAGGGCGGGGGAACGGCCATGCTGATGTTCCTCGCCGTCGTCCTGATGCTGGCACTCCTGGCCGTCGGCTCGCACGTGGCCGTGGCGCTGGGGCTGGTCACCACCGGCCTCATCCTCATGATCGACGGCGTGCCGATGACCGTCATCGCGCAGACCGCCTTCAAGGCGGTGAACAGCTACCCGCTCATGGCGGTGCCGATGTTCATCCTGGCCGGCAACCTCATGATGCGCGGCAACATCGCCGGCCTCATGATCGACCTGATCGGCAGCATCGTGCGCGCCGTCCAGGGCGGGCTCGCCATCAGCGTGATGATCGCCTGCGTCTTCTTCGCCGCCATCTCCGGCTCGAGCGTGGGCTCCGCCGCGGCCATCGGCGCGGCCACCGTCGAGGGGCTCAAGCGCGAGGATTACCCGGCGCGCTTCTCCGCGGGCATCGTCGCCGTCGGCGGCACGCTCGGGCTCATGATCCCGCCGTCCCTCGGCTTCATCCTCATCGGCTCGATCGTGGGGCTGCCGGTGGACAAGCTCTTCATCGCCGGCGTGATGCCCGGCCTCATGGAGGCCACCCTCCTCCTCACCGCCGTCGCGTGGATGTCACGGCACTTCGGCTATGGCACCACCACCGCCCGGGCGGACTGGGGCGGGTTCGCGAGGCGCCTGCCCAAGGCCGGTGCCGCCCTCCTCATGCCCGTGCTCATCATCGGCTCCATCTACACCGGCTACCTCACCCCCACCGAGGTCTCGGCCTTCGCCGCCGTCTACGCGGCGATCCTGTGCATCCTCGTCTACCGCAGCGTCACCGTGGGCGGCGTGTGGACGGTGCTGAGGGACTCGGTGCTGCAGACCACCATGATCTTCGCGGTGGTGATGGGCGGCAGCCTGGTGGGCTTCGTGCTCGCGCGCATGGGCATCTCGGCGAGCGTCGTGCAGTACATCACGAGCATCAACATGAGCGCCTGGCAGTTCCTGCTCGTCGCGAACCTGGTCCTGCTCGTGCTCGGCATGTTCCTGGACGGCGTGGCGATGATCGTGCTCACCTCGCCGCTGCTCTTCCCCGTGGCCACCGCGCTCGGCATCAACCCCATCCACTTCGCCGTGGTGATGGTGGCCAACGTGGAAATCGCCACCCTCACCCCGCCCATCGGCCTCAACCTCTTCGTGATGAGCGGCATCTCCAGGCTCCCGGTGCACGAGGTGGTTCGCGGCGTGCTGCCGTTCTACTTCGTGCGCCTCGGCGGCCTCATGCTCATCACCTACATCCCCTCCATCTCCCTCGTGCTCCTCTAGCGAGCCGGAAAGGACATCTCCATGACGAACATGGCCATCCCCGTCGGCACGACCCCCGAAGCGGCGGCGCGCGGCGCCACCATCGCCGAAACGCTCGCGGTCTTCGCGGAGGGCCTGCGCTCCGAGGCGATTCCCGCGGCAGTCCTCGAGCGCGCCAGGTACCTCATCCTCGACGCGGTGGGCATCGCGCACGCGTCCACCCGCTACGAGTTCGCGCATCGCTCGCTCTCCGCCATGACCGACCTGTCCGCCGGGCTCGGCGACATGCCCGTCATCGGCATGCCCGCGCGGCTGCAGCTGCGCGACGCGATGCTCATGAACGGCATCCTCGTGCACGGCCTCGACTTCGACGATACGCACGTCCAGGGCGTCATCCACTCGACGGCCGCGTGCTTCCCGAGCGCCCTGGGCGTGGCCGCGCACTGCGGCCTGGACGGCCAGGACCTGCTGGCCGCCTACGTCGTGGGCATGGAGGCGGGCACGCGCCTCGGTTCCGTCGCGAAAGGCGCCTTCCACCAGGTCGGCTTCCACCCCACGGGGCTGGTGGGCGCGTTCTCGGCCACCCTCATCGCCGGACGCCTTTTCGGGCTCAATGCGGCGCAGCTCGCGATGGCGCAAGGCATCGCGCTCAGTGCCGCCTCGGGCAGCCTCGAGTTCCTGAACGACGGCGCGTGGACCAAGCGCATGCACCCGGGCTGGGCGGGCGTGGCCGGCTTCACCGCCGCCTCCCTCGCCCGCCACGGTTTCGTCGGCCCGCGCGAGGCCTATGAAGGCCGTTTCGGCCTCTTCGCGAGCCACCTCGGCGCGCACGCGAAGGACATCGATCTATCGCTCGCCACCGCCGGGCTGGGCGAGACCTGGGAAGTGGCCCGGGTGGCCGTGAAGCCCATCCCGGCCTGCCACTTCACGCACGCCTGCGCCGACGCGGCCGCCATCCTGCGCGACAGGCACGGCCTCAAGATCGCCGACATCCGCTCCGTGCGCGCCCTCGTGCCGCGGGAAGTGGTGAAGACGGTATGCGAGCCGGTGGCCACGAAGAAGCGCCCGCAGAACAGCTACGACGCCCAGTTCAGCATTCCCTACGTCGTGGCCACCGCGCTCGCCCGCGGGTCCTTCGGCCTCGCGCACCTCGAGGAAGCCGCTCTCGCCGACGCCGAGGTGCTGGCACTCGCGCAGCGCGTCGAATACGAAGCCGACCCCGCCTCCCCCTTCCCGAAGTACTACTCGGGCGAGGTGATCGTCACCACGAACGACGGCCGCGAGCTGCGCCATCGCGAGGAGATGAACCGCGGCTGCGTCGACCGCCCCATCACCAACGACGAGATCGCGTCGAAGTTCATGGCCAACGCGCGCCTGGCCGTGTCGGCGTCGCGCGCCGAGGAAATCCGCGACCTCGTCCTCGCGCTCGACCGCGGCACCGACGCCCGCGACCTCGCCGAGGGCCTCGCGGCCCGCGGCTGACAACCCGACCCCCCGAACCCGAAAGGAAGCGCCGTGACCCCCGAGCAGCTCGAGATGGAACAGATGGTCCTCGACAGCGTCGACAAGTTCCTCGAGGCCGAGGTGCGCCCCAACGCGCACCGCCTCGAGAAGGCCGACGAGTACCCCGCCGAGATCGTGGAGAAGATGAAGGAGCTGGGCCTCTTCGGCTGCATCATCGATCCGGAGTACGGCGGCCTGGGCCTTTCCACCTCCACCTACGCGAAGATCGTGGAGCGGATGGCGGCCGTGTGGATGAGCGTCTCCGGCATCATCAACTCGCACCTCATCATGGCCGCGGCCGTGCAGCGAAGCGGCACCGAGGCGCAGAAGCGCCATTACCTGCCGAAGTTCGCCACGGGCGAGCTGCGGGGCGGCGTCGGCCTCACCGAGCCGGACGCGGGCACCGACCTGCAGGCGATCCGCACCGTGGCCGTGAGGGATGGCGACCACTACGTGGTGAACGGCGCCAAGACCTGGATCACCAACAGCATGTACGGCAACACCATCGCGCTGCTGGTGAAGACGGACCTCGAGGCGAAGCCGCGCCACAAGGGCATGAGCCTCTTCATCGCCGAGAAGGGGCCCGGCTTCAAGGTGGCCCGCAAGCTGGAGAAGCTGGGCTATCGCGGCATCGACACCTGCGAGCTGGTGTTCGAGGACTACCGCATCCCGGCCGACCGCCTCATCGGGGGCGTCGAGGGCAAGGGGCTGCAGCAGGTGCTCTCGGGCCTGGAGCTGGGACGCATCAACGTGGCCGCGCGCGGGGTGGGCGTGGCGCGGGCGGCGCTGCAGGAAGCCGTGGCCTATGCGCAGACGCGCAAGACCTTCGGCAAGCCGATCTGCGAGCACCAGGCCATCCAGCTGAAGCTGGGCGAGATGGCCACGCGCGTGGAAGCCTCGCGCCTGCTGGTGGAGTCGGCCGCCCTCGCCTACGACCGCGGCGACCGGTGCGACATGGAGGCGGGCATGGCGAAGTACTTCGCCACCGAGTCGGCGATGGAGAACGCGCTCGAGTGCATGCGCATCCACGGCGGCTACGGCTACTCGAAGGAGTACAACGTCGAGCGCTACTTCCGCGACGCGCCCCTGCTGCTCATCGGCGAGGGCACCAACGAGATGCAGCGCATCATCATCGCCAGGCAGCTCATCGAGCGCAATCCCGCATGAGCCTGCCGCTGACCGGCGTGCGCATCGTCGCCATCGAGCAGTACGGCGCCGGGCCCTTCGGCACGCAGCACCTGGCCGACCTCGGCGCGGAGGTGATCAAGATCGAGAACCCGGCCGACGGCGGCGACGTCGGGCGCCTGGTGGGACCGTACTACTTCGGCCCCGGCGACAGCCACTTCTACGAGGCCTTCAACCGCAACAAGAAGAGCCTCACGCTCAACCTCAAGATCCCCGAGGCCCGCGGCGTGCTCGCCGACCTCGTGAAGAGCGCCGACGCCACCTTCGACAACCTGCGCGGCGACCTGGCCGGCAAGCTCCGCCTCACCTACGCGGACCTGTCGGCGCACAACCCGGGCATCGTCTGCGGCCACCTGTCGGCCTACGGCCGCACCGGCTCGCGCGCCGCCTGGCCGGGCTACGACTACCTCATGCAGGCCGAGGCCGGCTACCTGTCGGTGACCGGCGAGCCCGACGGTCCGCCGGCGCGCTTCGGGCTGTCCGTCGTCGACCTCATGACGGGCGTCACCGCCGCGCTGGGGCTTCTCGCCGGGATCATCGAGTCGAGGGCCACGGGGCGCGGCCGCGACATCGACGTGAGCCTCTTCGACGTGGCGCTCACCAACCTCAACTACCCCGCGGCGTGGTACCTGAACGAAGGCGCGAAGATCGGCCGCGAGCCGCGCGGGGCGCATCCGTCGCTCACGCCCAGCCAGCTCTACCGCACGAAGGACGGCTGGATCTTCGTGATGTGCAACAAGGAGAAGTTCTGGGGCGCCTTCGCCGAGGCCGTCGGCAAGCCCGGGTGGGCGGCCGGCGCCGAATACGGCAGCTACAAGGCGCGGCTCGCCAACCGCGAGAAGCTCACGCGCGACATGGACGAGGTGCTCGGCGCCGCCACCACCGCCGAGTGGATCGAGCGGCTCTCCGGCAAGGTGCCCGTCGCGCCGGTCTACGACATCGCCCAGGCGCTCGAGAACCCGTTCGTGAAGGAGCAGGGACGCATCATGGAGGCGCCCCACCCCGCCCGCGGCACGATCCGCACGATCGCGTGCCCGATCCGCTGCCCAGGCGAGGAGGAGAAGGTCGGCATCGCGCCCCGGCTCGGCGAGCACACGCGCGAGCTCCTGCGCGACCTCGGTTACGATGAGGCCCGCATCGACACCCTGACGAAAGCCGGCGCCCTGTGAACGTCCGCTCCCCCGCCCCCCTGGTGGCGCGCCCCCCGCAGTACCTGCTGGTGGCCCAGCGCCTCATCGACGACATCACCGGCGGGCGCTACCCCGTGGGCAGCCTCCTGCCCACCGAGTTCGAGCTGTGCACGCAGTTCGGGGTGAGCCGGCACACGATCCGCGAGGCGATCCGGCGGCTCCATGATCGTGGGCTCGTCAGCCGCCAGCGCGGCATCGGCACGACGGTGAAGGCGAGCCGCGTCGACCCCGGCTACGTGCAGTCCACGGCCGCGATCTCCGACCTGCCCCGCTACGTCGAGGACACGCGGCTCGTGACCACCGAGGCCGAGGACGTGATCGCCGACGAGGCGCTCGCCGGGCTGCTGCGCTGCCCGCCCGGCCAGCGCTGGGTGAAGGTGACGGGCTTCCGCTACGCGGGCAAGGCGAAGCTGCCGATGGCGCTCACCGAGATCTACATCAACGCGGCCTACGGAGGCATCAGGAAGCTCATCGGCACGAT
>JAGRPO010000246.1 GCA_019449455.1 Betaproteobacteria bacterium | reverse complement strand
CTACGCCGTCGGACTGGACATGACGCGCCGCGACCTGCAGCGCGCCATGGGCGACCAGAAGAAGCCGTGGGAGGTGGGCAAGAGCTTCGACAAGTCGGCCGTCATCAGCCACCTGCACCCCGCCGACAGGACCGGCCACCTCACCAAGGGCGCGATCTGGCTCAAGGTGAACGGAACCGTCAAGCAGAACGCGAACCTCAACCAGATGACGTGGAACGTTGCCGAGCAGATCGCGAATCTGTCCAGGTTCTATGAACTCTTTCCCGGCGACATCATCTACTCGGGAACGCCGGAGAACGTCGGCCCGGTAAAGCCGGGCGACATCATGACCGCGCACATCGACGGCATCTACGACATCAACGCAAAAGTGGTGTGACCATGGGACCCGACCGCCTCCCCCCGTTGCCCGACGCAAGCCTCACGCCGGCGCAGAAGCGCGCCGCCGCCGAACTCGCGACCAGCCCCCGGGGGGGGGTGTTCGGCCCGTTCGTCCCGCTGCTTCGCAGTCCCGATTTCCTGTCGCCGCTGCAGAAGGCCGGCGAGTACCTGCGCTACAAGAGCGCATTTGCGCCGAGGCTCTCGGAATTCGCGATCCTCATCGTCGCGCGCCGCTGGGACCAGCAGTACGAGTGGCACGTCCACCAGCCGATCGCGGAGCGCTCCGGCGTCCCGGCCGGTCACATCCGCGCCGTGGCCGAGGGCCGGCGCCCCGACGACATGGCGGCCGACGAGGCCGTCGTGCACGATTTCCTGCAGGAGCTCCAGGGCAACCGGAGCGTGAGCGACGCCACCTACGGACGCGCCGTCGAGCTGTTCGGGGAGCGCGGCGTCGTCGACCTGTGCGGCATCTGCGGCTACTACTCGACGCTCGCCATGGTCATGAACGTGGCTCGCACTCCGCTTCCGGACGGGGTTTCCCCGCCCCTCGAGCGGTAGGCCGCGCGCGATGCACGGACGCCGGCGATTCCTGCGCGACGCGCTCGCCGTCCTGGCGGCCGGGCCCGCCCTGGGAAGGGCCGCGCCCGCCTCGACCGGAGGCGCCGCGGACTTCGACGCGCTCTGGCGAGCCATCGACGAGGGCTACGCCTACCTCGAGCGGGGCCAGGACTGGAGCTCGGCCAGCGCGCGATGGCGGCCGCGTGCCGCCGCGGCCCGCACGCGCGAGGACCTCGTCGCCGCGCTCGAGGGCGCCATCGCCGAATTGAACGACGAGCACGTGACGCTCGACGCGCACCGGCCGGGCTCGCTGCGCCCGGTGCCGACGGCCACCGACCTCTGGGGCGAATGGATCGGCGGCCAGGCCATGATCTCGGCCGTGCGCGCGGGCAGCATCGCGGACGTGGCCGGTGCCGTGCCGGGCATGCGCGTGACCTCGATCCAGTCGAAGCCCGTGGAGCAGGCGGTGCGGGGGATGCTGCGCCGCAACCGCCAGGCCGATCCGCGGGCGAGGGACTGGGCCCTGCGCCGCCTGGTCGCGGGACCCTGGACGGGGACGCTCGCCATCGAGGCGGAATTCGCGGGGCGTGTGCGTCGCCTCGCCATCGCGCGCGAGGACGTGCCGGCGGCCGGCACGCCGCCGCTCATCGCGCGCCGCATCGGCGAGGATCGCGACCTCGGCTACCTGCGCGTGAAGAACAACCTCGGGGACGCGGGCCTCGTGCCGCATTTCGACGCCGCCCTCCAGCAGTTGAAGTCGACGCGCGGACTGATCCTCGACCTGCGCGAAACCCAGTCCGGCGGCTCCGCCGAGGTGGCGCGGGCGCTGCTCGGGCGGTTCGTGACGGCCAGGTCGCCGTGGATCGTGCGCGCGCCGCGCGGGACGAAACGCAGCGCGGACGTGCCCGTCGAGCAGGTCTCGCCCCGCGGCCCCTTCGCCTACGCCGCGCGCACGGTGGTGCTGGTCGACCGGTGGACCGCCGGCGAGGGCGAATCGCTCGCCATCGGGCTGGAGGTGGCCGCGAAGGCAACGCTCGTGGGCACCGAGATGGCCGGATTGCGCGGCGACATCCGCGAACTGCGGCTGCCGGGCTCGGGGATCGTCCTTCGCTACCCCGCGGCCCGCGTCTTCCACGCCAACGGCACCCCGCGCGAAGTCGTGCGGCCGGCCGTGCCGGTGGACATCGTCAGCCCCAGCGGCGGGCCGGGCGACCCCATCCTCTACCAGGCGCTCAAGCTTCTCGAGGCTCGCGCCCCCGCCTAGCCGCCTTCTCGCGGACGCGCTCGTCGAAGCGCTCGAGGTTCACCACCACCCGCTCGTGCGTGCCCTCGCCGATGAGGTCGTGCTCGTCCTCGGCGCGCACGCGGAAGCGGATCGTGCGCCCCTCGACGCCGACCACTTCCGCGGTGGCGCGCACGCGCATGCCGACCGGGGTCGCGGCGATGTGCGTGATGTCGAGCCGGGTGCCCAGGCTCTGGTGCTGCTCCGGGAGCGACTGCTCGACGGCCGCGAGCGCCGCCGCCTCGATGAGGTTGATCATGACCGGCGTGGCGAGCACGCGGATGCGTCCGCTGCCCACGCGCGGAGCCGTGTGCTGCTCGCCGACCACCATTTCCGCCGTTCCCGTGAGCCCGGCCGGAAGGTCCAGCTTGAGTGCCATGCGTCTTCCTCTTCGTCCGCTCCGGTGGAGCGCCGGGAACATTATTCATCAAGATGCCGGCACCCACCACGGCTCCCGCCTTGAACTCCGGGGAGGTCGCCGCCATCTATTCGTCCGTGCCCCCCCGTTCCGGAGAGATTCCATGATCGACGCCTCCCTGGCTTCCTTCGAACGCGACGTCCTCGAGGCGTCCCGTGACGTTCCCGTCGTGGTCGATTTCTGGGCCCCGTGGTGCGGCCCGTGCCGCGCTCTCGGGCCCCTGCTCGAGAAGCTGGAGCGCGAATCGGGCGGGCGCTGGAAGCTCGTCAAGGTGAATTCCGACGACAACCCCGAGCTGTCCGCGCAATTCGGCGCGCGCTCGATTCCGTTCGTCGTCGCCTTCGTGGACGGCCGGCCCGTGTCGAGTTTCCTCGGCGCCCAGCCGGAGGGCGCCATCCGCGCCTTCCTCCAGAAGCTGGTGCCGGACCCGAGCGAGCTCGAGCTGCGCCGTGCGCGCGCGGCCCTGGCGGGCGGGCAGGTGAAGCTCGCGGAGGACCACCTGCGCAACGCCATCGCGCTGGACCCGTCCAACGACGCGGCTCGTCTCGACATGGTCGCCATCCTCGTCGACCGCGGCGATCAGGACGGCGCCCGGGAGCAGTGGGCCCTCCTTTCGCCCAACGCGCCCCAGTCCTCGGCGTACGCCACGATGGCCGCCCGCCTCGATGCGGCCGAGCGCGCCGCGACGCTGCCGGCCGCGGGCGAGCTGGCACGGCGAATCGAGGCCGATCCGGGCAACCTGGCCGCGCGCCTGGACCTCGCCGAGGTTCACATCGCCAGCCGCGAGTTCGCCTCCGCGCTCGAGCAACTGCTCGAGATCGTGGCGCGGGACCGCGCGTTCGGCGACGACATCGGCCGCCGCAAGATGATCTCCGTCTTCGACATGGCCGCGGGCCAGCCCGATCTCGTGTCGGAATTCAGGCGCCGCCTCTCGGCACTGCTCTTCTAGCGACCTGCGGCCGGCACCGGTCGGGGCGGTATCATCCCGCCATGACCGGCCGATCCATCTGCGTCACCCCGGCGCGGCTCGAGCGCACGCCCGACGGCGTTCCCTACGCGCCGCAGTTCCACGACATCTACCATTCGGCCGACGGGGGCCTCGCCCAGGCGCGCCACGTCTTCCTGGCGGGGAACTCGCTGCCGGAGCGCTGGCGCGGGCGCGACACGTTCACCATCCTCGAGACGGGCTTCGGGCTCGGGCTCAACTTCCTCGCCGCCTGGGACGCCTTGCGAAACGATCGCGCAGGCCCCGCCCGGCTGCACTTCGTGTCGGTCGAGCGGCACCCCTTCGCGCCCGGCGACCTCGCCGAGGCCCTTGCGCCGTTCGAGGAGCTTCGGCCGCTCGCGACGGCGCTCCTCGCCGTGTGGCCGCCCCCGATCGCCGGATTCCACCGCCTGCAATTCGACGGCGGCCGAGTGCAGCTCACCCTGATGGCCGGGGACGCGCGCGAACTGCTGCCGCAGCTGGAGGCCACCGCCGACGCGCTCTTCCTGGACGGCTTCTCTCCCGCCAGGAACCCCGAGATGTGGTCCCCGGAGGTGGTGCGCGAGCTCGCCCGGCTCGCGGCCGCGGGCGCGACGCTCGCCACCTGGACGGTGGCCGGCGGGGTGCGCTCGGCGCTCGCCGGCGCCGGATTCCGGGTCGAGAAGCGTGAAGGCTTCGGAACCAAGCGCGAGATGCTCACG
>JAGRPO010000043.1 GCA_019449455.1 Betaproteobacteria bacterium | reverse complement strand
TCTCGCCGATCAAGCGGATTCCGCGGGCGACGGATGCGTCGGGGGCTCCGCGCTCTTCGCGCCGCCGTCGGTGGGAGGCGGCGCGCTGGGCTTGGCGGCCACCGGCTTGGGCGGCCGCGGGGGCTTGCCGGCCATGATGTCCTTGATCTGCTCGGCGTCGATCGTCTCCCACTCGAGGAGCGCCTTGGTCATCGCCTCGACCTTGTCGCGGTTCTCGTCGAGGATCTTGCGGGCCAGCGCGTACTGCTCGTCGATGATCCTGCGGATCTCCTGGTCGACTTTCTGCATCGTCGCATCGGACATGTTCTTGTGCGTGGTGACGGAGCGGCCGAGGAACACCTCGCCCTCGTTCTCGCCGTACACCATCGGCCCGAGCGCATTGGACATGCCGTAGCGGGTCACCATGTCGCGGGCGATCTGCGTCGCGCGCTCGAAATCGTTGGACGCGCCCGTGGACACGTCCCCGATAAAGAGTTCCTCGGCGGCGCGACCGCCGAACAGCATGCATATTTGCGCCAGCATCTGGTCGCGGTAGAGGCTGTAGCGGTCCAGCTCCGGCATCGCCCATGTCACACCCAGCGCACGGCCGCGCGGAATGACGGTAACCTTGTGCACCGGATCGCAGCCCGGCAGGATGCTGCCGATGATCGCGTGGCCGGTCTCGTGGTAGGCGGTCTTCTTCTTGTCCTCGGGCGTGATCACCATGGACTTGCGTTCGGCGCCCATGAATATCTTGTCCTTCGCCTCCTCGAAATCGTCCATTTCCACCAGGCGCTTGCTGCGGCGGGCGGCGAAAAGCGCCGCCTCGTTCACGAGGTTGGCGAGGTCCGCCCCCGACATGCCGGGGGTGCCGCGCGCGATGATGTTCGCATCCACGTCGGGCGCGATCGGCACCTTGCGCATGTGGATCAGCAGGATCTGTTCGCGGCCGCGGATGTCGGGCAGCGGCACGACCACCTGGCGGTCGAAGCGGCCCGGGCGCATGAGCGCGGGGTCGAGAACGTCGGGCCGGTTAGTCGCGGCGATAACTATCACGCCCGAGTTGCCCTCGAAGCCGTCCATCTCCACGAGGAGCTGGTTCAAGGTCTGCTCGCGCTCGTCGTTGCCGCCGCCCAGGCCCGCGCCGCGCTGCCGGCCCACCGCGTCGAGCTCATCGATGAACACAATGCAGGGCGCGTTCTTCTTGGCCTGCTCGAACATGTCGCGCACGCGGGCGGCTCCCACGCCCACGAACATCTCGACGAAGTCGGAGCCGGAGATGGAGAAGAAGGGCACCTTGGCCTCGCCCGCGATGGCGCGCGCGAGCAGCGTCTTGCCCGTGCCGGGCGAGCCGACCATCAGCACGCCGCGCGGAATGCGACCGCCCAGCTTCTGGAATTTCGACGGGTCGCGCAGGAACTCGACCAGCTCGCCGACCTCTTCCTTGGCCTCGTCCACGCCGGCCACGTCGGCGAAGGTCACCTGGTTCTGGTTCTCGTCGAGCATCCGCGCGCGGCTCTTGCCGAACGAGAAGGCGCCGCCGCGCCCGCCGCCCTGCATCTGGCGCATGAAGAAGATCCACACGCCGATCAGCAGCAGCATCGGGAACCACGACACGAAGATGTTCATGAGGAGGGAAGGCTCCTCCTCGGGCTTCGCCTCG
>JAGRPO010000245.1 GCA_019449455.1 Betaproteobacteria bacterium | reverse complement strand
GGGACTCGTGCTCGCGTCCTTCCTGCAGGCATTCACGATCACCACGATGAACTGGCAGAGCTTCAGCCAGCTCGCCTTCGGCTTCGACCTCACGCCGTCCATCGTCGCGTGGACGCTCGCCTTTTCCCTCTTCATGGGCCTGGTGGGCGGTTTCCTGCCCAGCGTGCGGGCGGCACGGTTGGAGATCGTCGATTCGTTGAGGGCGGCATGAACCGGAACGCTTTGACGTCATGACGTCATGACGCTATAGTACGGCCATGGACTCATCCAAGCGCGCCACCGTGTACTTCGACGCCGACCTGCATCAGGCCCTGCGCCTGAAATCGGCCGTTTCCTCGCGCTCCGTGTCGGAGATCGTGAACGACGCCGTCCGCCGGACGCTGGCGGAGGACGCGGTCGACCTCGCGGCATTCGACGAGCGGGCGAAGGAACCCTCGCTCGACTTCGAGGCCGTGGTCAAGTCGCTGCGCAAGCGTGGGAAGATTTAGGCTCGTCATCAAGTCGTCGGCCGCGAAGGAGCTCGAGGCCGTCGACGGAAAGCGCAACCGGCAGCGCCTCGTGGAGGCCATCGCCTCCCTGTCGGACGACCCCCGGCCGCAAGGCGTGGAGAAGCTCTCGGGAACGAAGGGCCGGTATCGCATTCGCGTCGGCGACTGGCGGGTGGTGTACGCCATCGAAGACCAGGTGCTCACCGTGTTCGTCGTAAAGGTCGGCCATCGGCGCGAGGTCTACCGGTGAAGTTGCCGCGGCTCCTCGTCACGTACAAGGTTGGTGCCGCCCCCGACGATATCGAGGCCCGCGCCCGGGCGCTGGCGGCCGAGCAGAGCGTGGAGATGCCCGTCGAGGCCATCGGCGACGCGCGCGTGCTGGCCGAGGTGGTCGCGACCGTCGAGTCGGTCCGCGCGACCTCCACCCCCGACGCCTTCGACGTCACGCTGGGGCTCGCCGCCGACACCACCGGCCACGAGGCGTCGCAGCTCGCCAACATGCTCTTCGGCAACTGCTCGCTGCAGCCGGAGGTGCAACTGCACGACGTGATCTTCCCGCCCGGGTACGCAAGCGCCTTCCCCGGCCCCGCGTTCGGCGTCGCCGGCCTCCGGGAGCGGGTCGGCGCGACGGCGCGCCCGCTCACCTGCACCGCGTTGAAGCCGCAGGGCTCGACGGTGGCGCACCTGGCCCATCTGGCCGGGACGTTCGCGCGCGCCGGCATCGACGTCGTCAAGGACGACCACGGCCTCGCAAACCAGTCCTACTCGACCTTCGCGGAGCGCGTTCCGGCCGTGCAGGCCGCCATCGCCGCGGCCAATCGCGAAACCGGCGGCCGGACGATCTACGCGCCCACTTTCTCCGGCAGCCCCAAGGCGATCGCGGAGCAGGCGCGAATCGCCCGGGATTGCGGCGTGGGCATGGCGCTCGTGGCGCCGATGCTCGTGGGGCTGCCCGTCTTCGTCGAAATGCGCCGCGAGTTCGGCCTGGCGCTGCTCGCGCATCCGGCCTTTGCCGGGGCGTCGCGCGTGGCTCCCGCGCTGCTCCTCGGCAAGCTCTTCCGCCTGTTCGGCGCGGACGCGACGATCTTCCCCAATCACGGGGGGCGGTTCGGCTACAGCCGCGAGACCTGCCTCGGCATCGCCGCGGCCGCGCGCGCGCCGTGGGAGGACCTCGCCCCCATCGTGCCCGTGCCGGCCGGCGGCATGAGCGTGGAGCGCGTGCCGGAGATGATCTCCGACTACGGAATGGATACGATGCTGCTGATCGGGGGCGGGCTGCTGACGGCGGGCGATGCATTGCCCGGGAGGAGCCGCGAGTTCGTGAGGCGCGTGAGGGAAACATGACCGACAAGCTCGTCCGCAAGCACGACGGCTCCTTCCACTGGGAAGGCGTCGACGTCCTCCAGTACAAGCAGGAAGGCAGCGCGCCCTTCAGGGACGTGACGCGCCAGGTGCTCTTCGACGACCCGTCGATGGCGACGCAACTGCGCTACTTCGAGGTGGCCCCGGGCGGCTGGACCACGCTCGAGCGCCACGAGCACGTGCACAACGTGATGGTGATCCGCGGCAAGGGCCGCTGCCTGGTGGGAGACCAGGCGTGGGAGCTCGCGCAGAACGACCTCGTGAGCGTGCCGCCCATGACCTGGCACCAGTTCCACGCCGCGGCCGGCGAGCCGCTCGGGTTCCTCTGCCTCGTCAACCGGGAGCGCGACCGGCCGCAGCTGCCCACCGAGGACGAAGCCGCGACCCTCGCGAAGCCGCTGCCGCGCTGAGCGGATGCGGCGTCAGGCGCCAAGCGGGCCGAGTATCTCCTCGTTGTGCTCGCCGGGCTTCGGCAGAGGCATCCGCAGCCCCAGGCGATCGTCGCCGAACTGGAGGGGGAGCGCGGGAATGCGCGTGGCCTTTCCGTCGGGAAGCGTCAGCTCCACCATGCCGCCCGCCAGCAGCTGCGGGTCGTCGAAGAGGTCCGAGGGCGTCTGCACGCGCGCGAAGGGAAGCCCCGCCTCCTCGCACATCGCCTCGATCTCGGCGCAGGAGCGCCTGGCGAGCATGTCCGCGACGAGCGGGATGAGCGTCTCGCGCGCCCGCGAGCGGTCGTTGTTCGTCGCGTAGGCCGGGTCGAGGAGCGCCGGCTCGCCGAGCCGCCTGGTGAAGATCTCCCACTGCCGTTCGGTGACCACGCCCACGAAGAGGCTCTTGCCGTCGGCCGTCGTGAAAACGTCGTACACGCCCCAGGCGCGCTTGCCGGCGGACATCGGCACGGGCGCCTTGCCGGTGACGGCCTCCTGCATCATGTGCGTCGAGACGAGCCACGCGGCGTTCTCGAAGAGCGAGCTCTGCACGTACTGGCCGCGGCCGGTGCGGTCGCGCTCGCGCAGCGCGGCCATGATGGCGATGGCGCCGAACATGCCGCCCATCATGTCGTTCACCGGCGCCCCCGCGCGCAGCGGCCGGCCCACGGGCCCCGTCATGTACGCGAGCCCGCTCATCATCTGCACCACCTCGTCGAGCGCCGTGCGCTGCTCGTAGGGCCCGCTGAGGAAACCCTTGAGGGACAGGTAGATAAGGCGCGGATTCGCGGCCGAGAGCGCCGCGTAGCCCAGGCCCTTGGCCTCCAGCGCCCCGGGCCGGAAGTTCTCCAGGAACACGTCGGCGGTCGCGACGAGCTTCTTCGCCGTCCCGATGCCCCCGGGCGAGGCGAGGTCCAGCGTCACGCTCTTCTTGTTGCGGTTGAACGCCGCGAAGAAGCCGGCGCCCGCGCTGACGAGGTTGCGCGTGGGGTCGCCCTTTCCCGCGGGCTCCACCTTGATCACCTCGGCGCCCAGGTCGGCGAGGACGAGCCCGCAAGCCGGGCCCATCACCATGTGCGAGAACTCGACGACGCGGATGCCCTCGAGCGGAAGCGTGGCCTTCATGCGCGCGTCCCCTGCGCCGCGGGACGGAATGTCTTCGGCAGGCCCGCGTCGGGCACGTGGCCGTAGACGGGCTCGCCGGGCAGCCCCTCCATCAGCGCCTTGCGCGCCGCGAGGAGCTTCTCCATGTCGATGCCGGTGTCGAGCCCCATGGACTCGAGGAGGAACACGAGGTCCTCCGTCACGATGTTGCCGCTCGCGCCCGGCGCGTAGGGGCAGCCGCCGATGCCGCCCTGCGAGGCGTCGAAGGTGGTGACGCCCACGTCGAGTGCGGCGACCACGTTGGCGAGACCCTGCCCGCGCGTGTTGTGCAGGTGCGCGCCGCCCATGCGATCGCCGACGATGGCCCCGAGGCGCCGGAAGAGGCGCCGCACCTGCATCGGATTCGCGTAGCCGGTCGTGTCGGAGAGCCCGATCGAGTCCACGCCCGCATCCGCGAGGCGGCCCGCCACCGCGATGACGAAGTCCTCGGGCACCTCGCCCTGCAGCGTGCAGCCGAAGGCCGTGGAGATGCCGACCTCGATCCCGGGACGGTGGCCTGCGGGAAGCGCATCCCGGAATTCCACCACCCGGCGCACCTCCTCGATGGCCGCATCCACGCTCTTGCGCAGGTTCGAGAGGCTGTGGGCCTCCGAGGCCGACACCGGCATCGTGACCTTGTGCGCGCCGGCCGCGATCGCGTCCTGCGCCCCGCGGAGGTTCGGCGCCAGGGCGAGCACCGTGAGGCCGGGGATCTTCACCGCCTCGCGCACGACCTCGGCCGCGTCGGCCATCTGCGGCAGGAGCTTCGGCGGGACGAACGACGCCACCTCGATCTCGCGCAGGCCCGCCGCCGCCAGGGCCCGGATCCAGCCGTTCTTCGCTTCCGTGGGCATCGCCCGCTTGATGCTCTGCAGCCCGTCGCGCGGGCCGACTTCACTCACCAGGATGGTCATCGCCTCGATTCCGTGTCGCCCCCGCCGTACGTCGCCGGGTCGCCGGCGGGATGCCGGGTTCCCGCCGGAACGCGCGGTCGAGGGTCGCCATGGAATCGTACCCGACGCGCGTGGCCCTGCGCACCACCGCGTCGGTCGCCTTCAGCAGGTTGCGTGGCTCGCCGGGTTCGCGACGATCCGGCGCTGCAGCTCGTCCGCGCTCGCGAGGGCCGCCTGGAGCTCGAGTCCGGACTCCACTCCGTCCATGATCATCCGTTGCAGGATGGCGCCCAGCATGCCCACGTTGGGGGCCATCGCCGGGCCGATGTCCCGCAGGAATTCGCAGGTCGGCGGATCGTGGGCGAGCCCCGCGAGGAACGCCTCCTGGTCCTGGCCCCGTGCCAGCCAATGGCAGAGGTCGTAGACCACATCGAAGATCGCGGCGCGCTCGGCCGCCGTCGCGCCGGGCGAGTTCATCTCAACCTCCGTCGCGAGATCCGCGCGGAAGTGATCCAGTCCGTAGCCCACCTCGCCCTTCACGACCTGTTCCGGCGAAAAATCCCACTGCATGGCTTCTCCTTTCGGCGCGTTGCGCTCAACCGAAGATGGCATCGAAGGCCGTCTCGTCGTCCGCGCACACGGCGCACTCGTGCGCGGGCCGTGCGCAGACGAACGAACGGTCGCAGCGCCCGCAGCGCTGCTTGACGAGGGCGTGGAGCGTGGCCTCCCCCCCGCCCGGGGCGATGTCGAACCCGTCCCGCGCGTGCAGGACGCGCGGCTGGCACACTTCCAGGCACACTTCGCACGCCACGCAGGCGTCGACACGGAAGGCGAGTGACCACGCGGTATCGGATTCGCGAACCTGCAGGGCGCCGGTCGGGCAGGCCCGGAAGCACGCCTCGCACGCGGTGCACCCGTCCGCCAGCGCGAGTTGCATGAGCGGCAGCGCCTCGTGCTCGCGCATGGGGAATGGCGCCCGCCCGGGCTTGCGCGACACGATCCGGAGCAGTTCGCGTTGCTCGGTCACGTACGGGCGCGCGGCCCGGATGGCCTTGTCGGGCACCGGCTCGGGATCGGCGACCGGCTCGGCGGCGCGGGCGATCTCGCCTGCCACGCCGCCCAGGACCCGCCGGAAGAGGTGGCGGCGAGCGGAGACGAACCCGGCTTGCCCGCCGCGGTCGCGCGGGCTGTCCGCGGCGATCGTCGCCTCGGCCCAGGATTCGCCGGACGCCTCCCGCAGCAGGTTCACGGCCTCGAGCTGCGACCGCACCAGGTCGGCGCCCCGCGCGCCATGCTCGCACGAGGCGCAATGCCCCGTGCCCCGCAGCTCGACCGGAATGCCGCGCTTGCCCAGGTAGGCGAGCATGGCGGCATCGATCGCGCCGAGGCAGGGCACCCGGGCGTCCGCGTCGGCGCCGGACGGCGTGCAGGCGAAGCTCCAGGCGGGCGCCTCGATGGCCCGCTTGAGCAGCTCCACGCGCGGCACGTCCGGCGACTCCCAGGCACCCGTGCGGCAGGCGCTCGTGCACAGCGCGCAATGGAAGCATCGGGACGCGTCGATGGCGGCGCCGCCGTCGGGAAAGGCGATGGCGTCGTGCGGACACGCGTCCGCGCAACGGCGGCATTCGCTGTACCGGAAACGGTACCGCGTGCAACGGGACTGGCGCAGCTCCGGTCGCATCACGGCTTCCGGGGACCGGCCCTGAAATGCTGCAACGGATCGCCTTGCTCGCAGGTGTTCTTGGGGATGACGAAGCGGAACGCGGGGGGCGGAGCTCCTCCCGATTGCGCCGGTGCCGACGCCGCCTTCCACGCGGCGAGCCCTCCCATGACCGCGATCACCCTGGGCGCGCGGCTGTCCCGGGCGATCTCCTCGCCGACGCGCACGGCGGCCTCGTCGGTATCGGCGATCACCACGACGGAGGCGGACGGGACGATCCTCAGGTCCTTCCGGTAGGCGATCGCGTCGGCAAGCGGTCGAAGCGCGCGTTTCCCGGCGGCGCGCGCGTCCACCACGCAGCACGGCGGGCCTTCGGCCAGCGCGGCGACGAGCTTTTCGCCGCCCAGCAGGGTGACGCTGCCGGCCGTGGCCAGGCCCGCGAACGGGCCGATGACCGCGGCCGCCACGGCCAGCCGGAGCGCGCTCACCCGATCGCTCTTCCGGACTGCGCCGCCACGGGATGCATCGCCTGCGCATGCGCGGCGAGCAACGCCGGGGGCAGGGCGAGCTGCACGGCGTGACCGAACTCGATCCACTCGGCAATCCCGGGCGTCTCGTCGGCCAGGGGCCCGATCCAGATTCGATGCCCGAAGCGCTCCACGCAGTCGGCGCACAGGTTCAGGTCCGCGTCGTCGCGGATGTCCACGCGCAGGAGGGCTTCCGCGGCGCCGAGCCCGAACATCTCGCCGATCCACCACGGCGCCTGCGTCCCCGTTCCCGTTCCGTCGGCGAGCAGGACCTCCCATGCGGGGGCGCCCAGGGACGGCGCAAGGACCTTGAAGTCCGCGTTGGAAACCGACTCGAAGGACCAGCGGACCTCGATCCGCCGCGCGGGAACGTACAGGCCGACCTTGCCTTCGCCGAACTCCTCGACGAGCGCCGGGACGAGGGACGCATCCCGCAGGGCGGCTTCGCCCAGCAGGACGCGGCGCGCGCCCGCGGCCAGCAGGCTGGCGGCGCGACCCGCGCCCTGCGTCGGGAGCACGACCGTGGCGGCGGCGCCTATGCGCGCGGGGTCCAGCTGCGGTCCGTCCATCACGAAGCCGCCGACCTCCAGGTCGGCGGCCGTGCCGTCCTCGACGAGGCAGCGGAACGTGCACGCGGGCGCGGGAATCTCCGGGGCGCGGCCTCCGGTGGGCATGTCTCGGGCGTTCATCGGACGGTCTCGAACTTCGGATAGGCGAACGGGAGGAGCGGGCAGTCGTCCTCGGCGGCGAGGCCCGCGAGGAGCGGGCGCAACTCGGCGAGGCCGGCGACGATGGGCTCGACGCGCACGCCGAGAAACGCCGGCCGATACTTCGCGAGCGCGACCAGCGCATCGTCGAGGACGAGCCGGGCGCCTTCCTGGTTCCTGTTCTGCGTGAAGAAGAACGCCATCGTCGCGAAAGCGACCGCCTGCAGGAACTCGGCCTCCGGATCCGCGGTGCCGAGCAGGCTGTTGCGGATGAGCCGCGACCAGCGCTCGTTCAGCCAATCGTGCGCCGCCGCGAGGTCGTTCGCGTTCCAGAGCGCGGCGAAGGGCTCCCAGTCGAGGGTGGAGAGGACGCCGCGGTCGGGCGGAAGGATCGGCCGGGAATGGAGGTCGGCGAGCATCGACGGGGCTTGCGCCATTTCAGCGCGTGCCCGGCTGGACGGCGATCGGAATCGCCCCGGGCGGCATCGCCGGCCGGTCGCCCGGACCGCAGGCGTTGCAGACGGGCTCGTCGGGGTTGAAGGCGACCTGGACCTCGCTCTTGGGCACGACCTCGCGTCCCTGGTCGAGATCGTCGACGCGAAGGCGCATCGCCACGAGCTCCTCTTCCGCGAAGGCGGCGAGGAAGCGCGCCATCTCCCGGTAGAACGAATGCTCCGAGGCGCGCTGCACCAGCCGGCAGTAACCCCGCACCCAGCGCGCCAGGTGCAGCGTCCAGAAGCGCCTGATGTCGCGGTCGATGGCCCGGTAGCCGGCCATGTCGCCGCGGTCGAGCGCCATGACGGACCTGTCCAGCAGCTCGGCCACGAACAGCAGCTCGACGCCGAGGTGGTCCTCGAGGACCTGGAAGCGGCCCTTGCGCACGACGAAGCCCGCGCGCCGGTAGAGCTCCTTCAGGTCGAAGTGCGGCGCCTGGTGGTACCGGCCGGTGAGGCGGACCGATTCCACGGGCGGGAACCCGCCGGAGGCGACGAACATCGTCGTGAACTCGCAGGCCAACGCCTCCACGAGCGCATCGGCATCCGGCACGAGGAAGTCGTCGCCGAAGCGCACGCCGGCCTCGGCAAGCGCGGCGAGCGTGGCGGGCGATCGCAGGGTGGCGAGGAATTCCAGGCTCGGCTCCTCCACGAAGGCGCCCGCGAGCAGCCGGCAGAGGCCGGCGCGCGCGACGCACTCGTGGCGAAGCTCCTCCGGCGAAGGCGCCGGATCGGCGCGTGCCGGCACGGGCTCCGGCCGGTCGTCCAGCAGCAGGTCATTGAGCATTCTCGACTCCCGAGTAGAAGGCCGGTCCGCCGGTGATCCGGCGGACCGGGAAAGGGCCCGGCCGCGACGGTGGCCTCAATGCCCGCCGCCGCCCGACTTGGGCTTGACGCTCGCCGGGCCGGCCCACGAGGCCATCTCGGGGTGCATCTTGCGGTGCATGTCCCCCGTGTAGGCGTAGCGCATGGTTTCCTTGTAGGCCTCGACGTGCTTCTCCCAGTTGCCCTGGATGTCGCCGTACTTGTCGTTCGGACCGGCCCTGGTCACCTTCACCACGGTGTCCATCCATCCCTGCGAGCCCCCGATCGGGTCGGCCACGACGGGGATGATGGCGTTGGGATGGACGCCCTTGTCGTCCCACCACACGTTGTTCAGGTCCGGGTCCTCCTGGCCGCCGAAGGCGGGCTTGTCCTTCAGCCGGAGCGAGGCGAGGCGGCCGTACTCCCAGTGCCCGAACGCGGTCGCGATGGCGATCACCTTCGGCTGGATGCCTTCGGTCACGTAGGCCTTGGTCACCAGGTGGCCGACCTTGCTCTCGACGCGGACGAGGTCGCCCGTCTTGACGCCCAGCCTCTTCGCCGTCTGCGCGTTGATCCAGGCCGGGTTGCTGTGGGCGATCTCGGCAAGCCACTTCACCGCGGCCGTGCGCGACTGCTTGTGCACGTTGAGCTTGAAGGTGGTGAGGATCATCTCGTCCTCCTTCATCGTCTCGTGCCACGGGATGCGCTTGAAGGTGGGCATCGGGTTGAAGCCGTACTGCGCCCATTCGTCGACGCGGACGTTGATGAGGCGGTTGCCCGTGGGGAAGCCGGCATAGTTCCGGCCGTTGCGCTTGATGCCGATGGCCTTGCCGTTCTTCGAGATGACGCCCGACTTGTCCACCACCGCGCCCGCCATGTCGGCGGTACCCAGCTCCTTCTTGTGCAGGCCGTACTCCGCCTTGATCTCGCGGCCGGTCTTGTCGGTCACCTTGCCCGTTTTCGGGTCGAGCTTGCCGTAGATCGGCCACACGCCGTGCTTCTTCAGGAAGTCGAGGCCGCCGGCTTCCTTCAGCCCCGGCACGTTGTCGAAGTGCTGGCGCATGTAGTCCTCGGCGTCCTTGAAGTTCCAGTACTGCTTCATGCCGCGCTTGCCGTCCGGATCGAGCTTGTGGACGAGGTCGCGCAGAAGGATCCTGTTCTCGCGCGACTCGCCCAGCGAGGCGTGCACGGGCTGGCGGATGCCGAGCCAGGGCCACAGCGAGTTGGGCATCGATTCCGGCTCCCAGCGCTCGAGGTACGGGCAGTCGGGCAGGATGATGTCGGCGAGCGCCGTCTCCTCGCCCATGTGCGAGCTCATCGAGACGATGTAGGGCAGCAGCTTCTCGTCCCGGAAGAGCTTCCCCCACACGGCCTGGGCGCCGGGGTTGGTGTAGACCGCGTTGTCCTGGTAGGTAAAATAGACGTTGATCTTCTGCTTGCCCTCGGCGATCCAGAACGGGACGAGGTGGGAGACCTTGTGCCCGGCCAGCGGATAGTCCGGCGGGGTCGACAGGTAGGAGGCGTGCTTGGCGCCGGGCGGCGTCGGGCCGGGCTGCGGCCACCCCATGCCCCGCGGAAGGCAGTAGCCGCCGCGCGTCTCGATGTTGCCGGTCATGATCGGCAGCATCATGCAGGCCTTCTCGTTGTACGAGCCGTAGAGGTGCTTGGCCGGGCCGCGATAGGTGAAGAGGGTGGCCGGCTTCGCGAGGGCGAATTCGCGCGCGATGCGCTCGATGGTGGCCGCCGGGACCCCCGAGATCTTCGCGGCCCATTCCGGCGTGAAGTCCTTGTAGTGGGCCTTCAGCTCGTCGACCGTGACGTTGGTCCAGGTGTTGATGAACTCGGAATCCTGGAGGTCCTCGCGCAGGATCACGTGGCCCAGAGCCAGCGCGACCGCGCCGTCCGTGCCCGGGAACACCGGGATCCACTCGTCGGAGAAGCCCGCCGTGTTCGACAGCCGCACGTCGAAGGTGACGATCTTCATCTGGTTGTCGACGCGCCCCTCGGTGATGCGCTGCGACAGCGGGTTGTGGAAGTAGGCCGCCTCGAGGATGTTGGAGCCGATGTTGAGGACGTACTTCGTGTTGGCGAAGTCCGGCGTCTCGATGTCCGGCCCCCAGGTGGGCTCCATGCCGATCTTCTTCGACGATTCGCACACCGAGGTGTGGTTCACCACCGTGGCCGAGCCCAGCGTCTTCATGAAGCGGTCGAGGGTGCCGCCGGTGCGGTTGCGGCCGTACTTCATCATGATGGTGTTCGGGTCCTCCTTGAGCGCCGCGTCCAGCTTCTTCGCGACCTCGGCCAGGGCCTCGTCCCAGGTGATGCGCTTCCACTTGCCTTCTCCCCGGGCGCCGACGCGCTTCAGGGGATAGAGGATGCGGTCCGGGTCGTAGCTGTACCACATGCCCGAGTTGCCCTTGGCGCAGAGCCGGCCGCGGGTCGACACGTGCTCGGGGTTGCCCTCCAGCTTCACCACGCGCCCGTTCTCCACGAACGCGATGGCGCCGTCCTGGATGTTGCAGACGTGGCAGTTGATCGGGATCGCCTTGCGCTCGGCGAGGGTGACGGGATTGACGTCCTTGCCGCCCAGCTCGTTTTCCATCGCCTGCAGCAGGCGCGGCGCCGCGGCGGCCGCGGCGGTGGTGCCGGCGCTCACCTTGAGGAAAGTCCGCCGCGTGAATTTGGTGTCAGACATGCTCGGTCTCCTTGCTCTTGTCGTTTCGGCGTACGGCGCCGTCAGTACAGCGTCTGCACGTACTGCGGGCCCATCAGCAGCGCGTAGCGCAGGGCCGCGCTGCCCACGAGGACGAGCAACGCCGCGAACATCAGTCCCGCCTGCCGCCGGCCGAAGGGGGCGAGCAGCATGGCGATGGGGGCCGCGGTGCCGGCCACGATGCCCAGGCCGATGAAGATCGCGCCCATGGTCCTGGTCGTGAGCACGATGAAGGTCAGCTCCTCCGCGGAGCCGCCGTAGTTCGTCGTGCCCAGGATCGACACCAGGATCACCGCGACCGCGGCGGTGGACCACAGCAGGTACAGGCGCAACATGTTGCGTGCCGCCTCGTTGCCCATCGCCAGGAGCGATGCGACCGCCGAACCGGAGGCGACGGCCAGGGCCACGAACAGCACCGGTATCACCGGCGTGTTCCATACCGGGCGCGACTGGTGCGCCGTCAGGTCGTAGCCGGTATAGATCGGCAGTCCCAGCGCGAGCAGCGCGGTCACCCACGCGAGCGTCCTGCCCCACTTCTCGTCGCCCTTCCTCAACATGAACAGGTAGGCCGCCGACGCCAGCCCGAAGGTCACGATGTTGAGCGAGCCCCAGGCCAGCGGCGAGGTGAAGTTCAGGTAGGCCGGGTTGAGAACGTTGAGGAAGCGCAGCGGTTGCGACAGGTCGGATATCAGCAGCAGGCCGGCGACGGCCAGCAGGGCGAAGGAGAGGTACGCGCTCTTCTCGCGCACCGGCCGCAGCGACGGCTTGTGCCAGGACAGGAAGGAGAAGAAGGAAAGCCCGGCGCAGATGCCGACGACGAAGAAGTAGACGGCGTAGCTCGCGTGCCAGGACACATCGTGAAAGACCACATAGTCACCCATTGCCGTGCCTCCTCGTCAAGCCTTGAAGTTGCGCTCGAACATGCGGCGCTCCTGGTCCATCACCTCGCGACGCTGGTACGCGTCGCGCCCGAACTCCATCTGGCTGCGGTCGCCGGCGATGTAGAACACGTGGGGCTTGGTGCCCTGCTCGGGGCGCAGCACCTGCGTCGCGTTGGTCGCGACGAGGTAGGAAACCTCGCTCGTCGGGTCGTTGATGTCGCCGAACACCCGCGAGCGCCCGATGCAGGTCTGGACGCACGCGGGGACGAGCCCCTGCGTCACGCGGTGGAAGCAGAAGGTGCACTTGTCGACCACGCTGGTGATCGCCGTGTAGGTGCGGTGCGCGGGCAGCATGAAGCGCGCGTTGTAGGGACAGGCGGCCATGCAGCTGCGGCAGCCGATGCACCGCTCGTAGCGCTGCAGGACGAAGCCGCCGTCCTCGACCTTGTAGGTGGCCTCGACGGGGCAGGCGCGCACGCAGGGCGGGTCGTCGCAGTGGTTGCACAGGCGCGGCAGGAAGTGCTTCTTCACGTTCGGGTAGGTGCCCACCACCTTGTAGGGCACCCAGGTGCGGTTCACGCCGAGCGGCGTGTCGTACTCGGCCTTGCAGGCGACCTGGCATGCCATGCAGCCGATGCAGCGGCGCGTGTCGACGACCATCGCGTAGCGCTTCTTGCCGGCCAGGCCGCGCGTCTCGATCGGCGACGTCCTCAGTTCCTCGCTCATCTTCGTTGTCTCCTCGCTCGGGTCCGTCGCGGATGGCGGTCATCCGCCGGGGCGCGACATCTCGCTCTTGCCGATGCAAGCGCCGGGCCAACGGCACAAGGGCCTGTTTCCGCAAGCTTTCCCGGGGGTGAGAACCGCGTTTCGTTACCGCGTGGTGACTTGCCGCCTTGCACCACGTCACCCGGCAGTAACGCTTGCCGGCCGCATGGCGGCGATCGGCCGGCGCGACATGTCGCGAAGCGCGCACCCGGTCCCCGATGAGCGCTAGAATCGCCGCCACATCGCCACTGCGAGCGAGGGGCCGCGAACGTGAAGAGAAGGGAACTCCTGCTGGGCGGCGCGGCCGCGGCGGCGTTCGGCGCGCTCGCGTCGGAGAAGCCGGAGAAGGGGGCGGCGAGGATCGGCCTTTCGCCGGTGTTCGTCGACGACCAGCTCGCCTTCCTGACCAACTGGCGGTCCTACCTCGAGCAGGCACTCGAACGGCCCGTGCAGTTCGTGCAACGCCGCAGCTATCGCGAGATCATGGACCTGCTGCTCGAGCAGCGGCTCGAGTTCGCCTGGATCTGCGGTTACCCGTACGTGAGGAACCGCGCGGAGCTGCAGCTCGTGGCCGTGCCGGTTTCCGAGGGGCGCCCCACCTACCATTCCTACCTGCTGGTGCCGGCGACGGATCGCGGCACGAACTCCATCCTCGACCTTCGCGGGAAGGTTTTCGCCTTCTCGGACCCGGACTCGAATTCGGGATTCCTCTATCCCAACTACGAGCTCGTCTCCCTGGCCGAGCCGCCGGACCGGTTCTTCGGAAAGACGTTCTTCACCTGGGCGCACCGCAACACCGTGGAGGCGATCGCGGCGGGACTGGCGCACGGCGGGGCCGTGGACAGCTACGTCTGGGAGACGCTGCGGCGCTATCGGCCGGAGACGGCCGCGCACACGCGCGTGGCCGCCCGCTCGCCGGAGTTCGGGCACACGCCGTTCGTCGCCCGGCGGGGCGTGCCCTCGCGCGACTGGCTCGCCCTCCAGAGGGCGCTCACGGGAATGCGCGACTCGCCGTCGGGGCGGGCGTTGCTCGAGAAGCTGAACCTCGACGGGTTCGTGCCGGGCGCGGACTCGCTCTACGAGGGCATCGCCAGGATGATGGCGGCGGTCAAGGGCGTCGCCCTCCATGCGCCGACTGCGTGACCTCAGCTTCAAGTACAAGATCCCGCTGCGCGGGGTGGTGCTCGCGCTGCTGACGGCGCTGATCGTGACCGCGTCCATGCTCTATCGCGAGTACGAGGGCCTGAAGCAGGACCTGGTCACGACATCCGGGCACCTGGCGCGGGTGCTCGCCAACACGCTGGTGACGCCGCTCGTGCACGACGACGTGTGGCGGGCCTACGAGATCATCAACTCCCCCTTCGCCGCGGGAGTGAAGGAGGCGAGCCCGCAGACGGCCGAGCTCATCATGATCCTCGACGCCAACCGCCGGGTGTACCTCGCCACGAACCCTCGCCAGTACCCCATGCTCACGGATCCCGGGCGGGCGAACCCGGATTTCTACGAGCTGTGGCAGGACATCGAGGGGCTGCGCCAGCCCGGAACCCGCGTGGTGGAGCGCGCCGGCTCGCCCAAGCTCTACGTGGTGACGCCGATCATCGCCGACGGCATCCGGCTGGGGACGCTCGTCATCGGATATTCCAAGGACGCGTTCGCCCCCCGGGTCATCGGGCTCGCGAAGGGAGCGGCGCTGGCGATGCTCGCCGCGCTCGCGATCCTGCTGCCCGCGAGCTGGTACTGGGCGCGGCGCTTCGCGCTGCCCCTCACCGATCTCGCGCAGACGATGCACCTCGTGCGCGAAACGCTTCCCGATCCCGCGGACGTGAAGGTGTACGAGTCGCGCGACGAGATCGGCCAGCTCGGGGCAGCCTTCAAGGCGATGCTCAAGGGGCTTCGCGAGAAGGAGGCGCTGGAGAAGGAAGTGGTGTTTTCCGAGCGCCTCGCGGCCATCGGGCGGCTGGCGGCGGGAGCGGCCCACGAGATCAACAATCCGCTGGGGGGAATGCTCAACGCGATCAGCACGTTCAAGCAGCACGGCAACGAGGATCCCCTGACCGTGCGCACCTTGTCGCTGATCGAGCGCGGGCTCCTCCAGATCAAGGACACGATGTCCGCGCTGCTCGTCGAGGCGAAGGTGAAGAGCCACCCGCTGTCGCGGCAGGACGTGGAGGATACGCGCACGCTCGTGCTGGCCGACGCGCACCGGAAGGCTGCCACGCTGGACTGGGAGAACGGGCTCGACGAGCGGCCGGTCGCGCTGCCCTCGACGCACGTGCGCCAGGTCCTCATCAATCTCATGCTCAACGCGATCGAGGCGGTCGAGCCCGGAGGGCGGGTGGGCTGCCGCATCGCGCCCGAGGGCGGGAGCCTCGCGATCGTGGTGACCAACGACGGGGGCTACATTCCGCAGGAGCGGATGGAAGTCCTCTTCGAGCCCTTCGCGACCGGGCGCGAGTCGGGGCACGGTCTCGGCCTCTGGGTGACCTGGCAGCTGGTGCACCAGCTCGGCGGGACTATCATCGCGCAGAGCGAGCCGGGAAACACGTCGTTCACGGTAGCGTTGCCCCTGCCCGAGGAGACCCCATGACCCGTTGTCCGCAGGCGCGCATCTGCCTCATCGAGGACGACCCGATCATGGGCGAGTCGCTGTGCGACCGCTTCGAGATCGAGGACATCCCCTGCGACTGGCACCAGACCGGCGCCGCCGCCGCCGAGGCGATAGCCCGCCAGGATTACGCGTTGGTGATCAGCGACATCCGGCTGCCGGACATGGATGGCGGCGCGCTCTTCGATCGCCTGCGCGCCCGCGCGGCGCCGCTGCCCCCGTTCATCTTCATCACCGGGCACGGGACGATCGACCGCGCGGTCGAGCTGCTCAAGCTGGGCGCGGCCGACTTCGTCACGAAGCCCTTCGACCTCGAGCAGCTCCTGGAAAAGGTGCGGGCCCTGGGCCGCACGGTGCTCGCCACCGATCCCCCCGAGGAGCTGGAGCTCGGCGTCTCCGACGCGATGCGCCGCATCAGCGCCCTCCTGCCCCGGGTCGCGCGCCACGCCGCCACCCTCCTGCTCCAGGGCGAATCGGGCGTCGGCAAGGAATACGTGGCCAAGAGCTTCGACCGCCTGGCGCGCCACAGCGGAAGCTGCCCTTTCGTCGCGGTGAACTGCGGCGCCATCAGCGAGGGGCTCTTCGAGGCGGAGTTCTTCGGCCACGAGAAGGGCGCGTTCACGGGGGCGGTGCGGGCAAAGCGCGGGTTCTTCGAGCAGGCCCACTGCGGCACGCTCTTCCTCGACGAGATCGGCGAGCTTCCGCTCGCGATGCAGGTGAAGCTGCTGCGCGTGATCCAGAAGCACCAGCTGACCCGCGTCGGCAGCGAGAGCTCGCGCCCGGTCGATTTCCGCCTCGTGTGCGCGACCAACCGCGACCTCAAGGACATGGTCCAGCAGGGCCTGTTCCGCGAGGACCTCTATTACCGGATCAACGTCATCCAGATCCGCATCCCGCCCCTGCGCGAGCGCAAGGAGGACATCGGGTGGTTCGCGCGCCGATTCCTCGCCGAGGTCCGCGAGGCGCACGGCGACGCGCCCCTGTCCTTTTCGCCTGCCACCGAGCGGGCGCTCGCCGAATACCCGTGGCCCGGAAACCTGCGCGAGCTCCGGCACGCGGTCGAGCGCGCCTGCATCCTGTCGCCGGCGGCGTCGCTCGAGCCGGACGCGTTCTTCGGCGAGGGCCTCATCGAGACGGAGCCGCGGGGGACCGGCGGAAGCCTGAGCGAATACCTGCAGGCGTGCGAAAGGAGCTATATCCGGGGAGCCCTTGGACGCAACGACGGCCGCATCGCGAAGACCGCGGCCGAACTGGGCATCAGCCGCAAGAACCTCTGGGAGAAGATGAAGAAGCTGGACATCGCCGCCGAGGACGCGGGAGATGCCGACTCCTCCTCCTGATCGGGCGGGCGTTGCGGATTCGCAAGTTGACGCGCGGCCATCGCTTCAATGATGCTGGAAGCATGGAAGCCGGATTCCGGACGAGTTCATGAACTGCCTGATGCAGGCGTGGCACCGGCACGAGGGCGAGCTTCGTGGCTGGATGCGCCGCCGCCTCGGAAGCCCCGCCGATGCGGAAGACGCCCTGCAGGATCTCTTCCTCAAGGCGTTGCGCCATCGCGAGAAATTCTGCGAGCTCGTCAATGCGCGGGCGTGGCTCTTCGAGGTGGCGCGAAATGCCCTGGCCGATCGCCTGCGCGTGTCGCGCGACATGGTCGAGCTTCCCGAGGATCTCGCCGCGCCGAGGGAAGACACCGCGCCAGTGGATAGCCTCGCCGGATGCCTGCCGCGCGTCCTTTCGGAGCTCGCGCCGGACGATCGCGAGGCGATCACGCTGTGCGATCTTGGCGGCTTGCCGCAGGAAGCGTACGCGCGGATGAAGGGCCTTACCCTCCCGGGCGCCAAGTCCCGCATCCAGCGGGCACGCAAGCGCCTTCGCGAGCGGCTCACGGACGGCTGCCAGGTCAGCCTGGACGCCCAGGGACAGGTCAGCGACTTCGTGCCGCGCCCTCCCCTGCGCTAGGGTGCCTTCCCGCCTGCATCTTTCCCGGGGGACCTGCGTCTTCACGGTTGAGGGCAAATTTCGAGCCCGACGACCCGGGGAGGCGCCATGAATGCAGTGACCGCGAGCGGGGAGCGCTGGCCGAACCGGCAGCCCGTGCCGTTCCTGGTCCTCGCCGCCGTCGCGTGGCTCGGCCTCTATCGGCTGCTCGCCCCCCTGTCCGAGGCGATCGTCTCCGCGCTGCCGGTCGAGCGCGCAAGCCACCTGGGCGACGCCCTGCAGTTCTTCTTCTACGACACGCCCAAGGTGCTGCTGCTCCTCGCCGGCATCGTCTTCGTCATGGGGATGGTCAACTCGTACTTCACGCCGGAGCGCACCCGCGCCCTGCTGGCCGGGCGCACCGAGGGTGTGGCGAACGTGATGGCCGCGAGCCTGGGCATCGTCACGCCCTTCTGCTCCTGCTCCGCGGTTCCGCTCTTCATCGGCTTCGTGCAGGCGGGCGTGCCGCTGGGCGTGACCTTTTCTTTCCTCGTCTCCGCCCCGATGGTGAACGAGGTGGCGCTCACCCTCCTTTTCGCCTTGTTCGGCTGGAAGGTGGCGCTGCTCTACCTCGGCCTCGGGCTCACGGTCGCCACCGTCGCGGGCTGGACGATCGGCCGCCTGAAGATGGAGCGGCACCTGGAGGACTGGGTCCGCGACATGCCACGCACCAAGGCCACGGTGGGCGAGGATGCCCTGACGCTTGGCGAGCGGGTCGATGCCGGCTTCGCCTCCGTGCGGGAGATCGTCGGCCGGGTCTGGCCCTACATTCTCGCGGGCATCGCCATCGGCGCGGGCATCCACGGCTACGTCCCGCAGGACTTCATGGCCTCCTTCATGGGCAGGCAGGCGTGGTGGTCCGTGCCGCTCGCCGTGATCATCGGCGTGCCGATGTACACCAATGCCGCCGGCATCATCCCCATCGTCGAGGCGCTGCTCGCCAAGGGCGCGGCGCTGGGCACCGTGCTCGCCTTCATGATGAGCGTGATCGCGTTGTCGCTGCCAGAGATGGTGATCCTGAGGAAGGTGCTGAAGCTGCGCCTCATCGCGACCTTCATCGGCGTGGTCGCCGCCGGAATCATGCTCGTGGGCTTCGTCTTCAACGCCGCGCTCTGAACAGGCTGCGGCGCGGGTATTCGTCAATCATCGGGGAAACCGAATGGACATCAAGGTGCTGGGAACGGGTTGCACGAACTGCCGGGCGACGATCGCCCTCATCGAGCAGGTCGCCAAGGGAAGGGGCATCGCCGTGAAGGTGGGCAAGGTCGAGGACATCCGCGAGATCATGGGCTACGGCGTGATGTCCACGCCGGGCGTGGTGATCGATGGCACGGTCGTCCATGCGGGCGGCGTGCCGGGGCGGGAGAAGATCGAGCAATGGCTCGCGGGAGCGTCGGCCGGTTGCTGCGGCACGGCGAAGCCGGCTGGCGGCGGGTGCTGCGGCTGAACGGGGCAATGAACAGGAGGACCCCGTGAACAAGCTCCCCAAGACCCGCTTCCACCTCGTCTTCTCCCTCGCGATGGGCGCGATGATGGTTCCGCTGATGACCTTCGTCGTCACGCTGGTCAACGTCGGCTGGGTGCCCGACTTTCTCGGCCGCTGGCTGCGCGCCTTCCTCGTCGCGTACGCCGTGGGCGTGCCGGTGATCTACTTTCTCGCCCCCTTCGTGCGCAAGTTGGCGGGGAGCGTTGCCGAAACGCCGTAGGCGCCGCCGGGAGGACATGCGATGACCGCCCCGCCCCCGCCGGCGGATTTCGGCCGCGGTCAGCCCGCCCTGGAGCGCTCCGATTCGATCCGGACGAATCGTCCGGTGAGCGCGGCGAGTTCCCGGTAGAAGGCGGTCTGCGCCGAGGACCGCGCCGCTTCCGTGAACGGCCCGACCCAGCGGCCGAGGTGCTCGCCGAGGAGCCGCCGGCGCAGGGCGGCCGCCTTCGCCAGCGCCCCGGCGTCGCCGCTTCTTCGCGCCTGGCGCTCGCGGAACAGCAGCAGGTAGAGGAATTCCAGCTCGGCCGCGACGTGGTCGGGAAGCTCGCGGAAATCCTCCGCGATCTCGAAGCCGCCTTCGTCGTAGAGCGCGAGGACCGCCATCGTGGAATCCTGCATGGTGAGCTTGTCGGGTCCCAGCCAGACGGAGCCGTACGGTCTCGCCTGGGCATCCACCGGCCCCAGGAACAGGCGCGTGTAGTCGACGAGCAGCTCCTCGAGGCCCGCGGCGGCGAACGCCTCGCCGAGCCGGCGCGCCCCGGACGCGAGATCCGGGTCGACGAGGCTCCCCGCCGCCGCCATGGAGTCGAAGAGCTTTTCCTCGGCGAACTCCGGCCCCGGCTCGTAGTAGCAGGCGGCAAGGAACCGGGAGAAGTCGGCGCGGGCGGCGCCTTGCTCGATGTCGTCGTCGGTCATGCACGGTCCTCGAAAAAAACGGGGGCGGGAAATCCCGCCCCCGAGTCTACCGCGCGCGGGCTCAGGCCCTGGCGCTGTACTTGTTGATGTAGTGGACGTTGGGCTTCGTGCCCTTGTCCTCCCGCAGGCGGAACGACTTCTGCGCCTTGAGCACCTGGGCGATCTCGGACTTCGGGTCGTCCTGGTCGCCGAAGATGCGCGCCTTCGAGGGGCACACCTCGACGCACGCCGGCTGCAACCCGTTGCTCGTGCGGTGGTAGCAGAAGGTGCACTTCTCCACCACGCCTTCGGCGCGGATCGACTTCATGTCGCCTTCGACGAACGCGTTGAGCGCCGGGACCGTCGCGCCGGCCTTCGCGACGACCTCCGCGGCCGACGAAGTGCAGCCGGGGATGAGCGCCGTCTTGCCGGCCCATTGCGGCTGCACGGGCTTGTCCTCGGGGTTGAAGCTGATGACGCTGTACGTTTCGCCATTGAGGCTCTCCGCGCCCAGCTCGCGGCTGGAGTACGGGCACGCGCGCTGGCAGCGGCGGCAGCCGATGCACAGGGTCGTGTCGTGCATCGTGACGCCCTCCGGCGTCTTGAACATCGCCTTCGGTTCCGTCGGGCAGATCTTCACGCACGGGGCGTCGGAGCAGTGGTTGCACAGCACGGGCATCACCCAGTGGCTCACGTTGGGGAACTTGCCCTCGGTCTTCATCACGAAGTCGGCCCAGTTGAAGCTCTGCCCGTCGCCGCGGGTCCTGGTGTTGTTCTCCGCCTTGCAGGCGAAGGCGCACGCCCCGCATCCCACGCAGCGCTGGAGGTCGATCACCATTCCGAATCTCATGTTGTTCTCCTTGTGGCTCGCGTGTGGGGGTCAGGCCTTCTGGATCCGGACGCCGGTGAATCCGCCGTTGCGGGCGGTGGCGCCGCTCAGGCGGTCGTAGTCGTCCACCAGGATCTCGTTGTTGTTGCCGCCTCGCGTCGCCGACTTGCCGTATGCATCCGTGGCCACGCGCCCGAAGGCCCAATGTCCCTGCCCGTAGCACTTGGTGACCGTGCCCGGACGCACGCCCTCCCACAGCTTGAGCGTCGAGGTGATCGAGCCGGCCATCGAGGTGACCTTGACGGTGTCGCCGGACTTCAGGCCCAGCTTCGCGCCGTCGGCCGGGTTCATCTTCAGGACGTCACCCCAGGAGACGTCGCCCGGGTCGACCTTCTTGAACTCCTGGTACAGCGGCAGGTTGGCCGAACGGCCCTCGCGATTGAGGCGCGACTTGTAGTCCACGAACGTGAACGGGTAGTCCTGGAGGCTGCCGTGCCGCTTGACCGGCTCGTAGTGGGGAACGAAAGCCACCTCCCCGCGCGCGACGTAGCCGCTGACCGCGAGGATGTCGTCGGTCGTCGTCTCGTACTTCTTCGCGTGCTCGGTGAGGCCCTTCTTCAGCGTCTCGCTGTAGAACTCGAACTTCTTGGTGGCCGTGGCGAACTTGCCGCCCCAGCCCTTCTTGAGCGTGTACTTCGGGCCGCTGAACATCCCCTTCCTGCGGAAATCCTCCCAGCCGGCAACGGGCGCATCGCCCTTGAGCGGCTCCTTGGGCTTCCAGATCGCGGCGCTGGTCATCTTCGCGGCGATCTGGCTGAACTCGAGCGCGCTCGCGGGGGACTTGCCGGTCTCGGGATCCTTGAACTCCTGCGAGTAGTAGTTGAACAGGTTCGGGAAGCCCTTGGCCTTCAGCTTCTCGGCCAGCAGCCACATGACCTCGGTCTCCTCCTGCTTCACGTCCCACAGGCGCCTGACCGCGCCCTGCTGGATCGACGCGTAGCCGTGGCCGTTGCCCATGTTCCCGACGACCGACCAGCCTTCGGCCGAGTTGAAGGTCGACGGCAGCACGATGTCGGCGAACTGCGTCATCTCCGACGGGTTGGTCACCATGTGCACGAAGAAAGGCACCTTCGCCATGGCCTTGTCCCAGCGGTCCGCGCCGGTGCACGAGAAGTTGAAGTTGGACCACGAGGACAGGAAGACCTTGACCGCGCCCGGGTCCTTCAGCATCCCGTTGGCCACGTTGTTGGTGACCACGCCACTGCCGGGCTTGGCGCCCATCATGGCGGGCATGTCCTTGGCGCCTCGGCCGTCGAGCTTCTTGCCCTTGCTCGCCGCCTTGGCCTGATCGTCGACGTACTTGTCGGCGCTCGGGAACTTGGCGAGCGACACGCTGCTCGACTGCCACACGCCGCCCTCGACGTCGATCGAGCCCAGCAGGCCGTTCAACGCGTGCACCGCCATCGCGCTGTAGGTGCCGCGCGGGTGCATCGCCGCGCCCGGCCCCATCCAGACCGCGACCTTCGGCGCCGCCTTGCCCATGGCGCGCGCCACGCGCACGATCTGGGCGGCCGGGATGGCCGTCTCCTTCTCGGCCCAGGCCGGCGTGCGGTCCTTGAGCTCGAGGTTCCACCACTTGACCAGGCCGTTGGTCTCCTTCTCGGAGAAGGAGGCCTCGTCGACCGCCTTGCCCGCGACGAAGAGGTTCTTCCCGTCCTTGAAGTCGCCGACGAATTCCCGGCTCCAGAGACCCTCGGTGAGGATCACGTGCGCGAGGGCACCCGCGAGCGCGCCGTCCGTGCCCGGGTTGAGCGGCAGCCATTCCTGCGCCTTGGCCGCCACGTTCGACAGCCGCGGATCGACCGCGATCACGGTGCCGCGCTTCAGGATCTCGCCGAAGCGGCGGATGACGTTGGGCACCATGCGGTTCGAGGCCAGCGGGTCGCAACCCCAGGCCACCAGGCAGTTGGTCTTGTCGAGGTCGTAGTCGCGGTAACCGAAGAAGCCTTGCGTCAGGCCGGGCCCCATCTTCTCGGCTTCCGCGCAGATGGCGCTGTGCGAGAAGTAGTTGGGCGTGCCGAACACCTTGGGCAGCGTGCCGTAGAGCAGGTCCGTGGAGGTCGGCGAGTAGCGCCCGCGCATGTAGACGAGCTTGTGCGTCTCGCCCGCCTTGCGCAGCGCGATCATCCTGTCCGCCACCGTGTCGATCGCCTCGTCCCAGGTGATGGGCACGAACTTCGGGTCGACGCCGCGGCCCTTGGCCGGGTTGGTGCGCTTCATCGGCACCTTGATCCGATCCGGATCGTAGACCTGCTGCGGGATCATGTGGCCGCGCGGACAGACGTAGCCGTGGTTGGTCTTGCTGAGCGGATTGCCGCGCACCCGGGTCGCCCGGCCGTCCTGCACGAAGATCTGGATGGCGCACCACTGGGTGCAGCCCTGGCAGGTGGAGGCCACCCACTCGCCCTTGGCGGGGCCGGCGGCCTTGGCCTTGCGCAGCGCCATGGCGCTGGTGATCGGGATTTCCTCCTGCGTCGTCGCGCATCCGGCGGCCAGCGCGCCGGCGATCGCGGCCGATGCCCTGATGAATTCCCGTCTCGTCAGTTTCATGTGCAAGCCTCCTTGGCCGTGTG
>JAGRPO010000244.1 GCA_019449455.1 Betaproteobacteria bacterium | reverse complement strand
GCTGCTGCGCTGCCCGCCCGGCCAGCGCTGGGTGAAGGTGACGGGCTTCCGCTACGCGGGCAAGGCGAAGCTGCCGATGGCGCTCACCGAGATCTACATCAACGCGGCCTACGGAGGCATCAGGAAGCTCATCGGCACGATGAAGGTGCCCGTGTACACCCTCCTCGAGAAGCAGTACGGGATCACGATCGTCGAGGTGGCGCAGGAGATCAGCGCGACCACCATCGGCGCGGCCGACGCCAGGCGCCTGAGCGTGAAGCCCGGCTCGGCGGGGCTCGTGGTCACGCGCCGCTACCTGGGCGACAACGACCGTCCGGTCGAGGTCGCGGTGAACCTCCACCCCGCCGACCGCTTCTCGTATTCGATGTCGATGCGCCTGCAGGTTCCCGCCGGCGTCGATGCGTAGCACGCTCTTCCCGCTCGCCGCGACGCTCGCGGTGCAGCTCCTCGTGTCGATGGCCGTGGTGACGGTGCCGGTGCTCGCCCCCGCGGCGGCGGCCGGGATGGGCGTGTCCGCCGGCTACGTGGGCTTCTTCATCGCGCTCGTCTACGGCGCCAGCATGGCCGCGAGCCTCGTCTCCGGCGCCCTCGTGCAGCGCTTCGGCGCCATCCGCCTGAGCCAGCTCTGCCTCGTCGCCTGCGCGGCCGGGCTCGCGCTCACCGCGGTGGGGCGCCCCGCGTCCGTCGTCGCCGGCGCGATCCTGCTGGGATTCGGCTACGGACCGGTCACGCCCGCGAGCTCGCACGTGCTCGCGAAGACGACCCCGCCCGGCATGATGTCCTTCGTCTTCTCCCTCAAGCAGACGGGCGTCCCGCTGGGCGGCGCGCTCGCCGGCGCGGTGGTGCCCGCGCTGGTGCTCTGGGCCGGCTGGCGCGTGGCCGCCCTGGTGGTGGGCGCGGCCTGCCTCGCCGCGCTCGCGATCGCCCAGCCGTTGCGCGCCTCGCTCGACGCCGACCGCGATCCTTCGCGGCGCCTGGCGGCCTCCGGGCTCGTGGGTCCGCTGCGCTACACGCTCGGCGACCCGACGCTGCGGCGCCTGGCCTTCTGCTCGTTCTTCTTCGCGGCGCTGCAGCTCTGCCTCATCACCTATCTCGTCACCCACCTCACCGCCAACCTCGGCTTCACGCTGGTGCAGGCGGGGATGATGCTCGCCGTCGCGCAGGGCGGCGGGGTGGTGGCCCGCATCGTCTGGGGCGCGATCGCCGACCGCTGGGGCCGCCCCATGGTCCTGCTCGGCCTCGTGGCGCTCGCCATGGGCCTCGCCGCGCTTGCGACGGCGCGCTTCACGCCGCAGTGGCCGGCGGCCGCGATCGCCGTGGTGTGCGCGGCCTTCGGCGCCACGGCCATCGGCTGGAACGGCGTCTATCTCGCGCAGATCGCGCGCCTCGCGCCGCCGGGGAAGGCGGGAGACGCCACCGGCGGCTCCCTCGTCTTCACCTACGGCGGCGTGCTTTTCGGGCCGCCGGCGTTCGCCTTCCTCGTCGAGGGCGGCGCGGGCTATTCCTTCGCCTTCGTGGCCCTCGCCGCCCCGGCCGTGGCCTGCGGCCTGTGGCTGCTGTGGCGCGAATTCAGGCGCAACCCAACCGGGCACGAGTCGCCCGCCCCCCTGGAGAATGGATGATGGACCGGTCCTTCCTGTTCGTGCCCGGCAACCGGCCGGAGCGCTTCGACAAGGCGTACGCTGCGGGCGCGCATGCCGTGATCGTGGACCTCGAGGACGCCGTGGCGAGCGCCGACAAGCCGGCCGCGCGAGCGGCGGCGCGTGCCTGGTTGAGCGCGGCAAGGCCGGTCTGGCTTCGCATCAACGGCGCCGAGAGCGAGTGGTTCGGCGCCGATCTCGACCTCGTGGCGCTGCCCGGCGTGAAAGGCATCGTGCTGCCCAAGGCCGAGGACGCCGCACCCATCGCGGAGATCCGCGCGCGCGCAGGTGCCGAAGCGAGGATCATCCCGCTCGTCGAATCCGCGCTGGGCCTCTGGAGGGCCGAGGCGCTCGCACGCGCGCCGGGGGTCGAGCGGCTGGCGTTCGGCTCCGTCGACTTCCAGCTC
>JAGRPO010000042.1 GCA_019449455.1 Betaproteobacteria bacterium | reverse complement strand
TCTCGCCGATCAAGCGGATTCCGCGGGCGACGGATGCGTCGGGGGCTCCGCGCTCTTCGCGCCGCCGTCGGTGGGAGGCGGCGCGCTGGGCTTGGCGGCCACCGGCTTGGGCGGCCGCGGGGGCTTGCCGGCCATGATGTCGTTGATCTGGTCCGAGTCGATCGTCTCCCACTCGAGCAGCGCCTTGGTCATCGCCTCGACCTTGTCGCGGTTGTCCTCGAGGAGCTTCCTCGCGAGGTTGTACTGCTCGTCGATGATGCGCTTGATCTCCCTGTCGACGTGCTGCATCGTCGCCTCGGAAATCGCCTGGTGCGTGGTCACCGAGCGGCCGAGGAAGACCTCGCCCTCGTTCTCGCTGTAGACCATGGGACCGAGGCTGTCGGACATGCCCCACTCCGTCACCATGCGCCGCGCCATCTCGGTGGCGCGCTTGAAGTCGTTCGAGGCGCCCGTGGTCATCTGGTTCATGAACAGTTCCTCGGCGATCCGGCCGCCGAAGAGCACCGCGATGTTGTTGAGCAGCAGGCTCCGGTCGTAGCTGTAGCGGTCCTGCTCCGGCAGCTGCACCGTGACGCCGAGGGCCCGGCCGCGCGGGATGATGGTCACCTTGTGCACCGGGTCCGTCCTGGGCAGGAGCTTGGCGACGATCGCGTGGCCCGACTCGTGGTAGGCCGTGTTGCGGCGCTCTTCCTCGGGCATCACCATGGAACGGCGCTCGGCGCCCATGAGGATCTTGTCCTTGGCGCGCTCGAAGTCCTCCATGTCCACCAGGCGCTTGGACGAGCGGGCGGCGAAGAGCGCCGCCTCGTTCACGAGGTTGGCGAGGTCCGCGCCGGAAAAGCCCGGGCAGCCGCGCGCGATGACGGACGCGTCCACGTCGGGCGCGATGGGGACCTTGCGCATGTGCACCATCAGGATCTGCTCGCGCCCGCGGATGTCGGGCAGCGGCACCACCACCTGGCGGTCGAAGCGGCCCGGGCGCATGAGCGCGGGGTCGAGAACGTCCGGCCGGTTGGTCGCGGCGATGACGATGACGCCCGAGTTGCCCTCGAAGCCGTCCATCTCGACCAGGAGCTGGTTCAGCGTCTGCTCGCGCTCGTCGTTGCCGCCGCCCAGGCCCGCGCCGCGCTGGCGGCCGACCGCGTCGATCTCGTCGATGAACACGATGCAGGGCGCGTTCTTCTTGGCCTGCTCGAACATGTCGCGCACGCGGGCCGCGCCCACGCCCACGAACATCTCGACGAAGTCGGAGCCGGAGATGGAGAAGAACGGCACCTTGGCCTCGCCCGCGATGGCGCGCGCGAGCAGCGTCTTGCCCGTGCCGGGGGAGCCGACCATCAGCACGCCGCGCGGGATGCGCCCGCCCAGCTTCTGGAATTTCGACGGGTCGCGCAGGAACTCGACCAGCTCGCTCACCTCTTCCTTGGCCTCCTCCACGCCCGCGACGTCGGCGAAGGTCACCTGGTTCTGGTTCTCGTCGAGCATCCGCGCGCGGCTCTTCCCGAACGAGAAGGCGCCGCCGCGCCCGCCGCCCTGCATCTGGCGCATGAAGAAGATCCACACGCCGATCAGCAGCAGCATCGGGAACCACGACACGAAGATGTTCATGAGGAGGGAAGGCTCCTCCTCGGGCTTCGCCTCG
>JAGRPO010000243.1 GCA_019449455.1 Betaproteobacteria bacterium | reverse complement strand
CTCGTGTGGGGCGTGGCGATCGTCTCCTTCGCCTCCTCGATCGGCGCGACGCTTGCCTTCCTCGCCTCGCGCTTCCTGCTGCGCGACTGGGTGCAGGCGAAGTTCGGCGACAAGTTGCGGCCCATCAACGAGGGCGTCGCGAAGGACGGCGCGTTCTATCTCTTCGCGCTGCGTCTGGTGCCCGCATTCCCGTTCTTCGTGGTGAACCTCGTGATGGGACTCACGCCCATCCGGACGGGGACGTACTACTGGGTGAGCCAGGTCGGCATGCTCGCCGGGACGGTGGTCTACGTCTATGCGGGCACGCAGCTCGCGCAGGTCACGTCGCTCAAGGGCATTGTCTCGCCCGGGCTGATCGGCGCCTTCGTCCTGCTGGGCCTCTTCCCGTTCATCGCCAGGCGCATCCTCGGGGCACTGAAGGCGCGCAAGGTGTACGCGAAATGGGCGAAGCCGGCGAGCTTCGATCGCAACGTGGTGGTGATCGGGGCGGGCTCCGCGGGGCTGGTCACGTCCTACATCGCCGCGGCCGTGAAGGCGAAGGTGACGCTCGTCGAGCGCCACAGGATGGGCGGGGACTGCCTCAATACCGGCTGCGTGCCCTCCAAGGCGCTCATCCGGTCGGCCAAGTTCCTGTCGCACGTGAAGCGCGCGAAGGAGTTCGGCATGCGCGGCGCCAGCGCGGACTTCGACTTCGCGCAGGTGATGGAGCGCGTCGCGTCGGTCGTGAAGCAGGTCGAGCCGCACGACTCGGTCGAGCGCTACACCGGGCTGGGTGTGGACGTGGTCATGGGAGCGGCGAAGATCACGAGCCCGTGGACGGTGGAGGTCACGAAGGAAGACGGGTCGACGCAGGCGCTCACGACGAAGAACATCGTCATCGCCGCCGGCGCGCGGCCCTTCGTGCCGCCGATCCCGGGGCTGGCCGAGGTGAAGCCGCTTACCTCGGACAATGTCTGGGCGCTGCGCAAGCTGCCCGGGCGCCTCGTGGTCCTGGGCGGCGGGCCGATCGGAAGCGAGCTCACGCAGGCCTTTGCAAGGTTCGGCTCCAAGGTGACGCAGGTCGAGATGCTCCCGCGGATCATGATCCGCGAGGACCCGGAAGTCTCGGCGCTCGTCAAGCGCAGCTTCGAGGCCGACGGCGTCGAGGTCCTCGTGGGCCACAAGGCGAAGTCGGTCGTGGTCGAGGGCGGCGAGAAGTACCTGGTCGTGGAGGGCGAAGGCGCCGAGCGGCGCATCGCCTTCGACGAGATCCTGGTGGCCGTCGGCCGCCTCGCCAACACCGCGGGCTACGGCCTCGAGGAACTGGGCATCGCGGTCACGAAGCAGCGCACCGTCGAGGTGAACGAATTCCTCGAGACGGCCTACCCGAACATCTTCGCCTGCGGCGACGTGGCCGGCCCCTACCAGTTCACCCACACCGCGGCGCACATGGCGTGGTACGCGTCGGTGAACGCGCTCTTCGGGCGGTTCCGGAAGTTCAAGGTGGACTACTCGGTGATTCCCTGGGCCACCTTCACCGAGCCCGAGGTCGCCCGCGTGGGATTGAACGAGCAGGAGGCGAAAGAGAAGGGCATCGCGCACCAGGTCGTGACCTATCGTCTCGACGACCTCGACCGCGCCATCGCCGACGGCGAGGCGCACGGCTTCGTGAAGGTGATCGTGAAACCCGGTTCGGACGCGATCCTGGGTGCCACGATCGTGGGCGAGCATGCCGGGGACCTGATCACGGAGTTCGTGACGGCGATGCGCCACGGGCTGGGCCTGGACAAGATCCTCGGCACGATCCACATCTACCCCACGCTCGCGGAGGCCAACAAGTACGCCGCGGGCAACTGGAAGCGCTCGACCGTCACGCAGGGCCAGATGGCCTTCCTCGCCGCGTTCCACGGCTGGACGCGCGGCGCGAGCGG
>JAGRPO010000242.1 GCA_019449455.1 Betaproteobacteria bacterium | reverse complement strand
GCCGCATCGACACGATCGCCCTCGTGCTCGCCGACGAGCCCGTCGCGCGAGAGCAGCTCGAGCCCCTCCTCGACGCCCTCGAGGCCCACGCCACCCCGGTCCACGTCGAGGGCCTGGTCGACGAGCACTGGATGCCCGTCGAGGATTCGCCCCGGGACGCGTGGCGGGAGCTTCGCGCGGGACTGCAGCTCGCGAGCCGCGCCGGGCCCGTGGCCGAGGAGGAGATCGCCGCCTTCAACGAGACGGTGGCGGGATTCGCGGCCTCCATCAACGCGGTGTCGCAGCGCGAGAGCCCGGCGGCGGCGGCGGTCCGCTCGCGCGAGCTCGACCGCTTCTGCGCCGAGGCCGACATCGAGGTCGCGGTGAACGTCGTCGGCCGCGCCGGCGCCACGTTCGCGCTGCCGCGCGTGAAGGCGCTCGCGCTCGAGAACGGCTTCGCCGAGACGGGCTCGGGCCACTTCGAGCGCCGCGCGCCGGACGGGACCGTCGCCATGACGCTCAGGATCGCCGACGGCGAGCAGAGGCGCGACGCCGGCTACGCGACTGCGCTCTCCTTCGCGCTCGACGTCCCGCACGTCGCCGATCCCGTCGCCGCGCTGGACGACATGGGCAGGGTCGCGGAGGCGTTCGGCCTCGCCCTGGGCGGCGAGCTCGTCGACGACGAGCGCCGGCCGCTGGGCGCGTCCGGCTTCGCCGTCATCCGCCGCTCCCTCGAGGCGGTCGCCCATCGCATGGAGGCGCACGGCATCCCGGCGGGCGGCCCGCTCGCGCGCCGGCTCTTCTCCTGACGATGGCGGCGCCGCGCGCGGTCGCGGAGCGCGTTCTCGAGCTGCGGCGCGAGATCGAGCGCCACAACCACCTCTACTACGTCCTCGACGCGCCGGAGATTCCCGACGCGCAGTGGGACGCGATGTTCTCCGAGCTGCAGGGCCTCGAGGCCGCGCACCCGGAGCTCGTCGCGCCCGATTCGCCCACGCAACGCGTGGGCGCGAAGCCCGCCGAGGGGTTCGCCGAGGTCACGCACCGCGTCCCCATGCTCTCGCTCGCCAACGCCTTCTCCGGGGAGGACGTCGCGGCGTTCGACCGGCGCTGCCGCGAGGGGCTCGAGGCCGAGGCCGTCGAGTACTCGTGCGAGCTCAAGTTCGACGGCCTTGCGGTGAGCCTCGCCTACGAGGACGGCGTGCTCGTCCGGGGGGCGACGCGCGGCGACGGCGAGACCGGCGAGGACGTGACCGCCAACCTGCGCGCCGTCCGCGCGATCCCGCTGCGGCTTCGCACGGACCGCGCGCCGAAGCTCCTCGAGGTGCGCGGCGAGGTGCTCATGCTCCGGCGCGATTTCGAGGCGTACAACGCCCGGGCCCGCGCGGCGGGCGAGAAGGTCCTCGTCAACCCGCGCAACGGGGCCGCGGGCGGGCTGCGCCAGCTCGACCCGTCGCTCACCGCGAAGCGCCGGCTCTCTTTCTTCGCCTACGGGCTCGGCGCCCGCGAGGGCTGGAGCGTCCCGCCTACGCACGCGAGCCTCCTGGACGCGCTCGCCGGACTGGGCTTCCCGGTGGCGGGAGACCGGCGCGTCGTGACCGGCGAGGCGGGCCTCGTCGCCTTCTACGGCGAGGTCGGGGCGAAGCGCGATCGCCTGCCCTACGACATCGACGGGGTGGTGTACAAGGTGAACGCGCTCGCGCAGCAGGAGACCCTCGGGTTCGTCGCGCGCGCCCCGCGCTGGGCGGTGGCGCACAAGTTCCCGGCGGAAGAGGCGTCGACGGCGCTCATCGACATCGACATCCAGGTGGGCCGCACCGGCGCCATCACGCCCGTGGCGAGGCTCGCTCCGGTGTTCGTGGGCGGCACGACCGTCTCCAACGCGACGCTGCACAACGAGGACGAGGTGCGGCGCAAGGACGTCTGGCGCCGCGACGTCGTGGTCGTGCGCCGGGCCGGCGACGTGATCCCGGAAGTGGCGCGGGTGGCCACGCCCGGCCCGAGAGAGCCGGCGGACTGGTTCGAGCTGCCGGCGGCCTGCCCCGAATGCGGCTCGGCGATCGCGCGCCTGGAAGGCGAGGCCGTGGCGCGCTGCACAGGCGGCCTCATCTGCCCGGCGCAGCGCAAGGCGTCGCTGCTGCACTTCGCCTCGCGGCGCGCCATGGACATCGAGGGCCTGGGCGACAAGCTGGTCGACCAGGTGGTGGACGCCGGCCTCGTGCACACGCCGGCCGACCTCTACCGGCTGGGGCTCGGGGCGCTCGCGGGGCTCGAGCGCATGGCCGAGAAGTCGGCGTCGAACGTGCTCGCCGCGATCGAGCGCAGCAAGGACGCCACGCTGGCGCGCTTCGTCTTCGCGCTGGGCATCCGCCACGTGGGCGAGGTGACGGCGAGGGACCTGGCGCGGCACTTCGGCGGCCTCGACGCCCTCATGGCCGCCGATGCCGCGCAGCTCCGGGAAGCCCCGGACGTCGGGCCGGTGGTCGCCGAGAGCGTCGCGCGCTTCTTCGCCGAGCCGCACAACCGCGAGGTGATCGGCGAGCTGCGCGCCGCCGGCGTCCACTGGACCGAGGGCGAGCCCGCGCGCGCCGCCCCCGCGGGAGCCTTCGCGGGTAAAATCGTCGTGCTCACGGGGACGCTTTCCTCGATGTCGCGCGACGAGGCGAAGGAGCGGGTCGAGGCCGCCGGCGGGAAGGTCACCGGGTCGGTGTCGAAGAAGACCGATCTCGTCGTCGCGGGAGCGGAGGCGGGCTCCAAGCTCGATCGCGCGCGCGAGCTGGGCGTCGAGGTGATGGACGAGGCGCGGTTTCGCGCGTTGCTCGAAGGCTGAAGGAACATGAAGAAGATCCGCAAGGCCGTTTTCCCCGTCGCGGGCCTGGGCACGCGCTTCCTGCCCGCCACCAAGGCCTCGCCGAAGGAGATGCTCCCCATCGTCGACAAGCCGCTCATCCAGTACGCGGTGGAGGAGGCGGTGGCCGCGGGAGTGACGGACCTGATCTTCGTCACCGGCCGCGGAAAGCGCGCCATCGAGGACCACTTCGACAAGGCCTACGAGCTCGAGGCGGAGCTGCAGGCGCACGGCAAGCTGAAGCTGCTGCGGGAGGTGCGCGCGCTCCTGCCGGCGAGCCTCAACTGCGTCTACGTGCGCCAGGGCGAGGCGCTGGGGCTGGGCCACGCGGTGCTGTGCGCGCGCCACCTCGTGGGCGACGAGCCCTTCGCGGTCATCCTCGCCGACGACCTCATCGACGCGGAGGTCCCGGCGCTCAAGCAGATGCTGGACCAGCACGTGAAGGACGGCGCGAGCCTGGTCGCGGTGCAGAAGGTCGACCGTTCGGAGACGGGCTCCTACGGCATCGTCTCGACGACGCCGCCCAAGGGGCGGCTTGCGCGCATGACGGGCATCGTGGAGAAGCCGAAGCCGCAGGACGCGCCCTCGACCCTCGGCGTGGTCGGCCGCTACGTGCTGAGCCCGCGCATCTTCCACCACCTCGAGCAGACCCGCGCCGGCACGGGCCGCGAGATCCAGCTCACCGACGCGATCGCGCGCCTGCTCGCCGAGGAGCCCGTCTACGCCTACGAGTTCCACGGCCGGCGCTACGACTGCGGCACCAAGCTCGGCTACCTCGAGGCGACCGTCGACTACGCGCTCCGGCACGCCGAGGTGGCCGACGGGTTCCGCGCCTACCTCGACAAGCTCTCCGGCAAGGGCGGCAGGCGGCCGTGAACCGGGACGAGGCCCTCGCCATGCTCGCCGCAGCCGACGTGGTCTGCCCGGCGGACGCCGTGCGCGCCGCCGTGACGCGGATGGCCGGCGAGATCACCGCGCGGCTGGCCGGCGAGTTCCCCATCGTGCTGTCGATCATGGGCGGGGCGGCCGTCTTCACGGGCCAGCTCCTGCCGCTGCTCGCCTTCCCGCTGGAGTTCGGCGCCATCGAGGTGACGCGCTACGGCAAGCGCACGAGCGGCCGCGAGATCGACTGGCGCCTCGCGCCCCGCGAGGAGGTGCGCGGGCGCACCGTGCTCGTGGTCGACGACATCCTCGACGAGGGCATCACGCTCGCCGCGGTGCGCGCGCGGCTCCTCGACATGGGGGCGAAGCTGGTCCTGTGCGCGGTCTTCGCCGACAAGGAGCTCGGCCGGCCCAAGCCCATCGCCGCGGATTTCACCGGCGTGCGCGTGCCCGACCGCTACGTCTTCGGCTTCGGCATGGACGCCTACGGGCTGTGGCGCAACCTCCCCGCCGTCTACGCGCTGAAGGGTTGACGATGCTCGCCATCATCGGCGGTTCCGGCCTCACGCAGCTCGCGACCCTCGAAGTGCTGAGGAAGCAGATCGTGCGCACGCCCTACGGCGAGCCCTCCGGCCCCCTCACCTACGGCCACCTCGCCGGCGGCGAGGTGGCGTTCCTCGCGCGCCACGGCTACGGCCACACGCTGGCCCCGCACGAGATCAACTACCGCGCCAACATCTGGGCGCTGAAGGAGAAGGGCGTCACGCGCATCCTCGCGGTGTGCACGGTGGGCTGCATCACGCCCGGGCTCGCTTCCGGCGACATCGTGATCCCCGACCAGATCATCGACTACACCTGGGGGCGCAAGTCCACCTTCTTCGAGGGGGCGGAGCAGCCCGTGGTGCACGTGGACTTCACGCACCCCTACTGCGAGGCGACGCGCGGGATGCTGATCGAGGGCGCGCGGGATGCCGGCGTCGCGGTGGTCCCGCGCGGCACCTACGCCGCCGTGCAGGGACCGCGCCTGGAGACGGCCGCGGAGATCGACCGCTTCGAGCGCGACGGCGCCGACCTCGTGGGGATGACGGGCATGCCGGAGGCGGCGCTCGCCCGCGAGCTCGGGATCCCGTACGCGGCCCTCGCGCTGGTGGCCAACCCCGCGGCCGGGCGCGGGACGAGCGCGCAGGCGGTCTCGATCGAGGAGATCTCGAAGGTCCTGAAGGAGACCATGGGGCGCGTGAGCCTCGTGGTGGAGAAGGTGGTGGAGCGCCATGGCCATCCGTGAGGTGCTGCGCATGGGGCACCCGGTGCTGCGCCAGGTGGCGCGGCCGGTGGAGCGCTTCGGCACGCCGGAGCTCGACCGCCTGGTCGAGGACATGCAGGACACCATGGCCCACGAGGACGGCGCGGGCCTGGCGGCCCCGCAGATCGGCGAGAGCGTGCGCGTGGTGATCTTCGGCGTCACTGCCAACCCGCGCTATCCGGACGCGGAGGAGGTGCCGTTCACCGTCCTCGTGAACCCGGTCGTCACGTTCCTCGGCGAGGACATGGAGGACGGCTGGGAGGGGTGCCTGTCGGTGCCGGGCCTGCGGGGCGTGGTGCCGCGGCGCACGAAGCTGCGCTACAGCGGGTTCGACGCGCGCGGCCGCCCGATCGAGCGCGTCGCGGAGGGCTTCCACGCGCGGGTGGTGCAGCACGAGTGCGACCACCTCGACGGCATCCTCTACCCGATGCGGATGCCGGACATGAGCCGCTTCGGATTCACCGACGTGCTGTTCCCCGGCGACGATCCCGGCCCCGACGACTGAGCGGCCGTGCAACGAGCCGATAACCCCGAAAGGACGAACCGATGAGCACCGAACCCGCCGCAACGCCCGGGCGAAGCCTCGACGACGACAAGCGCCTGGCCCACGTCCTCTACATCCTGCACGCACTGGCGCCGTTCACCGCCTGGCTGCTCGCGGTGGTCGCCATCATCCTCGGCATGGCCAAGCGCGACGCCGTGCGCGGCACGTTCCTCGACTCGCATTTCTCGTGGCTCGCGCGCACCTTCTGGTGGGGGCTCCTGTGGATCGTCGTGTGCGGCGTCCTCACGGCGCTCCTGGTGCTCACCATCCTCCTGTCGCCCCTCTTCTGGCTTCCCTACACGGCGCTCTTCATCTGGTACCTGTACCGGGTGATCAAGGGCTGGCTCAGGCTCAACGACGGCCTGCCGGTCGACTGAGGCGCGAGACATGTACAAGGTCCTGGTCGCCGACGACGCCCGCGTGATGCGCTTCGCCACGATCCGCATCCTGAAGAAGCTGGGCCTCGAGCCGGTCGAGGCGGAGGACGGGCTGCAGGCGCTCGAGATCTTCGACCGCGAGAAGCCCGACCTGGTGCTGATCGACGTGCAGATGCCGGGCCTGGACGGCCTCGAGGTGGTGCGCCGCATCCGCCAGCTGAGCTCCGAGCACTGGGTGCCCGTGATCTTCCTCACCTCGATGGAGGACGAGGCGGACTACACGCGCGGCATCGAGGCGGGCGGCGACGACTACCTCACCAAGCCCGTGAGCCCCGTGGTGCTCGAGGCCAAGATCCGCGCCCTGCGCCGGCTCGACGACATGCGCCGCGAGCTGATGGCGGTGACGCTCGAGCTGCGCGAGGCCAACGAGCGGCTCGGGCGGCTGTCGCAGCAGGACGGCCTCACCGGGCTGGCCAACCGGCGCCGCTTCGACCTGGACCTCATGCGCGAGGTGGGGCGCGCGCGGCGCGAGCGGCGGCCGATCTCGGTGGTGGTCGCCGACGTCGACTACTTCAAGTCCTTCAACGACACCTACGGGCACCCCGCGGGCGACGAATGCCTGCGCCGCGTCGCCTCGGCGCTGCGCGCGGTGTGCCGGCGTCCCGGCGACCTGGCCGCGCGCTACGGCGGCGAGGAGTTCGCGCTGATCCTGCCGGACACGACCGAGGAGTCGGCCCTCGCGAGGGCCGTCGAGGCGATGCGCGCCGTCGCCGCCCTCGAGGTCGAGCACCGGGGATCGAAGGTCGCGAGGTACGTCACGATGAGTTTCGGCGCCGCCGGCTGCATACCCGACGCCGGGACCGTGGCGGACATGCTCGTCGACCGCGCGGACCGGGCGCTCTACGCGGCCAAGCGATCGGGGCGCAACCTGGCGATGGCGTTCTCGGAGCTCTCGCCGCCCGAGGCCGCGCGGCCCGAGGCCGTGGCGCCCGACCGGCCGCCGGCGGTGGACCTGGATCTCGACGAGCCCTCGGCGCCCGGCACGCTGCTGCACTGAGCGGCCGCGGGCGGCGACCCGCCCCGGGCCGCGCGAATCAGCCGGCGAGCACGCCGCGCAGCTGCGCGGCGAAGGCCTCGCGGCCGGCCTCGTCGTCCAGGGCGGCGCCGCTCACCACGAAGACGTCCTCGGCGCGCGCCCCGAGCGTGGTCACGCGCGCGTCCGCGAGGTTGAGGCCCGCGGCGAGCATCGCCCGCGCGATGGCCGAGAGGAGCCCCGGGCGGTCGGCGCAGCTCGCGAACACCTGCCAGGCGTCCCCGGAGCGCGTGCGCACGATCTCGACCTTGGGCTCGATGGGGAAGTGCTTCACCCAGCGCGAGATCCGGCCCGTGGGCGGCGCGCCCAGCGGCGTGTCCGGCGCGAGGGCGGCCGCGAGCCCTTCCTCCACCTTGTGGATCAGCTCGCGGTAGTGCTCGCCGGAGCGGGTGCGCGAGAGCACCTGGAAGCCGTCGAGCGCGAAGCCGTGGCCGGTGGTGTAGATCTTGGCCGCGGCGATGTCGAACTGGTGGCGCTCGAAGAAGCCGGTGATGCGCGCGAATACGCCCGGCCGGTCGTGGGCATAGACCATGACCTGCAGGCCCTCCCCGATGGGCGAGAGGCGGGCGCGCACGACGGGGCGCTCGGGCGCCGGGCGAAGGCACAGAGTGCGCGTGTGCCACGCGATCTCGCCGGCCTCGAAGCGCTGGAAGTAGTTCTCGCCGAAGTGCTTCCACAGCGCCTCGTGCGTGCCGGGCTCGGGGACGTAGTGGCGGAAGATGCGCAGCGCCTCGGCCTTCTTCGCCTCGATCGACTTGGCGGCGTACTCGGTGTCGCCGCGCAGGATGCGGCGCGTGGAGCGGAAGAGATCCTCGAGGAGCTTGCCCTTCCACGCGTTCCACACCTTCGGGCTGGTGCCGCGGATGTCGGCGACGGTGAGGATGTAGAGCGCGGTGAGCGAGCGCTCGTCGCGCGCGAGCGTGGCGAACTCCGAGATCACCTCGGAATCGGACAGGTCCTGCTTCTGCGCCGTCGCGGACATCCGGAGGTGGTTCTCGACCAGCCAGGCGACGAGCTTCGCGTCGGCCTTCGCCAGGCCGTGGGCGCGGCAGAAGCGCGCGGCGTCGAGCGCGCCCAGCGTGGAGTGGTCGCCGCCCCGGCCCTTGGCGATGTCGTGGAAGAGGGCGGCGAGGTAGAGCACCTCGGGCGCGTCGAACTCCTGCATGAGCCTGGAGCAGAACGGGTGCTCGAGGTCGAACTTGGGCAGGCGCAGGCGCCGCAGGTTGCGCACCACCATGAGGATGTGCTCGTCCACGGTGTAGACGTGGAAGAGGTCGTGCTGCATCTGCCCGGTGACGCGGCCGAAGGCGGGAATGTAGCGTCCCAGGACCCCGTAGCGGCTCATGCGCCGCAGCGTCCAGGTGAGGCGGTCGCCGCGCACGATCTCCATGAAGCGGCGGCGGTTCTGCGGATCCTCGCGGAAGCCGCGGTCGATGCGCGGGAGCGCCCGCGACAGCGACCTCAGGGCGGTGGCCGACAGGTTCGCGATGCCGCGGTCGTCCTGCAGGCGGCGGAAGGCCTCGAGGATCGTGCCGGGCCTGCGCTCGAAGAGCGACTCGTCGCGCAGGTCGAGCGTGTAGTCGGCCACGCGGAAGTCGGCGTCGAGTGCCCGGCTCTTCCTCTCGCTGCGCGGGACGATGCGCGCGTAGAGGTTGGCCAGCAGGATCTGGTTGAAGCGCCAGATGGCCTTGGCCGCGAGGTAATAGCGGCGCATGAGGAGGTCGGAGGCCGCGAGCGACTTCGCGCCCTTGAGCTTCAGCTGCCGCGCGATCTCGATCTGGTGGTCGAAGACGAGCCGGTCCTCGCGCCGCCCGGCCAGCTGGTGCAGGCGCAGGCGCAGGTCCTGCAGGACGCGCTCGTTGCGCTTGATGCCCGCGGCCTCGCGCGCGGTGATGATGTCCTGCGCGGCGAGCTCGGCCCAGCTGTGGCCGAGGCCGGCGGCGCGGGCGAGCCACAGCACCGTCTGCAGGTCGCGCAGCCCGCCGGGGCTCTCCTTGATGTTGGGCTCGAGGTTGTACGCGGCCTCCTGGAAGCGGTCGTGGCGCTTCCTCTGCTCCTCGACCTTGGCGCGGAAGAACTCGCGCACGCTGCGGCGCCGGGCGAGGCGGCCGTCGAGCTCGGCCACGAGGGCGCGGTTGCCCGCCACGGGGCGCGATTCGAGAAGGCTCGTGTCCACCGTCACGTCCTTCGCCGCCTCTTCCAGGCACTCGGCGACCGTGCGGACGCTGTTGCCCGGCTCGAGGCCGCAGTCCCACAGGAGCCCCACGAAGCGCTCGATGCCGCCGTCCGGGGCGTGCCCGTCGGGCAGCAGGACGAGGAGGTCCACGTCGGAGTGCGGGAAGAGCATCCCGCGCCCGTAGCCGCCCACCGCCACCAGCGCGATGGCCGGGTCCCGGATGCACTCGGCCCAGAGGCGCACGACGAGCGTGTCGACGAGCGCGGCGTACGCCGCGAGGCAGCGCTGCGGGTCGGGGCGGCGCAGGTAGCGCGCGCGCAGCTCCTCGCGCCTCGCCTTGAGCCAGCGGCGGGCGTCGGCGGGGTCGCGCGCGCGCGGCCCCGCCGCGGGGGAGGTCGTGGCGACGGGCTGGGTCATGGCGGCGGGAATGCGGTCGGCGCCCGCGGCAGCGGGCTCAGGGCGCCACGGACGCGGTGCGATCGCTCTCCACGAACGCCGGGACGGCGGGCGCTCCGGCGGAGAGCGTGAGGACCTCGAAGCCCTCCGGCGTCACCAGGATGGTGTGCTCCCACTGCGCGGAAAGGGAATGGTCGGCGGTGACGATCGTCCAGCCGTCGGCCAGGGACCGGATGTCGCGCCGGCCGGCGTTGATCATGGGCTCGATGGTGAAGATCATGCCGGCCTGCAGCGCGATGCCCTGGCCGGGGCGGCCGTAGTGGAGCACCTGCGGCTCCTCGTGGAAGCGCCGGCCGATGCCGTGGCCGCAGAACTCGCGCACGACGCTGAAGCCGTGCGACTCGGCGTGGCGCTGGACGGCGTGGCCGATGTCGCCCAGGTTCGCGCCGGGGCGCACCTGCGCGATGCCCTTCCACAGGCACTCGTAGGTCACGTCGCACAGGCGCCGGGCCTGGATGGAGGGCTCGCCCGCCGTGAACATGCGGCTCGTGTCGCCGTGGTAGCCGTCCTTGATCACCGTGATGTCGATGTTCACGATGTCGCCGTGCTTGAGCACCTTGTCGCCGGGCACGCCGTGGCTGACCTGGTGGTTCACGGAGGTGCAGATCGACTTGGGGTACGGGCGGTGGCCGGGCGGCGCGTAGTCGAGCGGCGCCGGGATCGTCCCCTGCACGTCGACCATGTAGTCGTGGCAGAGCTTGTCCAGGCGCCCCGTCGTGACGCCGGCCTTCACGTGCGGGGTGATGAAGTCCAGCACCTCGGCGGCCAGGCGCCCGGCGATGCGCATCTTCTCGATGTCCTGCGCGGTCTTGATTTCGATTGACACGGGATCGGCGGCAAATGGGGAAGGCGCGATTATAGCGGCAGGCGGGAGAGGGCCCGTGAACGGGCGGCCGAAGCGGGGGAGGCGGCCGCCTCCCCCGCCCCGGCCGCAGGAGGACGCCGCGCGGGGGCGTGCAGACCCGATCTATTTGAAAACTTGGCCCTTTTCCGGCTATAATCGCAGTCTGTCCGGGAGGGAGTCGTCGATTTCACCCCAGGGCAAATCCGCACCCCCGCAGCAAGGCTAAGGTCCCGGGCAACCGGGTTCGCGGGGGGAGGCCAACCTTAACCACAGGAGCAACACCATGTCCGTCACCATGCGCCAGATGCTGGAGGCCGGCGTTCACTTCGGCCACCAGACGCGCTACTGGAACCCGAAGATGTCGCCGTTCATCTTCGGTGCCCGCAACAAGATCCACATCATCAACCTCGAGAAGTCGCTTCCGATGTACCAGGAAGCGCTCAAGTTCGTGCGCCAGCTCACGTCCAACAAGGGGCAGATCCTCTTCGTCGGCACGAAGCGCCAGGCCCGCGACATCCTCAAGGAAGAGGCGCAGCGCGCCGGCGCGCCCTACGTCGACTACCGCTGGCTGGGCGGCATGCTCACCAACTTCAAGACGGTGAAGCAGTCGATCAAGCGCGTGAAGGAAATGGACCAGATGATCCTCGACGGGTCCGTCGAGAAGCTGACCAAGAAGGAAGGCCTCAACTTCGCCCGCGAGAAGGAGAAGCTCGAGCGCTCCCTGGGCGGCATCAAGGACATGGGCGGCATTCCCGACGCCCTGTTCGTGATCGACGTGGGCTACCACAAGATCGCGGTCACCGAGGCGAAGAAGCTCGGCATCCCCATCGTGGGCGTGGTCGACACCAACAACTCGCTCGACGGCATCGACTACGTGATCCCGGGCAACGACGACTCGACCCGCGCCATCCGGCTCTATGCCCGCGGCGTGGCCGACGCGATCCTCGAGGGCAGGAGCCAGGTGATCACCGAGATGGTGGCCCCGGCGGCGTCCTCCACGGAGGAGTTCGTCGAGGTCGAGGACGCAGAGGAAGCGAAGGGCTGAGGCCTTTCGCGCAACGTACACGCGGACAGGGGGCGCGAAGCCCCCTTTTCGCATCCGTAATGCGACTGGAGCAATGAAAATGGCTGAAATCACCGCGAGCATGGTGAAGGACCTGCGCGAGCTCACCGGGCTCGGCATGATGGAGTGCAAGAGGGCCCTCGAGGAGTCGGGCGGCGACATGAAGAAGGCCGAGGAGCTGCTGCGCATCAAGAGCGGCGCCAAGGCCTCCAAGGCGGCCTCGCGCGTGGCCTCGGAAGGCGCCATCGGCACCTACCTTTCGCCCGATTCGAAGCTGGGCGCGATGGTCGAGGTGAACTGCGAGACGGACTTCGTCGCCAGGAACCCGGACTTCGCCGCCTTCTCGAAGGCGCTGGCCGAGCTCGTCGCGACCGCGAACCCGGCCGACGTGGCCGCCCTCACGGCGCTCGCGATCGGCGACAAGACGGTCGAGGAGGCGCGCCAGGCGCTGGTGCAGAAGATCGGCGAGAACATCACCGTGCGCCGCTTCGAGCGCGTGCAGTCGGCCGCCCGCCTCGCGCAGTACGTGCACGGCGTGAAGATCGGCGTGATCGTCGAATTCGAGGGCCAGGACGCGGTGGGCAAGGACGTCGCGATGCACGTCGCCTTCGCGAAGCCCAGGTACCTCTCGAAGGACCAGGTTTCGGCAGACGCGCTCGCCGGCGAGCGCGCCATCATCGAGGCGCGCGCGAGGGAATCCGGCAAGCCGCCCGAGATCGCGGCGAAGATGGTCGAGGGCGGCATCAACAAGTACCTCGGCGAGATCACGCTGCTGGGCCAGCCGTTCGTGAAGGACGACAAGCTCACGGTCGAGAAGATGCTCGCCGCGGCCAGCTCGAAGGTGTTGTCCTTCCGGTTCCTCGTCGTGGGCGAGGGCATCGAGAAGAAGCAGTCCGATTTCGCCGCGGAGGTCGCGGCGATGACGAAGACGGCGGCCTGAGCCGCCCGTCCCAGGCCCCGTTACCGAATCGAGCCCCGATGACCGCACCCGCCTACTCGCGCATCCTCCTCAAGCTCTCCGGCGAGGCCCTCATGGGCGACGACGCCTTCGGCATCAACCGGGCCGTGGTCGAGCGCATCGTCGGCCAGGTGAAGGAGGTCGCCGACCTCGGCGTGCAGGTGGGCGTGGTGATCGGCGGGGGCAACATCTTCCGCGGCGTCTCGCTGGGGGCGGCAGGGATGGACCGCGCCACCGCCGACTACATGGGCATGCTCGCGACCGTGATCAACGCGCTCGCGCTGCAGGACGCGATGAACCGCGCCGGGCTCGTCGCGCGCGTGCAGTCGGCGCTCAACATCGAGCCCGTCTGCGAGCCCTACATCCGCGGCAAGGCCATCCGCTACCTCGAGGAAGGCAAGATCGTCATCTTCGCCGCGGGCACGGGCAACCCCTTCTTCACCACCGACACCGCGGCCGCGCTTCGCGGGCGCGAGGTCGAGGCGCAGATCGTGCTGAAGGCGACGAAGGTGGACGGCGTCTACACCGCCGACCCCATGAAGGACCCCAAGGCGACCCGCTACGAGAAGCTCACCTTCGACGAGGCGTTCGTGAAGAACCTCAAGGTGATGGACGCGACGGCGCTGGCCCTGTGCCGCGACCAGCGGCTTCCCATCAACGTCTTCTCCATCTTCAAGGACGGCGCCCTGCGGCGCGTCGTGATGGGGGAGGCCGAAGGCACCCTGGTCCACAGCTGAAACCCGGAGGACGCATGGCTCAGAACATGGACGACATCAAGAAGCTGGCCGCCGAGAAGATGGCGAAGTCCATCGACACCCTCAAGCACAACCTCGCCAAGGTGCGCACCGGCCGCGCCCACGTCGGCCTCCTCGACCACCTGCGCGTGGACTACTACGGCACGCCCACGCCCATCAACCAGGTGGCCAACGTGACGCTCGCCGACGCGCGCACGATCGGCGTGCAGCCCTACGAGAAGAAGATGGTGCAGACCGTCGAGCGCGCGATCCGCGACTCCGACCTGGGCGTGAACCCCGCCACCTCCGGCGACATGATCCGGGTGCCGATGCCGGCCCTCACCGAGGAGCGCCGCCGCGAGCTGACCAAGATCGTCAGGCACGAGGGCGAGGAGGCGAAGGTCGCCGTGAGGAACGTGCGCCGCGACGCCAACACCCAGCTCAAGGAGACCCTCAAGAAGCACGACGTCTCCGAGGACGAGGAGAAGCGCGTCCAGGACGAGGTGCAGAAGCTCACCGACAAGGCGGTCGCCGACATCGACCGCATGGTCGGGGAGAAGGAAAAGGAACTGATGGCGGTCTGATCCCGACCGCCGCCGCCCGAGCCATGGCCGAATTCGAGAGCAGCACGCTCGCCATACCCCGGGCCGGGGACGTCCCGCGCCACGTCGCCATCGTCATGGACGGCAACGGCCGGTGGGCGAAGGCGCGCTTCCTGCCCCGCGTGGCGGGACACCGCCGCGGCGTCGAGGCCGTGCGCGAGGTCGTGAAGGCCTGCATCGCGCGCGGCGTGGAATGCCTCACGCTCTTCGCGTTCTCGAGCGAGAACTGGCGCCGCCCGAAGGAGGAGGTGAGCGTCCTCATGCAGCTCTTCCTCAAGGCCCTCGAGCAGGAGGTCGGGAAGCTGCACGGCAACGGCATCCGGTTCAAGGTGATCGGCGACCTGTCGGCGTTCGACCCCGTCATCGTCGACCACATCCGCCGCGCCGAGGCGCTCACGGCCGGCAACGCCCGCCTCACGCTCACCGTGGCGGCCAATTACGGCGGCCGCTGGGACATCCTGCAGGCGGCCAACCGGTGCCGCGCCGAGCATCCCGGCGAGGAGGTCACCGAGGAGCTCCTCTCGCGCTACCTCTCGATGCACTATGCCCCGGAGCCGGACCTCTTCATCCGCACCGGCGGCGAGGAGCGCGTGTCCAACTTCCTCCTCTGGCAGCTCGCCTACGCCGAGTTCCACTTCACGCCGGTCCTGTGGCCCGACTTCGGCGCCGAGGCGCTCGACGAGGCCATCGCCTCGTACCGTTCGCGCGAGCGGCGCTTCGGGCGCACGAGCGAGCAGCTGGCCTCCAGCCTGCCCCAGCCCAAGGCCGGCTAGAGGCCTCCCGGGCAGGCGCATGCTCAAGACGCGAGTCCTCACCGCGGTCGTCCTGCTCCCCCTCGTTCTCGGGATGAATTTCCTCGCGGGGCCGGCGGCGTGGGTTGCCTTCGCGGGCGCGATCGCGCTCGCCTCCTGCTGGGAATGGTCGCGCCTTTGCGGTTTCGGCCCGGGCGCCCGCCGCGCCTACCTCGTCCTTTCCGCGGCCATCGCGCTCGCCCTCGCGCTCGCCTGCCTGCGGGGACCGCAGCTCGTCTTCTCCAACGTGGCGCAGGCCTCGTTCATCGCCTCGGCCTATTTCTGGGTCTTCGCGGTGCCGGCGTGGCTGCTGCTGCGCCTTCGCCCCGAGCCGTGGGCGTCGGGCGTGGCGGGCTGGCTCGTGGTCTGGCCCCTGTGGGCGGCGCTCGTGGTGATCCGCGAGGCGAGCCCGTGGATCCTGCTCGCCTGCGCCGCGCTCGTGTGGGTGGCCGACATCGCCGCGTACTTCGCCGGCCGGCGCTTCGGGCGGCACAAGCTCGCGCCCGCCATCAGCCCCGGCAAGACCTGGGAGGGCGTGATCGGCGCGCTCCTGGGCGTCCTCGCCTACGGCATCGCGCTCGACCTGCACGCGCATGCGGGCCCGGGGCCGCTCACGCCGATCTTCGGCGCCGGCGGGGGCGCGCCCGCCCTCCTCGCGATGCTGGCGCTCGCGGCGCTGTCCGTGCTGGGAGACCTGTTCGAGTCGTGGATGAAGCGGGGCGCCGGACGCAAGGACTCGAGCGCGCTCCTGCCGGGCCACGGCGGCGTCCTCGACCGCATCGACGCGCTCACCCCGACCCTGCCCGCCGCGGCGCTGCTGCTCTCGCTCGCATGAAGCGGCTAACCATTCTCGGCTCCACGGGATCGATCGGCGAGAGCACGCTCGACGTCGTGGCGCGCCATCCGGAGCGCTTCGAGGTCCTGGCGCTCGCGGCCTGCACGAGCCACGAGAAGCTCGCGGCGCAGTGCGAGCGCTTCGAGCCGCGCTGGGCGGCGATGGCGGACGAGGCGGCCGCGGAGCGCCTGCGGGCCACGCTCAGGGCCCGGGGAGTCGCCACGGAGGTGCTCGCCGGGCCGGGCTCGCTCGAGCGGGTCGCCGCGCTTCCCGAGGCCGATGCGGTGATGGCCGCGGTGGTGGGCGCGGCGGGCCTGCCGGGCACGCTCGCCGCGGCGCGCGCGGGCAAGATCGTGCTGCTCGCCAACAAGGAGGCGCTCGTGGTCTCCGGCTCGCTCTTCCTCGCCGCGCTGGCCGAGGGCGGCGGGGTGCTGCTGCCCATCGACAGCGAGCATTCGGCGGTCTTCCAGTCGCTGCCGCGCGGCTTCGTCTGCGGGCGCGCGGGCGAGGCCGCCCGGGCCGGCGTGCGCCGGATCCTCCTCACGGCCTCGGGCGGCCCCTTCCGCTCGACCCCGGTCGAACGGCTCGCCGAGGTCACGCCCGACGAGGCCTGCGCGCATCCCAACTGGGTGATGGGCCGCAAGATCTCGGTGGACTCGGCCACGATGATGAACAAGGGCCTCGAGGTGATCGAGGCGTTCTGGCTCTTCGGCGCGCCGCGCGAGGCGATCGAGGTCGTGATCCACCCGCAGAGCGTCATCCATTCCATGGTCGAGTACCACGACGGCTCGGTCATCGCCCAGCTGGGCGCCCCGGACATGCGCACGCCGATCGCCTGCGCGCTCGCCTGGCCCGAGCGCATCGAGGCGGGAGTCGCCCCGGTGGACTTCGCTGCGCTCGGCCGGCTCGAGTTCGGGCGCGTGGACGACGGGCGCTTCCCCTGCGTGCGCCTGGCGTTCTCCGCCCTGGACCGGGGAGGGACGGCCCCGGCCATCCTCAACGCGGCCAACGAGGTGGCCGTGGAGAGCTTCCTCGCCGGCGGCCTCGCGTTCAACGCCATCGCGGCCGTCATCGAGAACGTCCTGTCGGCAAGCGCGGTCGAACCGCTCGACTCGCTCGATACGGCGTGGCGCGCGGACCGCGAGGCCCGCGAGGCCGCCCGGCGCGAGATTTCGCGCCTCGGGCGCCGCGCCGTCTGAAATCGGGGAAAATCGGAACCATGCCAGGCGCCCTCGTCACCATCGCATCCTTCCTCGTCACCGTGGGCGTGCTCGTGGTGATCCACGAATGGGGCCACTTCGCCGTCGCGCGGCTCGCGGGCGTGAAGATCCTGCGCTTCTCGGTGGGCTTCGGCCGCCCCCTGTGGATCCGACGCCTCGGCCCCGACCGCACGGAGTGGGTGATCGCGGCCTTTCCGCTCGGGGGGTTCGTGAAGATGCTCGACTCGCGGGAAGGCGAAGTGGCCCCGTCCGAGCGGTCGCGCGCCTTCGACCTGCAGCCGGTGGGCAAGCGCATCGCGGTCGTCCTGGCCGGGCCCGCGGCCAACTTCATCGCGGCGTTCTTCCTCTACTGGGGGCTCTACGTCACGGGCCTGCCGGGCGTGAAGCCCGTGGTGGGCGATCCGCCGCAGGCGAGCGCGGCCGCGGCCGCGGGGCTCGCGAACGGCGACACCATTCGCGCCGTGGGCGGCGAGCCCACCGCCACCTGGACCGACGTGCGCTGGCTCCTGCTCAAGGAAGCGGTGCGCGGCGGCGAGGTGGCGATCGAACTGGAAAGCGCGGGCGGGGGCGCCACCGTGCGCTCGCTCGACCTGTCGTCGCTCACCAAGGACGACCTCGACCGCGATTTCCTCCAGAAGCTGGGCTTGAAGGCCTTCACGCCGCGCGTTCCGGCGGTGCTCGGCCGCGTCCTGCCCGGTGGCGCGGGCGAGCGTGCGGGACTTCGCGACGGGGACCGCGTCGTGGCCATCGGCGGTGCCCCGGTGGCGACCTGGGGGCAGTTCACGGCGCGCGTGCGCGCTTCCGCCGGGCGGGTGCTCGTCCTCGAGGTGGAGCGCGGCGCCGACCGCCTCGCGATTTCGGCCGTGCCCGAGGCGACCGGAGAGGGCGAGGCGCGAATCGGGCTGCTCAAGGTGGAGCCCGGGCCCGAGGTGCGCCGCGAATGGGAACGCATGACGACCACGGTCCGCCACGACCCCCTCGCCGCGATTCCGAAGGCGGCGCACCGCGTGTGGGACCTCTCGGTGTTCAGCCTGAGGATGCTGGGCAAGATGCTGCTGGGCCAGGTGTCGTGGAAGAACCTCTCCGGCCCCATCACGATCGCGGACTACGCGGGGCAGTCGGCGCAAATGGGCTGGGTGTCCTTCGCCGGGTTCCTCGCGCTCGTGAGCGTGAGCCTGGGCGTGCTGAACCTGCTGCCCATCCCTCTGCTCGATGGGGGGCACCTGGTGTACTATTCGGCCGAGATCGTGAAGGGCTCTCCCGTGTCCGAACGCGCGATGGAAATCGGCCAGCGCATCGGGCTGGCGATCCTCGCCGGGCTCACCTTCTTCGCCTTCTACAACGACATCAACCGGCTCCTCACGGGCTGACCCCTTGAAAAATCCCCGCTTCCACGCCTCGCGCCTCGCCGTCGCCTGCGCGCTCGCCGCCGCGGTGCCGGCGCTGGCCATCCAGCCCTTCGTGGTAAAGGACATCCGCGTGGAGGGCGTCCAGCGAACCGAGGCCGGCACCGTCTTCTCCTACCTGCCCGTGAAGGTGGGCGAGCGCATCGACGACGACAAGGCCGCGCAATCGGTGAAGGCGCTCTACGCGACCGGCTTCTATTCCGACGTGCGGCTGGAGGCCGACGGCGACGTGCTCGTCGTCTTCGTGCAGGAGCGCCCGGCCATCGCGGCCATCGAGATCGAGGGCGCCAAGGAGTTCACGAAGGACAACCTCAAGGACGGCCTGAAGCAGGCGGGCATCTCGGAATCCAAGATCTACGACAAGTCGCTCCTCGACCGCGCGGAGAAGGAGCTGAAGCGCCAGTACACCTCGCGCGGCTTCTACTCCTCGACGGTGAAGATCACGGTCACGCCCCTCGAGAGGAACCGCGTGTCGCTGCGCTTCGACATCGAGGAAGGCGAGATCACGCGCATCGCCGACATCAACATCATCGGCGCGAAGGACTTCTCCGAGGGGCAGCTGCTGCGCCAGATGCAGCTCACGACGCCGGGATGGCTCACCTGGATCACCAAGGACGACCAGTACTCCAAGCAGAAGCTCACGGCCGACCTGGAGACGCTGCGCTCGTTCTACCTGAACCGCGGCTACCTCGAGTTCAACATCGACTCCACGCAGGTCTCGATCACCCCCGACCGCGAGAAGATCTTCATCTCCATCGCGGTCACCGAGGGCCCGGTCTACCGCCTGGGCGAGCTCAAGTTCGGCGGCGACCTCATCGTCCCGGAACGCGAGTTGCGCGAGCTCACCAGCCTGCGCGCCGGCGACACCTTCTCCCGCGAGCGGATCATCGAGAGCGTCAAGCGCATCACCGACCGGCTCGGCAACGACGGCTACTCGTTCGCCAACGTGAACCCGGTGCCCGACCTCGACCGGGAAAAGCGCGTGGCGAGCTTCACCTTCTTCGTCGATCCCGGGCGGCGCGTCTACGTGCGGCGCGTGAACGTCGTGGGCAACTCGCGCACCCAGGACGCGGTGGTCCGGCGCGAGCTGCGCCAGCTCGAGAGCTCGTGGTACTCCCTCGAGAAGATCGCCCGCTCCAAGGAGCGCCTGCAGCGCCTGGGCTACTTCTCCGAGGTGAACATCGAGACCCCGCCCGTGGCCGGCACCGCCGACCAGGTCGACGTGGTGGTCACGGTCACGGAGAAGAACACCGGCAGCCTCAACTTCGGCGTGGGCTACTCCCAGGCCGACAAGCTCACGGTGTCGGCGTCCGTCTCCCAGGCCAACATCTTCGGCTCGGGCAACCAGCTCGCCTTCCAGGTGAACAACGGCTCGATCAACAGGGTCTACTCGCTCTCCTTCGTGGATCCCTACTGGACCATCGACGGCATCGCCGCGGGCATCGACGTCTTCCGCCGCGACGTCGACACCTCCTCTCTGGTGGTCTCCTCGTACCAGACGACCTCGACCGGCGCCGGGGTGAGCTTCGCCGTGCCGGTCACGGAATACGACACCGTGCGCCTCGGGCTGACGGCGGAGGCGACGAAGCTCAAGCTCGACGAGCTCACGGCCCCGCCCCGCTACATCGACTTCGTGAACACCTTCGGCGAGAGGACCAACACCGTCCGCGCCAACATCGGCTACGCGCGCGACACGCGCGACAGCCTGACCTATCCGACCCGCGGCTGGCTCACCGACCTCGCGCTGGAGGTGGGCGTGCCGCCCGGCGACCTGAAGTACTACCGGGCCTCGATCCAGCAGCAGTTCCTCTGGACGCCCGACCGGCTGGGCTGGCTCACCCTCCTGGTGAACGGGGAGTTCGGCTACGCGGACGGCTACGGCGGCAAGGCGCTCGCCTTCTTCAAGAACTTCTACGCCGGCGGCGTGGGCTCGGTGCGCGGCTTCGAGTCCGCCTCGCTGGGGCCGCGCGACCTGAACGGCGACGTGCTCGGCGGCAACCGCCGCGCCGTGGCCAACCTCGAGTTCCTCTTCCCGATGCCCGGCATCAAGGACAAGGGCGTGCGCCTGTCGGCCTTCGTCGACGCCGGCAGCGTCTGGGGCGCCGGCGAAAAGGTGAGCTTCTCCGACTTGCGCGCCTCCACGGGCGTGGCGGTGAGCTGGGACTCGCCGGTCGGTCCGCTCAAGTTCTCGTTCGCCGCGCCCTTCAAGAAGCAGGACGGCGACAAGCAGGAACGCTTCCAGTTCCAGCTCGGCAGGATCTTCTAGGTCATCGGAGCGACTCGCATGGACTGGCGGAAAGGATTGGCTGCTGCGCTCGGCGCTATCGCGACGGCCGGCGTCGCCGCGGACGTGAAGATCGGTTTCGTGAACACGGAGCGCGTCTTCCGCGAGGCCGCGCCGGCCAAGCGCGCGCAGCAGAAGCTCGAGCGCGAGTTCGCGGCGAGGAACGTCGAGCTGGCCAAGCTCGAGAAGCAGGGGCGCGACCTGCAGGTCGAGCTCGAGAAGGACAGCGTGCTGCTGCCGGAGGCCGCGCGCCGGGAGAAGGAGCGGCAGCTGGCCGACGTGAGCCGCAATTTCCAGCGCCTGCAGCGCGAGATCCGCGAGGACCTCAACCTGCGCCGGAACGAGGAGCTGGCGCAGGTCCAGGAGCGCGCCACGCGCGCCATCAACCAGATCGCCGAGGCCGAGAAGTTCGACCTGGTCGTGCAGGAGGCCGTGTTCGCCAGCTCCCGCATCGACATCACCGACAAGGTCATCAAGGCGCTGGCGGACAAGTAGCCGTGCGAGCCTCCCCGTGCCACCCCCGAGCCCGACCCTGAGGCAGCCCGCCGCCGCCGCGGCGCCCGCCGCCCTCACCCTGCAGGAGATCGTCAGGCGGCTCGGCGGGGAGATCGCGGGCGACGGCTCGGTCTCTGTGACCGGCGTGGCCACGATCGACGAGGCCGGCCCCGGCGAGATCACCTTCCTCGCCAACCCGCGCTACCGGTCGAAGCTCGCCGCGACGCGCGCGGGCGCGGTGATCCTGGGGCCGCGCGACCGCGACGCGACCGCCATCGCGCGCATCGTCTCGGACAACCCCTACGCGTATTTCGCGCGCACCCTCGCGCTCTTCCACCCGCCCCGGCCGGCGGTGGCGGGCTCGCACCCGACGGCGTCCGTCGACCCGGCCGCGCAGGTCGCGGCCTCCGCCGAGATCGGGCCCTTCGCGGTGATCGCCGCCGGCGCCCGCGTCGGCGAGCGCGCGCGCATCGGCGCGGGATCGGTGCTGGGCGAGGGCTCGTCGATCGGCGACGACACGATCCTCCATCCCCGGGTCACCGTCTACCACGGCTGCGAGGTGGGGGCGCGCTGCATCCTGCACTCGGGGGCCGTCATCGGCGCGGACGGGTTCGGCATGGCGCCCGACCAGGGGAAGTGGCTGAAGATCCCGCAGGTGGGCCGCGCGGTGCTCGGCGACGACGTGGAGGTCGGCGCGAACACGACGATCGACCGCGGCGCGCTCGGCGACACCGTCGTCGGCGAGGGCGTGAAGATCGACAACCTGGTCCAGGTCGCGCACAACTGCCGCATCGGCGCGCACACGGTGATCGCGGGCTGCACCGGGATCTCCGGCAGCACCGTCATCGGCCGCCACTGCGTGATCGGGGGGGCCGTGGGCATCGTCGGCCACCTCACGATCGCCGACGGCGTCACGATCTCGGGGATGACCTTCATCACCAAGTCGATCACGCAGGCCGGCGTCTACACCTCGGGCCTGCCCATGATGCCGCACGCGGACTGGCTCAGGAACGCCGCGCACCTGCGCCGGCTCGACGAGATCGCGCGCCTCGCCCGCGGCAAGGCCCATTCGGAGGAAGACCATGAAATCGATGAACATTGAGCAGATCAAGGAGTACCTGCCGCACCGCTACCCCTTCCTGCTGCTCGACCGGATCGTCGAGTGGGAGAAGGACGCGCGCATCGTGGCGCTGAAGAACGTGACCGCCAACGAGCCGTTCTTCCAGGGGCACTTCCCGCACTACGCGGTCATGCCGGGCGTGCTCATCATCGAGGCGATGGCACAGGCGGCGGCGATGCTGGGCCTGCTGTCCACGGGACAGAAGAACGACGGCAAGAGCGTCTACTATTTCGTCGGCATCGACGGCGCGCGGTTCAAGCGCCCCGTGCGCCCCGGCGACCAGCTCGTCTTCGAGGTGGAGCAGCTGCGGCTCACCCGCGGGATGGGCAAGTTCAGGGCCGTGGCGAAGGTCGACGGGAAGGTCGCCTCCGAGGCCGAGCTCCTGTGCACGCTCAGGCCCGTCTAGCCGGGCGGGGGCGCGAATGACCGGGATCCACCCCACGGCCATCGTCGACCCGCGCGCGCGGCTCGCCGCCGGCGTGCGGGTCGGGCCCTACAGCGTGATCGACGGCGACGTCGAGGTGGGCGAGGGCACGACGATCGGCGCGCACTGCGTGGTGACGGGCCACACGGCCATCGGCCGGGACAACCGCATCTTCCACTTCTGCTCCATCGGGGAAGCCAACCAGGACAAGAAGTACCGCGGCGAGCCCACGCGCCTCGCGATCGGCGACCGCAACACCATCCGCGAGTACTGCTCGCTGCACCGCGGCACGGTGCAGGACGCGGGCGTCACGACGGTCGGCAGCGACAACTGGATCATGGCGAGCTGCCACATCGCGCACGACTGCCGCGTGGGCAGCCACACGGTCTTCGCCAACAACGCCACGCTCGCGGGCCACGTCTGGATCGGCGACCACGCCGTGCTCGGCGGCTTCACCGGCGTGCACCAGTTCGTGAGGATCGGCGCGCACGTGATGGCGGGGGTCTCGTCGGTCGTCCTCCAGGACGTCCCTCCGTACGTCACGGTCGCCGGCCACCCCTGCGCGCCGCACGGCATCAACAGCGAGGGCCTGAAGCGCCGCGGCTTCACGCCCGAGGCGCTCGCGGCGCTCAAGCGCGCCTACAAGACGCTCTACAAGTCCGGACTCACCCTCGCCGAGGCCAGATCCGAGCTCGAGCGGCAGGCGCAGTCGGCGCCCGAGGTGGGGGCGATCGTGGAGTTCCTCGCCGCGTCGACGCGGGGCATCGTGCGCTGATGCCCCGGCGCGTGGCCATCGTGGCCGGGGAGGCCTCGGGCGACATGCTGGGAGCGGCGCTGGTGCGCGCGGCGACCAGCCGGTTCCCCGGCACCGAGTTCTACGGCATCGCCGGCCCGCGGATGATCGCCGCGGGGGCGCGCACGCTCGTGCCGATGGAAAAGCTCTCGGTGCGCGGCTACGTCGAGGCGGCGAGGAGCCTTCCGGAGCTGCTGCGCATCCGCTCGAACCTCGCCTCGCGGCTCGCCGCGGACCGGCCCGACCTGTTCATCGGCGTCGATGCCCCCGACTTCAACCTCGGGCTCGAGGCGAAGCTCAAGCGCGCCGGCATCCCCACCGTGCACTACGTGAGCCCGTCCATCTGGGCCTGGCGCCCGGGTCGGCTGCCGTCCATCGGGCGGGCGGTGGACCGCGTGCTCACGATATTTCCCTTCGAGGCCGCGATCTACGAGAAGGCCGGCATCGCCGCCACCTACGTGGGTCATCCGCTCGCCGACGAGATCCCGCTCGCGTCGGGGCGGCAGGAGGCGCGGGCGCAGCTTCGCCTGCGGGAATCGTCCACGGCGGTGGCCCTGCTGCCGGGCAGCCGCCGCGGCGAGCTCGAGTCGCACGCCGACCTCTTCATCGAGACGGCGAGGCGGCTCGCGGCGCGCCGCCCCGGGGTGCGCTTCTTCGTGCCGCTCGCCACCCGCGAGACGCGCGAGTTCTTCGAGGCGCGCCTGTACGCGCACGAGGCCCAGTCGCTCGACCTCACGATCCTCTTCGGCCATGCTCGCCTCGCCATGCAGGCGGCCGACTGCGCGCTCATCGCGAGCGGCACCGCCACGCTCGAGGGCGCGCTGGCGCGCTGCCCCATGGTGATCACGTACAAGGTCCCCGCGCTCACCTACCGCCTCATGATGCGCAAGGCGCTGCTGCCCTACGTCGGGCTGCCCAACATCCTCGCCGGCGAGTTCATCGTGCCCGAGCTGCTGCAGGAGCACGCCACGCCGGAAAACCTCGAGCAGGCGGTCGCGAACTGGCTCGACCACAAGGTCGCGCGCGAGCGGCTCCAGGCGCGCTACGACGCGATCCACGCCGAGCTTCGGTGCGGCAACGACGAGCGCGTGGCGCAGGCGCTGGCGCCCTGGCTCTCCAACGGAGCAACCCATGCCCCGCAACCGCTCCACGGCGAACCCGAACTCGCGGCTGTGCGGGGTCGATGAGGCCGGGCGCGGGCCGCTCGCCGGCGCCGTGTTCGCCGCCGCGGTGATCCTCGACCCGGCGCGGCCCGTGGCCGGGCTCGCCGACTCCAAGCTCCTCCTGCCCGCGCGCCGCGAGGCGCTCGCCACGGCCATCCGGCGCGACGCGCTCGCGTGGGCCGTGGCCTCGGCGACGGTGGAGGAGATCGACGGGATGAACATCCTGCGCGCGAGCCTCGCCGCGATGGCGCGGGCCGTCGAGGCGCTCGGGGTCGAGCCCGACGAGGTCGTCGTGGACGGGTTGCACGTGCCGCGCACGCGATGGCCGTCGCGGGCGGTCGTGAAGGGCGACCGGCTCATCGCGGCGATCTCGGCCGCCTCCATCCTCGCGAAGACCGCGCGCGACGAGGAGATGGTCGCGCTCGACGCGCGCTACCCGGGCTACGGCTTCGCGCGCCACAAGGGGTACCCGACGGCCGAGCACCTGGCCGCGCTCCTGGCGCTGGGCCCTTGCGAGATCCACCGCCGCACGTTCGGGCCGGTGCGCGCAGCCCTGGCACGGCGGGGCCTTCCGTCCTGACGATGAAGACCGTCGCCTCGCGGGACAACCCCGCCTACAAGTCGCTCGCGAAGCTGGCCTCGTCGGCGGCCGAGCGCAGGAAGCGCGGCCTCACCGTCATCGAGGGCGCGCACCTCGTCGAGGCCTGCCTCGACACGGGGCGGACCGTCACGCAGCTCTTCGTCACGCGGGCGGCCGCCGAGGCGCAGCCCGCGATCGTGGCCCGCGCGCGCGCCGGCGCCGCCGTGATCGTGGAACTCGCCGACGCGCTCTTCGGCGCGGTGAGCGGCGTGGAATCGCCGGCCGGGATCCTCGCCGTGGTGCCCACGCCCGCCGGGCGCGCCGTGCCGGCGGGGGCGCGCTTCTGCCTCGCGCTCGAGGACCTGCAGGACCCCGGCAATGTCGGCACGCTGCTGCGCAGCGCCGCGGCCGCCGGCGTCGAGCACGTCCTGCTTTCGCCCACGTGCGCCTTCGCCTGGTCGCCCAAGGTGCTGCGCGCGGGGCAGGGCGCGCACTTCGCCCTGAACATCCTCGAGGGGGCGGACCTCGCGGCGTTCGCGTCGGGCTTCGAGGGCGCGACGGTGGCGCTCAGCGGAAAGGCGGGTGCGAGCGTCTTCGAGACGGACCTGCGCGGGCCGGTGGCCTTCCTCGTGGGCAACGAAGGCGCGGGACTCTCCCCGGAACTGGAGAAGGCCGCGAAGGTCCGCGCTCGCATCCCCATGCCCGGGCGCGCCGAGAGCCTCAACGCGGGCGTGGCGGGATCGATCGCGCTCTTCGAGGCGGTCAGGCAGCGGGGCCTCGAGCCGGGCAGGGGAAGTCGATGAACAGGACTCCCGCGCCCTTGCCGCCGCCGCACGGCCAGTACAGGCACTACGAGTTCGTGATGGCGGCCTTCGTGACCGTCCTCATCTGCTCGAACCTGATCGGACCGGCCAAGATCGCGCAGGTGGACCTCCCGGTCCTCGGGCCGCTCACGTTCGGCGCCGGGGTCCTCTTCTTCCCGATCTCGTACGTCTTCGGCGACATCCTCACCGAGGTCTACGGCTACGCGCGCTCGCGCCGCGTGATCTGGGCGGGGTTCGCCGGGCTCGCCTTCGCCTCCTTCATGGCGTGGGTGGTGGTGGCGCTGCCGCCGGCGCCGTTCTGGAAGAACCAGGCCGCCTACGAGGTCGCGTTCGGCCAGGCCTGGCGCATCGCGGCCGCCTCGATGTTCGCCTACTTCTGCGGCGAGTTCGCGAACTCGTTCACGCTCGCGAAGATGAAGATCGCGACCGGGGGAAGGTGGCTGTGGTCGCGCACCGTCGGATCGACGATCCTGGGCGAGGGCGTCGACTCGCTCCTCTTCTACCCGCTCGCCTTCTACGGCACCGGGATCATCCCCGACGACAAGCTGCCGGTGGTGATGCTCGCGCAGTTCGTGACGAAGGTCGGCGTGGAGGTCGCGTTCACGCCCGTCACCTATGCCGTCGTGGGCTGGCTCAAGCGCGCGGAGCACGAGGATTACTACGACCGCGACACGGATTTCACGCCCTTCTCCGTGAAGGTGTGATTCCCGCGCCGGCGGGCTCGGGCAGAATGGCGGATCGCCGTCATGCCGGAGCATCGCCGTGAACGCTTCCCGATTTCGCCTCCTGGCCGCCGCCCTGATCGCCGGCTTCCTGTCGCCGTCGGGCGACGCCATCGCCGCGCCCGCCCAGGCGGCGCGCCCGAAGGTCGGCCTGGTGCTCGGCGGCGGCGGCGCGCGCGGCGGCGCGCACCTCGGCGTGCTGGAGGTGCTCGAGGAGCTTCGCGTCCCTTTCGATTGCATCGCCGGGACGAGCATGGGCGCGCTCGTGGGCGGGGCCTACGTGGCGGGCGCGTCGCCCGCGGAGATGAGGGAGACGATCCGGCGGACGGACTGGGGAGGGATGTTCGACGACAGCGCCGGCCGCCAGGAAGTCGACCTGCGAAGGAAGCACCTCGACGACCGCTTCTACTCGGGGCTCGAGTTCGGCGTGACGAGGGAGGGACTGCGCTACCGGGAGGGCGTGGTGACGGGGGAGAAGTTCAAGCTCTTCTTCAACGAGCTCGTCCGCAGCGACCCCGGCGACCGCAACATCGAGGAGCTGCCCCTGCCGCTGACGCTCATCGCGACGGACATCGGCACCGGGGAGCGCGTCGCGCTGCGCGACGGCAACCTCGCGACCGCCATGCGCGCGAGCATGGCCGTGCCGGGCGTGATCGCGCCGGTGATCCGCGACGGGCGGAAGCTCGTCGACGGCGGCCTCGTCGACAACGTGCCGATCCAGGAGGTGCGCGACCGGTGCGGCGCGCAGGTGGTGATCGCCGTGAACGTGGGCTCGCCCCTCTTCAGGCCCGACGAGGTGACGGGCCTGGTGAGCGTCGTCGGGCAGATGGTGAACCTCCTCACCGAGCAGAACGTCGCGCGCTCGCTCTCGCTCCTGCAGCCGGGCGACGTCTACCTGAAGCCGGACCTGGGAAAGATCACGGCGGCGGACTTCACGCGCCAGCTCGACGCCGCGCAGGCCGGCCGCAAGGCCGCACTCGAGGCCGCGGGCGGGCTCCGGTCCCTGTCGGTGAGCCCGGCCGAGTACCGCGAGTGGCGCGCGCGCGTGCGCCTGGCGCCGACGCAGCCGCCGGTGATCGACGAGATCCGCGTGGCCGCGACGCGCTTCGTCAACCCGGCGGAGTTGCGCGACGGCATCCGCCAGCGCGAGGGGCAGCCGCTCGACACGAAGGCGCTCTCCGAGGACCTCGTGCGCATCTACAGCCGCGGCGACCTGCACAACCTCGATTACTCGATCCTGCGCGAGCGCGACAAGACGGTCCTGCGGCTCACGCCGATCGAGAAGCCGTGGGGCCCCGACTACCTGCGCTTCGGGCTCAACCTGTCGTCCGACTTCAGCCGGGAGTCGCCCTTCAACCTGCGCGCCCTCTACCGCAAGACCTGGATCAACACCAAGGGGGCGGAATGGCTCACCACGTTCCAGCTCGGCAGCGACCAGGCGCTCGCCACGGAGTTCTACCAGCCCTTCGACGACCGCCAGGTCGGATTCCTGCGGCCGTTCGCCTCCGTCGGGCTCGCCAAGACCGGGCTCTTCTTCGAGGGCGACCGCATCGCCGAATACCGGCTGCGCGACACGCGCGCGGGAATCGACCTGGGCGCCAACCTCGGCGCCTACGGCCAGGCGAGCGTCGGCTTGCTCGAGCGCCACCTGCGCTCGACGCGCGACACCGGCCCGACGATCCTGCCCGATGCGACCTTCCGGTTCGGGGGCGCGACGGCCCGGCTCGCGCTCGACACGCAGGACTACGCGTTCTTCCCCACGCGGGGCTACCGCGCGGACGTGACCTACTTCGACGCCCAGCACGTGTCGGAGGGCATGAGCAAGTACGGACGCGCGGAGGCGCGGCTGGGCGGCGCCTGGTCGATCGGCGACCTGACCCTCCTCGGGAGCCTCGAGGGCGGAAAGTCCACGCACGGATCGCTGCCCCTGGGCGATACCTTCTCGCTCGGCGGGATGCGGCGGCTCTCGGCGTTCGCGCCGGGCCAGATTCTCGGGGGGGAATACGGGCTGGGAACGATGCAGGTCCAGTGGCGCCTCACGCGCCCCATGCCCATCCTGGGCCTGTCGCTGCTGGGCGGCCTGTCCCTGGAGACCGGGCGCATGCGCGAGCCGGTCACCGAGCCGACGCTCACGCGCCGGCTCGATTCCTACGGGATCTATTTCGCCGCCAACACGCCGCTCGGACCGATGTACTTCGGCTACGCGGATTCGAAGGGCCGGCCCGGGCGGCTCTACCTCTTTCTCGGCACTCCCTGAGAGCTGGCGGCGCGCCGCGAGCGCGCTAGCGTTCGAGCCCGCTCCCGCAGGACCAGCACATGTCGAAGGCGGGCGGGTTTTCCTCGCCGCAGGCGGGGCAGCGCCGCGGCGGCCCCTCGGCCTGCGCGTGCAAGTCGGCGATCGCCTCGCGCGCCCGTTCCTCGTCGCGCGCATCCTCGACCCAGAGCTGCGGCGCGGCGGCGTCGGCGGGAATCTCGCCGATGGCCCCCGCGGCGTTCGCGTTGAGGATGCGCACGCGGATCCCGCGCGAGGCGAGGAAGCCGGCCACGATGTGGGCGTCGGGCAGGTTGGCGGCGTTGTAGATGCGTTTCACGGGTCGCAAGCGAAACGGGCCGCCCGTGGGCGGCCCGCTCGCGTCTCGCAGGATCGGCGAAGCGTCAGAACCGCACCGAGAGGGTGCCGGCGACGAAATCCTCGGACACGCCGCTGCGCCCGGTGACCTTGGAGTAGTTGAGGCCGTAGCCGATCGAATCGCCGATCATCCCGCGCACGCCCACGGTGATCGTGCCGTAGCTGGAGTCGGCCGGCTGGTAGGCGGGGATGTCGTACCAGTTGCCCGATACCAGCGACAGCGGCGTGGCGCTGACGGTACGGCCGTCCTTCTCGCGCTCCTTGTCGGCGGTGAATCTCGCGTAGGGCGTGATGGCGCCCAGGTCCCACGAGGCGCGGATGCCGACGCTCGCCACTTCCGAGCGGCGCTTCTGGGAGGCGATGCGCAGGTTCGCGCTGCCCGCGCCCGTCTCGTCGAAGCCGTTCACTTCCACGTTCTGCGAGGTCCACGCGACCATCGGGCCGACGGAGACCTTGCCGAACGCGAAGTCGTAGCCGGCGTTGACGAAGGCCGAGGCGTTGGAGCCCGACGGGCTCGCTTCGGCCACGCGGGTGACGGAACCGAGCCTGACCGTCCGGCGCGAATCCGAGTAGTCGAGGTTGGCGAGCGTCGCGGCGCCGTTGGCGTAGAGGCCGCCGGAGCGCGCCCCCACGAAGATCGACACCGAGTTCTCGCTCGCGCGGAACCCGCCCAGGTCGCCGCCGAAGCTGCCTTCCGCCTTGGTCCTGCCGACGGCGGCGCCGACCGTGACTGCCTCCGAGGCGCGCATCGTGACGCCGACCGCGTGGGCGGTGTTGTCCGCGTTGAACCCCGCGTCGTCGCCTTGCGCCTGTGTCTCGAAGTTCCCGGACCCGGTCGAGGCGAACGCGGTGAGCTTGCCCATCGGGGCCGACTGGCCGTTTGCGAGGCCATCGGAGATCGCCTGCACGTGGCCGGCGCGCATGCGCAGCGGAGCTTCGGCCAGCATCGAGTACGCCCTCGGGGCGTCGACGAGGGACGTGGCGAAGTCCGCGAAGATGCGGTGCGAGGCCGTGCTCGGGTGCACCCCGTCGGCGAAGACGTAGCTCGTGGCGGCGCCGGGAGCGACGAGGTTGCCGGAATAGCAGAACTGCGCGCTGCCCGAGGTCGTGATCGGCGGGAACGGGCCGCAGGCGATCGCGGTCGCGTTGGAAAAGCCGAAGGAGGCGGGGTTCGCCTGGATCTCGGCGATGAGCGCGAACGTGTCCACCGGGATGACGCGCAGGCCCGCGGAGGCGAGCCCCGTGAAGAGCGTCGTGTTGTAGCCGGCGGAGAGCGCCGTGGCCGCGCCCGAGGCGGCCGCCCCGAGGGAGGTGAACGAGGGCGTCGCGCCGATGTTGGGCACCGAGAAGACCATCACGTAGCGCGCGCCGGCCGCATAGAGGCGGCCGACCTGCTGGATTTCCGCCGTGGCGGCGCCGAGGACGTTGGCCTGCAGCTGCGCCTGCGTGATGCCACCGGCCGCGAACGCGCCGAAGTTCTGGAAGAAATCGTTGGCGCCGGCCCACACGGTGTGCAGCGCGCGGGAGTCGGCGGCGCCGCCGTTGCGGGCCAGGTACTCGGTGATCTGCGTGCTCACCGGACGCTGGGCGCCGCCCGGCGGGGTGCTGGAGGAGTCCGAGGCGACGCGGGCGCCGCCCTGCGCGAAGTTCCAGCCGCCGGCATTCGACGGCGCCGGCGAGGCGCCATAGTGTTCAGCGACCAGCTCCGCCCAGATCGGCCCGGGGTTCGTGGTGAAGCGCCCGAGCGTGGCCACCAGCGGCGCCGGCAGGCCCAGGCTCGCGAGGAACGGCCGGAAGTAGCCCGCGTCCGAGAGGCTGTCGCCGAAGACCACGACGTTGGAAAAGTGGGTGGCGTTCGCGGCGGGAACGGCGGCGCCGGCGAAAACGGTCATCAGCAAGGCGGGCAGGACGCGACGTGCGGGCTTCATCTGGCTTCTCCTCCAGTGACGGATTATTGGTTGTGAGGGCGTCAATATACCCGACGCACGAGCTGGGCCTCGTGCAGCATGGTCGTGGCGATCTCCTCGATCGACTTCGTCGTGGAATCGAGGAAGCGGATGTCGGCCTGGCGCATGAGCTTCTCGGCGGCGGCCACCTCGTAGCGGCAGTTGTCGAGCGCGGCGTACCGGGAGTCCGGCCGGCGCTCCTTGCGGATCTGGTGCAGCCGGTCGGGGTGGATGGTGAGGCCCCAGACCTTGTGCTTGAGCGGCATCAGCGACGGCGGCAGGCGGTTGGCCTCGAGGTCCTCGGGGATGAGCGGGTAGTTGGCCGCCTTGATGCCGAACTGCATCGCCATGTAGAGCGAGGTCGGCGTCTTGCCGCTTCTCGAGACCCCGACCAGCACGAGGTCCGCTTCGTCCAGGCCGCGGTGGGTGACGCCGTCGTCGTGGGACAGGGTGTAGTTGATCGCCTCGATGCGGTGGTTGTAGTCCTTGGCGTTGCCGGCGCTGTGGCTCTTGCCCACCGCGTGCATCGATTTCTGCCCCAGCTCCTGCTCGAGCGGGACGATGAACTTCCCGAACACGTCCAGCACGAGCCCGTCGACCTTGTCGATCTCGGCCCGCACGGTGTCGTTGACGAGGGAGCTGAAGACCAGCGGGCGCTTGCCGGATTCGCGGTGCGCCGAGTTGATCTGGGCGACCGCCGCGCGCGCCTTGTCGGCGGAATCGATGAACGGGAGCGTCACGCGGACGAAGTCGAAGCCGTCGAACTGGGAGATCAGGGAGGAGCCGAGGGCCTCGACGGTGAGGCCGGTGCGGTCGGAGACGAAGAAGACGCGGCGGCGCTGTGGCATGGGTCGGTTCCGGGAACGGTGGGTCCCCGCGCGGGCGCGGGAGGGCAGGTTGTCTGGCCGGGAGTTTGATGCAGCGCAGCATCGGCCGCAAGCCTCCGATATAATTGCAAATTCCGAACCGCCCGTCACCCGACCCTTGCGAGCGAGCATGGCCAACGCCTACGTACTCCCCCTCGAACAGCTCCGCATGACCGACGTTGGGTCGGTCGGCGGCAAGAACGCCTCCCTGGGCGAACTCATCAGCCAGCTCTCCGCGGCGGGCGTCCGGGTGCCCGGCGGGTTCGCCACCACCGCGCAGGCTTTCACGGAGTTCATCGACGCCAACGGCCTGAAGGCGAAGATCGACCAGGCCCTCGCGGCGCTCGACGTCGAGGACGTGGGCACGCTCGCCACCACGGGCGCCCGGATCCGCGAATGGGTCGCCTCGGCGCCGTTCCAGCCCGAGCTCGAGCGCCAGATCCGCGAGGCCTACGCGAGGATCGCGGACGGGGACGGCGCGAGCTTCGCGGTGCGCTCCTCGGCCACCGCCGAGGACCTGCCCGACGCGTCCTTCGCCGGCCAGCAGGAGACCTTCCTCAACATCCGCGGCATCGACAACGTGCTCGACGCCGTGAAGCAGGTCTTCGCCTCCCTCTACAACGACCGCGCCATCGCCTACCGCGTGCACAAGGGATTCGCCCACACCGAAGTGGCGCTCTCCGCGGGCGTGCAGCGCATGGTGCGCTCCGACACCGGCGCCGCCGGCGTGGTCTTCACCCTGGACACCGAGTCGGGCTTCCGCGACGTGGTCTTCGTGACGGCGAGCTACGGCCTGGGCGAGATGGTGGTGCAGGGCGCGGTCAACCCCGACGAGTTCTACGTCTCGAAGCCCTGCCTGGCCGCGGGCCGCCCGGCGATCCTGCGCCGCGGCCTCGGCAGCAAGGCGATCAAGATGGTGTTCACGACCGAGGCGAAGGCCCACAAGTCCGTCGTCCAGCGCGACGTCGAGCCCGCGGACCGCGACCGCTTCTGCCTCGCCGACGCCGAGGTGGAGGAGCTCGCGCGCTACGCGGTCTCGATCGAGAAGCACTACGGCCGCCCGATGGACATCGAGTGGGGCAAGGACGGGGGGGACGGCCGCATCTACATCCTCCAGGCCCGGCCCGAGACGGTGAAGAGCCAGGAGAAGAAGCGCGACAACCTCACGCGCTACCGCATCGGCAAGCGCGGCGAGGTGCTCGCCTCCGGGCGCGCCATCGGGTCGAAGATCGGCCAGGGCCGCGTGCGCGTCATCAAGGACGTGGCCGAGATCGCCCGCGTGCAGGAAGGCGACGTGCTCGTGACCGACATGACGGACCCCAACTGGGAGCCGGTGATGAAGCGCGCCTCGGCGATCGTGACCGACCGCGGGGGCCGCACCTGCCACGCCGCCATCATCGCCCGCGAGCTGGGCGTGCCGGCGGTGGTGGGATGCGAGAACGCCACGCGCGTGCTCAGGGAAGGCGACGAGGTCACCGTGTCCTGCGCCGAGGGCGACACGGGGTTCATCTACGCCGGCAAGCTCGAGTTCGAGGTGATCAACGTCTCCCTCGAGAAGATGCCGAAGATCCCGGTGAAGCTCGCGATGAACGTGGGCAACCCCCAGCTCGCCTTCGACTTCTGCCAGCTTCCGAACGACGGCGTGGGGCTCGCCCGGCTGGAGTTCATCATCTCCAACACCATCGGCATCCACCCGAAGGCCTGCCTCGACTTCGACCGGCTTCCCGCGGACCTCAAGGCGCAGGTCGCGCGCCAGGCGCGCGGCTACGAGAACCCGACGCGCTTCTACGTCGAGAAGATCGTCGAGGGCGTGGCCACCATCGCGGCGGCCTTCGCGCCCAAGAAGGTGATCGTGCGGCTGTCGGACTTCAAGTCGAACGAGTACCGGAACCTCATCGGGGGCAGCCTCTACGAGCCGCACGAGGAAAACCCCATGCTCGGCTTCCGCGGGGCGGCGCGCTACATCGCGACGAACTTCCGCGACTGCTTCCGGCTGGAGTGCGAGGCGATGCGCAGGGTGCGCGACGACATGGGGCTCACCAATGTCGAGATCATGATCCCGTTCGTGCGGACGCTGAAGGAGGCCGAGCAGGTGAACGCGATCCTCAAGGACAACGGCCTCGAGCGGGGGAAGAACGGGCTGAAGGTCGTGATGATGTGCGAGATCCCGTCCAACGCCATCCTGGCCGACGAGTTCCTCAAGCACTTCGACGGTTTCTCCATCGGCTCGAACGACATGACGCAGCTCACCCTCGCGCTCGACCGCGACTCGGGCCTGGTCATGGATTCCTTCGACGAACGCGACCCGGCCGTCAAGCGCATGCTCTCGCTCGCCATCCAGGCGTGCCGCCGGCAGGGCAAGTACGTGGGCATCTGCGGCCAGGGCCCCAGCGACTACCCGGACCTCGCCGAGTGGCTGATGGCCGAGGGCATCGAGTCGATGTCCCTCAACCCGGACACCGTCGTCGAGACCTGGCTGCACCTGGCCAAGGCCGCGGACAAGGTCGCCACCGGCGCCCCATGACCGGGTGGCGCTTCGCGCGCCTCGACGAGCTCACGGCGCGCGAGGTCCACGACATCCTCCAGGCGCGCTCGGCCGTCTTCGTGGTCGAGCAGGCCTGCGTCTTCCAGGACATGGACGGCGCGGACCCCGAGAGCTGGCACCTGTTCCGGCGCGACGGCGGCCGGGTCGCGGCCTATTGCCGCCTCGTGCCGCCGGGCGTCAAGTTCGCCGAGCCCTCGATCGGCCGCGTGATCACGGTGGGCGCGGCGCGAGGCACGGGCGCGGGCCGCGCCCTCCTCGCGGAGGCGCTCGCGCGCTCGCGGGCGCTCTGGCCCCGCGCGGCGATCCGCATCGGCGCGCAACTGCACCTGGAGCGCTTCTACGGCCGCTTCGGGTTCGTGAAGGCCTCCGAGCCGTACGACGAGGACGGCATCGCCCACATCGAGATGCTTCGCCCGGGAGAAGACGCATGACACTCAGGATCTACGGCATCGCCGCCTCGCGCGCCATCCGCGCCCTCTGGATGGCCGAGGAGCTCGGCCTTCCCTACGAGCACGTCCCCATCCACTACCGGGACGACCCCGACGGGCCGCTCGGCAAGAACAACCCCGCCTTCCGGCAGGCGAACCCCATGGGCCGCGTGCCGGCCGTCGACGACGACGGGTTCACCCTCTGGGAGTCGATGGCGATCAACCTGTACCTCGCGCACAAGCACGACAAGGGACTGTGGCCGGCCACGATCGAAGGCGAGGGCCTCGCCTTCCAGTGGTCGTTCTTCGCCGTGACGGAGATCGACCCCGCCATCAACGAGTGGGCCGCGAACGCCATCGTGCTGCCCGAGGACAAGCGCGACCCGGCCAAGGCGCAGGCCGCCCTCGAGAAGCTGCAGCGGCCGCTCGCGGTGGTGGACGCCGCGCTCGCGCACCGGCCGTACCTCGCGGGCGGCGCCTTCACCGTGGCCGACCTGAACCTCGCCGCGGCGATGTTCCGCGCGCGGCGCATGGACCACGCGGCGCGACCCAACCTCGCGCGCTGGCTGGCGGACTGTTTTTCACGGCCCGCCGCCCGGCGGGCGTGGGCGATGCGCGGCGAGTGAGCCGGCGCACCTCGGGAGGAGAGAGCATGGGCAAGGCATTCGCGGGCAAGTCGGTGGTGGTCACGGGGTCGACGAGCGGCATCGGGCTGGGCATCGCCCGCGCCTTCGCCGGCGGGGGCGCGAACGTGATGCTCAATGGCCTGGGCGAGCCCGCGGCCATCGAGGCGTCGCGCGCCGGGATCGAGAAGGAGTTCGGCGTGAAGGCGCGCTACCACGGCGCCGACATGACCCGGCCGGCCGAGATCGCGGACCTGGTGCGGACGGCCGAGAAGGAGTTCGGGGCGGTCGACATCCTGGTGAACAATGCCGGCATCCAGCACGTCTCGCCCGTGGACGAGTTCCCGGTCGACAAGTGGGACGCGATCATCGCCATCAACCTCTCCTCGGCCTTCCACGCCACGCGCGCGGCGCTGCCGGGCATGAAGAAGCGCGGCTGGGGGCGCGTGATCAACGTCGCCTCGGCGCACGGGCTGGTCGCCTCGCCCTACAAGAGCGCGTACGTCGCCGCCAAGCACGGCGTGATCGGGTTCACCAAGAGCGTGGCGCTCGAGGTGGCCGAGCTCGGCATCACCGTGAACGCGATCTGCCCGGGCTACGTGATGACGCCGATCGTGGAGAAGCAGATCGACGACCAGGCGCGCGTGCACGGCATCCCGCGCGAGAACGTGATCCGCGACGTGATCCTCGCCCCGCAGCCCAGCAAGCAGTTCGTGAAGGTCGAGGACGTCGCCGCCATCGCGCTGCACCTCGCCTCGCCCGCGGCCGCGCAGATCAACGGCACCTCCATTTCGATCGACGGCGGCTGGACCGCGCGCTAGGCCCGTGGCCCGCGCACGCAAGGCCGCCGCGCCGGAGGGCGGGGTGCTGGTCACCGGCTTCGAGCCTTTCGGCGGCGAGGAGGTGAACCCCTCGTGGGAGATCTGCGGGCGCCTGCCGGCGGCCATCGGCCGCGCGCGCGTCCGCACGCTGCACGTTCCCACGCAGTTCCGTCGCGCCATCGAGATCGTCGCCGGCGCCATCGTGGAGCACGAGCCCCGCCTCGTGATCCTCCTGGGCCAGGCGGGCGGGCGCGCGTGCCTCTCGGTGGAGCGCGTGGCGATCAACGTGGACGACGCGCGAATTCCCGACAACGCCGGCTCGCAGCCCGTCGACGAGCCCGTGGCCCCGGCGGGGCCCGCCGCGTATTTCGCCACGGTTCCCGTCAAGGCCATGGCGGCCGCCATCCGCGAGGCCGGCGTTCCGGCCGAGGTCTCCAACAGCGCGGGCACCTTCGTCTGCAACCACCTCTTCTACGGCGTGCTGCACTTCATGGCGTCGAGCGGACGCCCGGCGCGCACGGGGTTCATCCACGTGCCCTGGCTCGACAGCCAGGCCGTGGCCCGCCCGGGAGAGCCCGCGATGGCCCTCGCGACGATGGCGCGCGGCGTGGAGGCGGCGATCGCGGCCGCCCTGGCGACCGCAATCGATGTGAAAATGGCGGCCGGCAAGCTCGACTGACACGGAAGAAGCGACATGAACGACCAGCCTCTCTGGACCCCCTCGCCCGAACGGGCCGCGGCCACGAACATGGCCTCGTTCATCGACTTCGTGAACGAGCGCCACGGGACGAGCATCTCCGGGTACGCGGCCCTGCACCGCTTCTCCGTCGACCGGATGGAGGACTTCTGGACCGCGGTGTGGGACTTCTGCGGCGTGATCGCGCAAGCGCGCGGGGAGACGGTCATCGCCGACAAGGCGAAGATGCCCGGGGCCCGCTTCTTCCCCGACGCGAGGCTCAACTTCGCCGAGAACCTCCTGCGCAATTCCGGCAAGCACGGCGATGCGATCACCTTCTGGGGCGAGGACCGCTTCCGCGCGCGCCTGTCGCACGCCGGGCTGCGCGACGAGGTCTCGCGCATGCAGCAGGCGTTCGCCGCGGCCGGCGTGAAGGCGGGAGACCGCGTGGCGGCCTTCATGCCCAACATGCCCGAGACGGTCGTCACGATGCTCGCGGCGGCGAGCCTCGGGGCGACCTTCACGTCCTGCTCCCCGGATTTCGGGGTGCAGGGCGTCGTGGACCGCTTCGGCCAGGTGGAGCCGAGGATCCTGGTGTGTTGCGACGGCTACCTCTACAACGGCAAGGTGAACGAGTCGCTCGCTCGCATCGCCGAGATCGTGGCGCAGCTGCCCTCGGTCGAGCGCGTGGTGGTCGTGCCCTACGCCTCGGAGAAGCCGGACGTCGCCTCGGTGCCGCGCGCCGTGCGGCTGGCGGATTTCCTCGCGCCCTTCGCGCCGAAGGCGCTCGCCTTCGAGAGCCTGCCGTTCAACCACCCGCTCTACATCCTCTATTCCAGCGGCACGACCGGCGTGCCCAAGTGCATCGTGCACGGCGCGGGCGGCGTGCTCCTCATGCACATGAAGGAGCACGTCCTGCACTGCGACGTGAAGCCCGGCGACCGCCTGTTCTACTTCACCACCTGCGGCTGGATGATGTGGAACTGGCTCGTCTCGGGCCTCGCGGCCGGGGCCACGCTCCTGCTCTACGACGGCTCGCCCTTCATCGGCCGCGGCAACATCCTCTTCGACTACGCCGCCGCCGAGGACATGACCCACTTCGGCACCTCGGCCAAGTTCATCGACGCGCTGGCCAAGGTGGGGCTCGAGCCTGCCAAAACGCACCGCCTCGCGGCGCTGCGCGCGATGCTGTCGACCGGCTCGCCGCTCGCGCCGGAGGGCTTCGACTACGTGTACGCGAACGTGAAGAGGGACCTCTGCCTGTCCTCGATCAGCGGCGGCACCGACCTCGTGGCCTGCTTCGCCGGCGGCGCGCCGATCCTGCCGGTGTGGCGCGGGGAGCTGCAGTGCCGCATGCTCGGGATGAAGGTCGAGGTGTGGAGCGACGAGGGCAGGCCGCTCACGGGCGAGAAGGGCGAGCTCGTCTGCACCGCGCCCTTCCCGACGATGCCCCTGAGCTTCTGGAACGATCCCGGGGACCGCAAGTACCGCGCCGCCTACTACGAGAAGTACGCGAACGTCTGGCGCCACGGCGACTGGAGCGAGATCACGCCGCACGGCGGGATGGTGATCTACGGCCGCTCCGACGCGGTGTTGAATCCGGGGGGCGTGCGCATCGGCACGGCGGAGATCTACCGCCAGGTCGAGCGCCTGGACGAGGTGGTGGAGTCGATCGTCATCGGCCAGGACTGGCGGGGCGACGTCCGCGTGGTGCTCTTCGTGAAGCTGCGCGAGGGGCTGGCGCTCGACGAGGCGCTCGCGAAGCGGATCCGGGACACCATCCGCAACAACACGACGCCGCGCCACGTCCCGGCGGTGATCGTGCAGGTGAGCGACATCCCGCGCACGAAGTCCAACAAGATCGTGGAGCTCGCGGTGCGCGCCGCGGTGCACGGCCAGTCCGTGAAGAACGTCGAGGCGCTCGCCAACCCCGAGGCCCTCGAGCAGTTCCGCAACCGCCCGGAGCTCGCCGCGTAGGGACGGCCGAGTCCCGCCTCAGGCGCGCGCCATCGCCTCCAGCCCGAAGCGCGAGTTGGGGGGCAGGGCGAGGCGGCTTTCCACGAGGCTGGCGAGGAAGGCGGGCTCGTAGACCGCCAGCAGGTGCGGCTGCCAGTGCTCCAGGTAGTAGGCGATCTGCGCCGGGAGGCCCTCCAGCTGCATGAGCACGCTCCAGGTCGCCGGGTCCCACTGGAAGCGCAGTCCCAGGTCCCAGAAGACCGCGTTCAACGCATCCCGTCCGGCGGAGCCGTCGCGGGTCGTCTCGTTCCTGTCCATGGCGCTCCCCCTCGTTGGTGGTCGAGGCCAAGGTACTCGCGGAAATCTTTAAGTGAAAGTAAAATGATCTTTGGTTTTGATTAAGTGATCGTTTAATGAGAAACGCCACCCTCCGGCAGCTGCGCGTCTTCGAGAGCGCCGCGCGCCACCTGTCCCTCACGCGCGCGGCCGAGGAGCTGCACCTCTCCGCGCCGGCCGTGTCGATCCAGGTCAAGCAGCTCGAGGGCCACGCGGGCGCCGCGCTCTTCGAGCGCGGCCGGCGGCGCCTCAAGCTCACGCCGGAAGGCGAGGAGGTGCTCCTGCACACGCGCGAGATCCTGGGCCACATCCGCGGGGCCGAGGAGGCCATCGCCGAGCTCGACGCCCTCGAGCGCGGGCTCCTGGACGTGGCGGTCATCAACGCGGGCGACCACTTCTTTCCCTGGATCGTGGCCGCGTTCCGCAGGCTCCATCCGGACATCCGCGTGCGCCTCACGGTGCAGAACCGCGACGAGCTGCTCTCGCGGCTCGCGGCGCACGAGACCGACCTCGCCGTGATCAGCCAGCCGCCGGTCGAGCCCGGCCACGTCGCCACGCCCTTCGCGCCGCATCCGCACGTCATCGCCGCCGCGCCTTCGCACCACCTCGCGGGCAAGCGGCGCATCCCGCTCGCGAGGATCGCGCAGGAGCCCATCCTCACGCGCGAGCGCGGCTCGTCGACGCGGCTCGCGATGGACCAGGCCTTCGACGAGGCCGGCATCGTGCCGCGCATCGAGATGGAGATCGCGGCCAACGAGACCATCAAGCAGGCCGCCGCCGCCGGGCTCGGCGTTGGGTTCCTTTCCGCGCACGCATTGCGCCAGGAGCTGGCACTCGGTAGCCTCGTGATACTGGACGTGGAGGGATTCCCCGTGATGCGGCAGTGGTACGTGGTGCACCGGACGGACCGGCGCCTGCCGAGGATCGCCCAGGCCTTCGAGCGGTTCGTGATCGACAACGGCGAGCGGCTCATCGGCGGCGACGCGGTGAAGCCCGCCCGCGCGAGGGCCAGGCGATGAGCGCCCGGTCGCCGACGTTCTACATCCTCTTCTCGGTGGCGACCTCCGTCGTCACCATGGCCCTCAAGTTCGGCGCCTACGCGCTCACCGGCTCGGTCGGGCTCCTGTCGGACGCGCTCGAGTCCTTCGTCAACCTGGCCGCGGCCCTGGTGGCGCTGGCGACCCTCTCCTACGCGCACTCGGGGGAGGACGAGGACCACAACTTCGGCCACGAGAAGGCCGAATACTTCTCGAGCGGCATCGAGGGCGCCCTCATCTTCGTGGCCGCCGGGGCCATCATCTGGAGCGCGATCCCCAGGCTCCTCTCGCCGCAGCCCCTGGAGCAGGTCGGCCTCGGCCTCGTGCTCTCCGTGCTCGCGGCCGGCGCGAACCTCCTGTGCGGCTGGTTCCTGCTCAAGGGCGCGCGCGAGCACCGCTCCATCACCCTGGAGGCGGACGCGCACCACCTGCTCACCGACGTGTGGACGACGGCGGGCGTCATGGTGGGCGTCGGGATCGTCCATTTCACCGGCTGGATCCTGCTCGACCCGCTGATCGCCATCGCCGTGGCCCTGCAGATCCTCTGGACCGGCTGGTCGCTCATCCGGCGCTCCTTCGACGGGCTCATGGATCGCGCCATCCCGGACGAGGAGCGCGCGCGCATCGTCGCCGTGCTGGAGAAGGTGAAGGCGCAGGGCGGCGACTACCATCGCCTGCGCACGCGCGCCTCCGGCAAGAAGAGCTTCGTCGACGTCCACATCCTGGTGCCCGGCGCGATGAGCGTGCACGACGGCCACGACGTCGCCCACCGGCTCGAACGGGAGATCATGGAGGCCGTTCCGCACGTCGAGGTGCTCACCCACCTCGAGTCCCTCGAGGACCCGAGGAGCTGGGAGGAGCCCGGCGAGCCGGTGCGATAGAATCGCGCCATGGCATCCGCCACCCCAGCCGCCCCCCAGGCGCCCGCAACGGCCGCCGACCGCAAGCTCACGCTGAAGGAAATGCTCGAGTGGCTCGTGCAGGACGGCCGCGTGGCCCGGGAGGACGCGTCCAAGCTCCTGCAGGACCACGCGCGGGCGCGGGCGGGCAAGCACCCGATCACGATCATCGGCGAGGCGCGCCTGCGCTCCCCGGCGCCGCCGAACACGCCGCTCAACGCCGAGGTGCTCACCGCCTGGCTCGGCGCGCGGCTGCAGATCCCGTTCTTCCACATCGACCCGCTCAAGATCGACCTGCGCGCGGTGACCGACGTGATGAGCTCCGAGTACGCGCAGCGCCGCGGGATCCTGCCCGTGGAGTCGAGCGGCAAGGAGGTGACCATCGCCACCTGCGAGCCCTTCACGCGCGGCTGGGAGAAGGAGCTCACGGAGATGCTGCGCGTGCGCGTGAAGCGCGTGATCGCGAACCCCGTCGACATCGAGCGCTACCAGGGCGAGTTCTACAACCTCGCCAAGAGCGTGAAGCGCGCCGAGCAGGCGGGGGTGCAGACCTCGGGCCTGTCCAACTTCGAGCAGCTCGTGGAGCTGGGCAAGGCCGGCCGCCAGCTCGACGCGAACGACCACCACATCGTCCACCTGGTCGACTGGCTGTGGCAGTACGCGTTCGACCAGCGCGCGAGCGACATCCACCTCGAGCCGCGGCGCGACGTGGGCGTCATCCGCTTCCGCATCGACGGCGTGCTGCACGAGGTCTACCAGATCCCGTACCCGGTGCTGGTCGCGATGACCGCGCGCATCAAGATCCTCGGCCGCATGGATGTCATGGAAAAGCGGCGCCCGCAGGACGGCCGCATCAAGACGCGCATGCCCGACGGCGAGGAGATCGAGCTGCGCCTGTCGACGCTTCCCACCGCCCACGGCGAGAAGGTGGTGATGCGCATCTTCGACCCCGAGGTGCTGCAGCGCGACCTCTCCGACCTGGGCTTCACCAGGGACGAGCAGGAGACGTGGCACCACCTCACCAGCCAGTCCGGCGGCATCCTGCTCGTGACCGGGCCCACGGGCTCGGGCAAGACCACGACCCTCTACACGACGCTCAAGCAGCTCGCGACCCCGGAGGTGAACGTCTGCACCATCGAGGACCCGATCGAGATGGTGGACTCGCGCTTCAACCAGATGCAGGTCAACCCCGACATCGACCTGACGTTCTCCACGGGCGTGCGCGCGCTCATGCGCCAGGACCCGGACATCATCATGGTGGGCGAGATCCGCGACCTGGAGACGGCGGACATGGCCGTCCAGGCCGCGCTCACCGGCCACCTCGTGCTCTCCACGCTGCACACGAACGACGCGCCCTCG
>JAGRPO010000241.1 GCA_019449455.1 Betaproteobacteria bacterium | reverse complement strand
AGCACCTGGTTCACCAACCGGTCGATCCGCGCGCGCGCCAGCCGCTTGATCAGCCGCTTGACGGGGGCGGGGTAGGCTTCGACGGTTTCGAGACTCCGGTAGTGCTCCAGCCGCTGCGTGTGCGCCAGGACCCGTTGCAGCTCCGCCTGGTTCTGCCTCGCCAGCAGCCTGTGCGGATCGTGGATGAGCAGTCCGTTCTCGAGATCCATGCGCCACGCCCGCGGGTTGATGTTGTTGCCCGTGAGGAGCGCGTAATCCTCGTCCACCAGCAGGCCCTTCAGGTGGAAGGTGTGATCGTCGTGGCGCCACAGGCGCACGTCGAGCTGCGCGTGGTCGATGGCGTCCTGGTGGGTCTTGCAGAAGCGGCGCAGGTTCGCCTCGTACAGGTAGGGCAGGGCGCCGATCGCCTTGAAGGGTTCCTCGGGCGGGATGTAGAAGTCGTTGGCGATCTTGTCGCCCAGGACGATGGTGACCCGGCATCCCTCCTTGATCTTCGCGTCGACGGCCCTTCGAACGGGTCCGGGTAGATTGAAGTAGGGCGTGAACAGGACGAGATGCTCCCTTGCCCGGCGGACCAGTTCCAGCACGACCGCGTTCAACTCGTTGTCCCGGCTCCCGATGCCGAGAAGCGGCGTGACACCCACTTCCCCGCTCCGGATCGCCCCTTCGGCCATGTGGTAGTGGGCCTTCGCGAGATTGCGGCGCAACTTGACGATGTGGGCGCGCAACGAGGCCGTCCTCGGGACTGCTTCGGCGTCCAGGGCGTGCACCGCCGGGCTGGGCAGCACCACGTGGAGCAGCAGGCCCGCGAGGCTGTCGGCCAGGTGGCGGTCCCGGAGCACGTGGTATCGATCAAGCCGGTAGCGCTGGTGGCGATGCAGGTAGACGTCGTTGAGGCTCGCGCCGCTGTAGAGGACCGTATCGTCGACGACGAAGCCCTTCAGGTGCATCACGCCCAGCATCTCCCGGGTCTGCACGGGCACGCCGTAGACGGGAACGCCCGGGCCCAGGCGGCGCGCCATCTCGCGGTACAGGGTCGCGTTCCCGCCGCTCTTGGCCTTTCCGATGAGCCCCCGCTGGGCCCGATGCCAGTCCACGAAGACCGCGATCTCCAGCTCCGGTCGCGCCGCCTTGGCGGCATACAGCGCCGAAAGCAGCTCCCGGCCCGCGTCGTCGTCCTGCAGGTAGAGCGTCGCGACCAGGATCCGCTGCCTCGCCCGGGCGATGAGATCCAGCAGCGTTTCGCGAAACGCCGCCGGCCCGGTCAAGGTCACGACGCGATCGGCCGCCAGCGGAATGCACGGCAGCTCCTCCAGGGCCGACCTGTAGTCGGGGCGGCCCCTCAGGCGGCGCCAGGTGCTGGCGAGGGCGGAGGGCTTCCGGGGAGGAGGGGATGTCTTTTCCACAGGACGAACTATAAGGGAAGGGCATGGCACTATGACGGTCGCCCCCGACCGGGGATCCTCCGACCTGCCCCCGCGCCGATGCCCAAACCTCCCGACGCCCCCTTCTCCGACCCTGCCGGAACCTGGAACAGCCGCTTCGAGGGCGACGGCTTTCATTTCGGGACGGCACCCAATGCGTGGCTCGTCGAGCACGCGCAGTTGTTCCTGCCCGGCCAGCGCGTCCTGTGCGTGGCCGACGGGGAAGGTCGCAACAGCGTGTGGCTCGCCAAGCGCGGGCTGGAAGTCGACGCGTTCGACATCTCCGAGGTGGGCGTGGCCAAGGCACGCCGGTTCGCGGCCGAGCACGGCGCCACGGTCGACTTCGCCGTCAGCGACTGCGACGCCTACGACTGGCCGCAGGAGCGCTACGACGGCGTCGTGGCGATCTTCGTGCAGTTCGCCGACCCCGCGATGCGCGGACGACTCTTCGCGAACATGAAGCGCGCCCTCAAGCCCGGCGGCGTGCTCGTGCTCCAGGGCTACACGCCGAAGCAGCTCGAGTACCGCACGGGTGGGCCGCGCATCGCCTCGCACCTCTATACGGTGGACCTGCTTCGCGAGGCCTTCGCGGACATGAAGATCGTCGAGCTGCGCAAGTACGAGGCCACGCTCGCCGAGGGCACCGGGCATTGCGGGCGCTCCGCCCTCGTCGGCCTCGTGGCGATCCGGCGCGCGGAGGCCGGGCGTTGACGCGGGGCACGCTTGCCTTCCTGGTCGTGCTCGCGATGACGGCCTTCGCGGCCAACTCGCTGCTCTGCCGGATGGCGTTGAGGAACGGGGCCATCGATCCCGGAAGCTTCACCGCCATACGGATCGCCTCGGGCGCGGCCGTTCTCTGGCTGATCGCGCGGCTGCGGGATCGCACGATGACTTCCGCGGGCAGCTGGTGGTCCGCGGCTGCGCTCTTCGCGTACGCGGCCGCCTTCTCGTTCGCGTACGTGGAATTGCCCGCTGCCGTGGGTGCCCTGATCCTCTTCTGCGCCGTCCAGGTCACGATGATCGGCTACGGCCTGTGGAAGGGCGAGCGGATCGGCAGGATCCAGGCGGCCGGCCTGGCACTGGCCATCGCCGGATTGGTCACCTTGCTGTCGCCGGGGCTGTCGGCGCCTTCACCGGGGAGCGCGGCCTTGATGCTTGCGGCAGGGATTGCATGGGGAATCTATTCCTTGCGGGGCAAGGGCTCGGGAGACCCGACGATCGCGACCGCCGGCAACTTCCTGCGTGCCGTTCCCCTGGCCGTGATCCTCAGCCTGGCAACGCTCGCGAGCGCCTCGGCCAGCGCCGCGGGCGTGCTGTACGCCGTCGCCTCGGGCGGCCTTGCCTCCGGCGTCGGTTATGCCATCTGGTATGCCGCGCTCCCGGGCCTGACGGCAACGAAAGCCGCCACGATCCAGTTGAGCGTTCCGGTGGTCGCCGCCGTCGGGGGCGTCGTGCTTCTCGGCGAAGCGATCACGCCGACGCTCGTCGTCAGTTCGGCGGCCATCCTCGGGGGCATTGCCCTGGTGGTGGCCGCGAGACGGCGGGCGTAGCCGCTTCGGGTCGGCCGGCAGCGCCGCCCCGGACGGTCATTCGGTCAGGACGAACGTGACCTTGAGCGACACCTTGTAGGCGACGATCTTTCCCTTTTCCACCTCGACCGATTGATCGTGGATCCACACGCTCTTCACGTTCTTGAGCGTCTTGTGGGCGCGGGACACGCCCTGGTTCAAGGCATCGTCGAAACTCGTCTTGCTCCTGGCGATCACTTCGGAAACTCGGGCAACGGACATGTCGGGACTCCTTCAAGGTGGCGCCAGCCGGGGTGACTGGACGCGGAAAATCAGTCTGCGGCGCGACGGCTTTTCAGCAGGAGGCTGCGGGCCTCGTCCATGTCGCGGCGATGCTGCGCGTTGGCTTGCGCCATGCAGTCGGAACGGCCGGCCTTCAGCGCGCGGCATTCCTTCAGTTCCTCGGCCAGGGCGGCGCGCGCCTCCTTCACCTGCGTTTCGTACTTCAGTCGCGGCGTGTCCGCGGGCACGTACCAGCGCGCGGGGTCGCCACGCTCCGCATTGACCCCGACGTGCTCCTCGGTCGAAGGCGACACCGGGTAGGCGAGTGTCGCGGCGAACGCGCAAGTGGCGGCCGCGACGGCGCGGAACAGCGCGCGGTTCATGGAGTGCCGGCGGGAATTCGGAGTGATCATGGGTTTGCTTTCGTGTGGTTCGCGATTGGCGAGTCGCAGGGAGCCGGAGCGCCGATTTCGCGCCCGGGCAAGCCAGCATCCCGGAATTGCAGGCGGCCGTCCGTCTGGCATCGCACATACGGGGGCGGCGCGCGGGCCGCCCGCCCCGCCGGTCGCGATGCCTAGCGGTACCGCGCCTCGACCAGGTCGACCTCGCGCACGAGCTTGCGCGCGATCTCGTCGGAAATCCGCGACTGCCGCGCCAGGCCGAATATCTCCTCGCGCTCCGCGTGCAGGGCGGCCAGGAAGAGCGCCTGCTCGACCTGTGCCGCCTTGCGCCGTTGGCCGGCCGTGGCTCCCGCGGGGGCCACGCCGTCCAGCCGCCGCTGGTAGCGCGCGATGACGCGGGCCGCCGCGCTGCGGTGCGCCTCGGCATCGGCCGGCATCACCGCCGGGTCATGCAGCGCCTTCTCCATGGCGGCGATGGCCGCGACGGCGGCATCGCGTCGCGCCTGCTCCTCGGCCAGCCTCTCGGCTTGCTCCTCGGGCAGTTCCAGCCCCCTCAGCATGCGCGGCAGCCCGACGCTCGCCACCACCATCGAGACCAGGATCACCGCGGTGGCGAGAAATATCGCCAGGTCCCGCGCCGGAAAGGGCGCGCCGTCGGGCATCAGCAGCGGCAGGGTCATCACGCCGGCCAGGGTGATCGCGCCGCGCACGCCCGCGAGCGAGGCTGCCGCGACCATGCGCCAATGCGGCGATGCCACTGGTTCGCCGCGCCGGCGCGCCGCGAAATGACTCAGGCGCAGCGATACCGCGACCCAGGCGAAGCGCAGCAGCGCCAGGCCGAAGTTGATCGCCAGCGCGTACACCGCCAGCCACCAGGGATTCAGGTGGCCGCTCTCTTCCACCGAAATGACCGCGCCGCTCAGGATGCCGGGCAATTGCTCGCCCAACAGCACGAAGACGATGCCGTTCAGCGCGAACTGCGCCGTGTCCCACACCGCGGCGCGGTCGACGCGGGTGGTGGGCGGCGCCCGGCCGGTGAGCTCGACGTAGCTCATCGTGATGCCCGCGGCCACCGCCGCCAGGATCCCCGAGGCATCGAAATGCTCGGCCAGCAGGTAGGCGCCGAAGGGCAGGAGCAGGTTCAGCAGGATCGGCGTGCCGGTCTCCTCGCCGAAGCGCCCCGAAAGCGCCATTTGCGTGGCCGTCACGCCCACGGTGACGGCCACGCCGATCGCCACGCCGATCAGGGAGACCCAGAGCAGGGTGAGGGAGGCCGAGGCGATCGAGAACGTGCCGGTCATCGCCGCCGCCACCGCGAAGCGGAAGCAGACGAGGCCCGTGGCGTCGTTGAGCAGCGATTCGCCCTGCAGGACGTGCAGGAGCCGCCTGGGCATCGGAGTTCGCGCGGCGATCGAGGACACGGCCACGGCATCGGTGGGCGACACGATGGCGGCAAGCGCGAAGGCCACCGGCAGCGGCATGGCGGGGATCATCCAGTGGATCAGGAAGCCCACGCCGATCACGGTGAACACCACCAGGCCCAGCGCGAGCTCCAGGATGGTGGCCTTGTCGCGCAGCAGCCCGTAGTTGGGAATCCGCCAGCCGTCGAGGAACAGCAACGGGGGCAGGAAGAGGAGGAAGAACATCGCCGGGTCCAGCACGATGCCTTTCTCGAGCGCGCCGGCGATCACCGCGCCCATCGCGATCTGCACCAGCGGCAGGGGGACGGGTATCGGCAGGGCGCGAGCCACATAGCCGCTGGCGACGACGGCCAGCAGCATGGCGAGCACCAGGACGACCGTTTCCATGGGGCCGATTATGGGCCTTGCCGCCGGTGTGGTCCGCGCGGTGCCGCACGGTGGTCGCGGCACGGCTCGCCGCGTATATGATTCAATCATCCCTTCCACGACAATCCAGGCTTCCACCGTGAGCGCCGATACTCCCAGCACCGACCGCAAGGCCCAGATCGACGCCGTCCTCCTCAAGCTCCCGGGTGTCAGCGCAAAGAAGATCGGCGGCATGGACGCCTATGTCGTCGGCGACCGGATGTTCGCCTGCATCAGCGGCAAGGGTGTCGGGCTGCGCCTGCCCGTGGCCGTCGCGACGGAGCTGCAGTTCGCGCGGGAGAACGTCGTCCCGTTCCAGCCCGGCGGCATGGCGAGCACGCGCGAATGGATCCAGATCGACCGCGCCGACGCGGCCGACTACGAGAAGGACCTGGAGCTCTTCCAGGCCTCGATCGATTTCGTGAAGGGCGGCAGGCCGCGCTAGCGCCGGCGGGCGGGCAGGGCGTTGAGCGACGACTGACAAATGTGATTGAATCAATCATGGGTCGCTACTTCGGCTTCCGTGACCGCCTCGCGCCAGCCCTCTTCTCCGCGGCACTCGCCGCCTGCAGTGGAGGAGGCGACTCGCCATCCGTCCCCGGCACGTTCGACAGGTCGTTCGCGAGCGAAGGGCTCTTCCAGCTTTCGGATCCCGCTTTGGACGCCCTCGCCACGTCGGCCCGCTCGGTCGATATCGCCCCGGATGGCAAGCTGCTCGTTGCCGGGGCAGCGAAGCCGCCGTCCTCGGGAAACTCCGCGTACTCCCTTTATGCGCGGATGCGGCCGGACGGGGGACTCGACTCCGGTTTCGCGGGCTCCGGTCTCCTGCAATACGCCGCGGAGCCATTTTTCGGCAGGAGGGAAGGCCTGCGGGCCTTGCCGGCGGCCAATGGCGGAACCGTTCTCGTCGAGGACAGCACCTTCTGCTTTCCCAGCGCCTGCATCATGGCCGATCCTTCGCAGATCACCACGCGACGAGTCGATGCCACGGGCGCCGCGGACTCCGCCTTCGAGGCGACGCAGTCGCCGCTCATCCTGAAGCAGGCTCTCGTCGAGCCCGAGGGAACGGTCCTCCTGCTGGGGATGCGTCCCGCCGGCCCCAGGCCGCTCACCGTTTTCAGCCTGGAGCGGATCGGCCTGGACGGACGTGCCGATGCGGCCTTCGCGCAGAAGGCCCTTGCGGCCTCGGAATGCGGCATCACCCCGTCCTACGTCGTCAGCAGCGTCGGCATGGCGCGCCAGGCGGACGGAAAGCTTGTCGTCGCCAGGCAGGACGTTCCACCCGGAATCGAGGACCCCCTGCGTCCCGTCTGCGTCTTCCGGCTCAACCGCGACGGGACGCTCGATGCGAGCTTCAACGCGGGGGGCAGGAATGTCCTGACCGAGCCCCTGGTGGCGCGCGGCACGATCGTGACGATCCTGCCGCGCGGCGATGGCGGCAACATCGTGGTGCTCAATTTCCATCGTTTGCAGGACAATGCGGCCGCCGTGATGTTCGTGTGGCTCGCCCCCGATGGCCAGGTCGACCAAACCCGCGGAACCTTCGGCATCCGGATCGTCAACGGTGTCGTGAGGGCCGCCGCGGCTGCCATCGACGGGCAGGGGCGCGTCGTCGTCGCTGGCTTCCGTGGCGGGGATCCGACGGCGGCGTGGCCGTTTCCGTGGGCCGACTACGATCCCGTGATCGTTCGCATCCGTCCGGACGGGGAGGGCGACGCCACGTTCGGCACCAGGGGCTTCGGCCTCTCGTCGCTCACGCTTGCCGGCAGGCCCATCCAGCCCAACGGTGTCGCGATCGCGCCGGACGGATCGATCTTCGTGGCCGGCTTCATCGGCCTGCTGTCGGATCCGTCGCGCAACGTGCGGACGACCTTCGCGGTGGCGAAGCTGCGCGGTTCCTGACGCTGGCCGGTCGCGGGCGCCCCGCGGGGCCCGTCCCGCTCAGAGCGAGCGCGATGCGTGGACGGTGTCGAGGTCGTCGGGGTCGCGCTTCAGCCTGAACCCCAGCTGGCGCATGAACTTCAACATCCGCGAGTTCGTCGACAGCACGGTGCCCTCCATCGTCGCGACGCCCCGGGCGCGCGCGATGTCCATCAGGGCGTGCATCAGGATTCCCGCCAGCCCCGTCCCCTGCCAGTCGTCATCGACCGCGATCGCGAACTCGCAGCCGGGTCCGGCGGGGTCGAGGATGTAGCGGACGACGCCCACCTCGACTTGCCGGCCGCCGCTGTCCGCCGTCGCCAGCAGCGCAACGTGGCGAACCTGGTCCACGTCCGTCAGGTATTTCAGTTTCGCCTGCGAGAGCTCCCGCAGCGTGAGCATGAACCGGTTGTAGCGCGTGTCGCTCGAGAGGTGCCGGACGAAGTCCGCCTCCAGCGGCATGTCCTCGGCGCGCATCGGCCGCACCGTGACGAGGGTGCCCTTGACCCGATGGCTCGTGCAGGCAAGCGTGGCCGGCGCCACCGCACCGGCGGGCGGCGGCTCGCCCGGAAGCCGCGCCTGCCTCGACGCCGCGTAGGCGACCATCGAATCCAGGGTCGAGAGCGTTCCGTAGTCGGATTCCGGGATCTCGAGCGACAGCTTGTCGTGCAGGCCCACGATCACGTTGAGCCAGTCCATCGAATCGAGGTCGATCTGATCGCGCAAGGGGAGATCGGGCCGCAACTGCTGCATGTCGGTCTCGGGCGCGATCGACTTGATCGTGGCTGCCACGGCATCACGGATCTCTTCGAGCTGCATCCGCATTCCTCGCGCTTCAGCGGCCCTGCGCCCGTCCCGTCATCGGCACGAAGCGCACGGGCATCACGGCGCGCTGCACCACCTTGGCGCCGCGCTTCTCCAGCAGGTACAACGCCTGCCCGCTGCGCACGTCCCCGACCGGAATGATCATGCGGCCGCCATCGCGCAGTTGCTCGACCAGCGGCGCGGGCACGTGCTCGGGCGAGCAGGTGACGATGATCGCGTCGAAGGGCGCGTGCTCGGGCCAGCCCTCGTAGCCGTCGCCGACGCGGACCTGGACATTGTCGTATTTCAGCCGGGCGAGGTCCGCGCGCGCCCGCTCCCCGAGCGGCGGCACGATCTCGATCGTGTAGACCTTCGCGACCAGCTCGGCCAGCACCGCCGCCTGGTAGCCCGAGCCGGTGCCGATCTCGAGCACCCGGTCGGTGGGGGCGGGCTTGAGCGCCTCGGTCATGAAGGCGACGATGTACGGCTGGGAGATGGTCTGGTCGTGCCCTATCGGCAGGGGACGGTCGGCGTAGGCCAGGAGGCGCAGGGGCAAGGGCACGAACTCGTGCCTCGGCACGCGGCCCATCGCGGCGAGCACCTTCTCGTTGGCGATGCCGCGCGCTCGAAGCTGGTCGGTCACCATGTCGCGGCGCGCCTCGGCGTGACGGTCGGACGGCGTCGCCGATCCCGCGGCCGACGCGGCCGGCCCGCCCAGGCATCCGCCCAGGCAAAGCGCCGCCGCGATCAGGTTCGGCCAGGGCATCCGCATGGTTCGACCCATGTTACGCCCGCCCGCGCCACTCCAGCGCCGCCAGGAACGCCAGGCCCGCGAGGAGGATCGCGATCCCGAATATCGTCCCGATGCGCACGAAGGCGACGCTCGCGTAGACCATGTACGCGCTCGTGGCCATGAACGCGATCGGCACCCACGGGTAGCCCGGCACGCGAAAGGGTCGCGGCGCATCGGGGAGGCGCCGCCGCAGCACGATGACCGCCGCCCCGCTCAGGGTGAGGAAGAACCAGTAGACGGGCGAGAGGAAGTCCACCATCGTCGAGAAGCCGCTGCGCGCCCAGGTGCCCAGCCCGACCAGCAGCAGCGCCACGACGCTCATGGCGATGATGGCCCACGCCGGCGTTCCGCGGACGACTTGCCACTGCCCGAGGGCGCCGAGCCCGCCGGTGTCGCGCGCGGCGGCATAGGTCGTGCGCGCGCCGGCGATGAGGATGGCGTTCATCGAGGTGATGGCGGTCGCCGCGACCACGGCGACGATGCCGGCCTGCCCGGCGGGCCCGAAGGCCCGCAGCATGAGGTCCGCGGCCGGCGCCTGGCTGGCCGCGACGCCCGCGAGCCCCAGGCCGCGCAGGTACGCCCAGTTCGCCAGCAGGTAGAGCGCCGTCACGATCGACATGCCGATGACCAGCGCGCGCGTGATGCCGCGCCGCGCATCGCGCATCTCGGCCGACAGCGTGGCGGCATCGCTCCACCCGCCGTAGGCGAGGAATACGAAGACCAGCGCCGTGCCAAGGCGCGCGGCCGTCGAACCCCCGGTGCCGGCCGGCGTGGCCGGCGGCGCGCCTTGCACCGCGATCGCGATGCCCGCGAAACCCACGGCGAGGAGCCCCGCGAAGACCAGGACCATGAGCGCCACCTGGGCGCCGATGCCGGCGCGCAGTCCCTTGAGGTTGACGGCGGCCAGCGCGACGATCGCGAGCGCGGCCATCGCCGAGCTGCCGTGGGTGCCGAGATCGGCCAGCTCGCCAAGGTAGTCGCCCAGCACGAACGCGAGCATCGCCATGGAGCCCGTGTGGATCACCGCGAACCGCGACCAGGCGAAGAGGAAGCCGGCGCGCGCGCCGTACGCGCGGCGGAGGAAGTGGTAGTCGCCGCCGGGGTCCGGGAAGGCCGCCGCCATCTCGGCGAAGCAGAGCGCGCCGGCGAGCGACATGACGCCGCCGAAGCCCCACGCCAGCAGCATGTCGGCCTCGGTGCCGACGTTCGCGGCGACGACGGCCGGCGACCGGAAGATCCCGGCGCCGATCACCATGCCGACGCAGACCGAGATCGCCTGCCAGACGCCGACCTGGCGTCGCGGCGCCTCCATCGGGGAATTATCGCCGGCCACGTGGCGAGACGGCCGGGGCCGCGTGCGACTGGTACATGGCGGAGTGAGCGCAATCCTTCATGGGCGTGAACCGTGGCAGAAGTCAATCTAGCACTTCCGCGATCTCGCGCCGGTCAAGAGGGCGTCACATTCGCGCCAGACAATGGGGCCGTGAAATCCAGTCGCGAGCGCCCAGGATGCAACCCCCGTCGGATTCGCCGGTTTCGAAGCCGGTTCCCTTTATCCCCCACGATGTGCAAAGCCAGCCCTCGCCCGTGAGCTGGCGCGACGAGTCCTGCGCCTGGGGCGGTCGTTCTCCGTGGCTCGGCGCGTGGCCGCGTTGTCTCTCGTGCGCGCACCATGGCGATCCGCTTTGCGTGCTCGTCGCCTCACCCGCGCCGCCGGCGGCAGGCCGGATGCAGCCGATTCAACTCCGGCCTCTCGAGACCTCGCTTCCCGACCTCGAGCGCTGCGCCGCCTAGCGGGCGAGGCGCATAATTGCGCCTTGCCACGGGAGCACGATCGTGACGGAACTCGAGAACCTGCGGGACCAGTTGAGGGACTTCGCCGACGCCCGCGATTGGGACCAGTTCCACTCCCCGAAGAACCTCGCGATGGCCCTGGCGGGCGAGGCCGGCGAGCTCCTCGAGAACTTCCAGTGGCTCACCGAGGAGCAGAGCCGCCATCCCTCCCCCGAAACCCTCGCCGCCGCCGGCGAGGAGATCGCCGACGTGCTTCTCTACCTCGTCCGCCTGAGCGACAAGCTGGGGATCGATCCCGTCGCGGCGGCCAACGCGAAGATGCTCGCCAACGCGCGGAAGTATCCCGTCCACAAGGCGCGCGGCAACGCCAAGAAATACACCGAGCTCTAGCGTGGGCGAGCACTCGGTCATCGACTGGGTCGAGGGCGAGGCGGAGCTATCGGCGCGCTGGCGCTCGGAGAGCGGCGCGCCGCCCCCGAAGCAGATGGCCATCGCCGACGACCGCATGACCGCCGATGTGGCCTATGGCCTCGCCTGCCAGGGGACGGCCCTGCTGTGGCGCGGCGACTTCCAGAACGCGCGCCAGATGCTCACCGCGATGGCCAAGCGCGCCGACCGCCGCCCGCGCAAGGCGAAGGCGGCAGCGCCCGCGGCCGCGGCAACGCCCGCGTCGTCCGCCGAAGCCTTCCATCGCCATCGCCAGCTCCAGTCCCAGCGCGCGCGCACCCTCGGCATGCTGCTCATTCCCCTCGAGGAGGGCTACGGCATTTCGCTTCGGCGCGCGCCGGATGTCCACGAGGCCTGCCTGGAGGCGTGGGGGCCGGTGGAGGGCGCCACGGTCGTGTCGCTTCGGGAACTGCTGGGCCTCATCGGCGCGCACGAGTGGCGATCAAAGGGCATTTCCATCCCGGCGATCGACGGGCGCATCCATCCGCACTACGGGGTGTTCACGCCGATCCGCCGCGAGTACGTGGACCTCGTCGCCCAGGCGCCGCTTCCGGAGGCGGTCGCGTCGAACAGCGTCGCCTTCGACGTCGGCACCGGCACTGGCGTACTGGCTGCGGTGCTTGCGCGCCGGGGCATCCAGCGCGTGGTCGCGACCGACCAGGATCCCCGCGCGCTCGCCTGCGCCCGCGAGAACATCGGGCGCCTGGGCCTTGCGGGCCAGGTGGAAATCGTGGAGGCCGACCTCTTCCCCCTGGGCAAGGCCGCGCTCATCGTCTGCAACCCGCCCTGGGTTCCCGCGCGTCCAAGCACGCCCATCGAGCGCGGGATCTACGACCCGGAAAGCCGCATGCTGAAAGGGTTCCTCGCCGCATTGTCCGCGCACCTGGCGACGGGCGGCGAGGGCTGGCTCATCCTCTCGGACCTCGCGGAGCACCTGGGGCTGCGGACGCGGGGGGAACTGCTCGCCGCCATCAAGGACGCCGGCCTCAGGACCCTGGGCAGGATCGACGCGAAGCCGAAGCACCCCAAGGCTGCCGACGAGTCCGATCCGCTGCATGCGGCGCGGGCGGCCGAGGTGACCTCGCTCTGGCGCCTGGCCTGAAAAAGGGATCTGGCCCCTTTTCCCTCTATTCGTGCCGCAAGGCCTCGATCGGGTCGAGCTTCGCCGCGCGCTTGGCCGGGAAATAGCCGAACAGCACGCCGATGGCGGCCGAGAACACGAAGGACAGCACGTTGATCGCGGGATCGAAGACGTAGGGCACCTTCATCACGCCGGCCAGCACGATGGAGGCCCCCGTGGCCACGACGATGCCGACCACGCCTCCCAGGGCCGCCAGGACCACCGCCTCGATCAGGAACTGCAGCAGCACCTCGCGCTCCAGCGCGCCGATGGCCAGGCGCAAGCCGATCTCGCGGGTGCGCTCGGTCACGCTCACCAGCATGATGTTCATGATGCCGATGCCGCCCACCAGCAGGCTCACGGCGGCGACCGCCCCCAGCAGCGTGGTCATCACCTGCGTCGTGCCCGAGAGCGTCTCGGCAAGCTGCTGGGTGTCGAGGATGTTGAAGTTGTCGTCGTCGCCCTCGGCCAGCTTGCGGCGCTCGCGCAGCAGTTGCCTGAGGCTCGCCTTCAGCCGCGTGCTGTCGGTTCCGTCCTCCATCGACACCAGCAGCGTACCGACGCGCTGGTTGCCGGTGACGCGGCGCTGAAGCGTGTGCAGCGGCACCAGCACCGTGTCGTCCTGGTCGCCGCCCATCGCGGCCTGGCCCTTGGAGGCGAGGACGCCGACCACGTCGCACGAGAACTGCTTGATGCGCAGCTGCTCGCCCAGGCCGCGCGTGGCGCCGTAGAGCTCGCGGCGCACCGTCTCGCCGATGACGCAGACGGCGGACCCGGCCTGCACTTCGCTGTCCTCGAACTTGCGCCCGGAGGCGAGCTTCCAGTTGCCGGTGTCGAACCAGGCATTGGTGCTTCCGGTCACGCTGGTGGACCAGTTGCGCCCGTTGGCGACTACCGTGACGCTGGTGCGGCCTTCGGGCGCGGCGGCCGCGACGCCGCCGATCTGCGCGACGATCGCCTCGGCATCGGCCTCCTTGAACGACGGCGCGCCGCCCCCGCCGCCAGGCCCCATGCGCTGGCCGGTGCGCACCATCAGCAGGTTCGTGCCGAGGCTGGAGATCTGGTTCTGCACCGCCTGGGTGGCGCCCTTGCCCAGCGTGACCATGGTGATCACGGCGCTCACGCCGATCACGATGCCCAGGATCGTCAGGAACGACCGCAGCAGGTTGCGCTTGATGGAGCGCAGCGCGAGGAGGAGCGCGTTGAGGAGCATCAGCCCACCTTCTCGGCAGGCGCCTTCGCCTGCGGCACCACGGGGTTGGGGTTGGGCTCGTCGCCCGCGATCAAGCCGTCGACGAAGCGCACCACGCGCCGCGCATAGGCCGCCATGTCGGGTTCGTGCGTGACCATCAGCACCGTGATGCCGTGGTCCACGTTCAGGCTGCGCAGCAGCTCCATGATCTCCTGGCCGCGCCGGGTGTCGAGGTTGCCGGTGGGCTCGTCGGCCAGCAGGACCGCGGGCTCGGTGACGATGGCCCGCGCGATCGCCACGCGCTGCTGCTGGCCCCCCGACAGCTCGCCCGGCGTGTGGTGCTCCCACCCGTCCAGGCCCACGGAGGCGAGCGCCTTGGTGGCGGCCGAATGCCGCACGGCCGCGCTTTCTCCGCGATACAGCAGCGGCAGCTCGACGTTTTCCTGCGCCGACGTGCGAGCCAGCAGGTTGAAGCCCTGGAACACGAAGCCCAGGTAGCGCCGCCGCAGCCGCGCGCGCTGGTCGCGGGTGAGCCCTTCGACGTGCGCGCCGTGGAACAGGTACTGCCCCGCGGTGGGCGTGTCGAGGCAGCCGAGGATGTTCATCGCGGTCGACTTGCCCGAGCCGCTGGGCCCCATGATCGCGACGAACTCGCCCGCCGTCACGTCGAGGTCGATGCCCTTCAGGGCCATCAGCTCGGCCTGGCCGGTGCCGTACACCTTGGTGACCGCGCGCAGGCGGATCAGCGGCGCGCTCATTTCGCGGCCACCGCCTTCTGGTCGACGATCACTTCCATGCCGGCCTTCAGATCGCCGCCGGTGATCTCGGTCATGCGGCCGTCGCTGATGCCGGGCATCACCGCCATCGGAACCGCGACCCCTTCGCGCAGCACCCACACCTGGCGCGCGGCGGCGGTGCTCGCGCCGGCGGCCGCGGAACTGCGGGTCCGGCCGGGCATGCGCGGCACGAGGCTCGAGACGATGCCCCCGCTTGGCGCGGCCTTGCCCGCGCCCGCTGCCGTCGGCGCGAATCGCAGGGCGGTGTTGGGCACCAGCAGCACGTCGTTGCGCTGCGTCGAGGTGATCGTGGCCGTGGCCGTCATCCCGGGGCGCAGCGTGAGGTCGGTGTTGTCCACGTCGAGGTAGGTCAGGTAGGTGACGACGTTCTCGGTGATGGTCGAGCCGTAGGCCACGCGCGTGATCCGGGCCGGGTACTTGCGGCTCGGGTAGGCGCTCACGGTGAAGCTCGCGGCCTGCCCGACCTTCACCGAGCCCACGTCGGCCTCGTCGACGTAGACCTGCAGGCGCAGCTGCGCGAGATCCTCGGCGACGGTGAAGAGCGTCACCGCCTGGAGCGACGCCGCCACCGCGTTGCCCGGGTCGACGTTGCGCGTGAGCACCACGCCGTCGGAGGGCGCGCGGATCGAGGCCTTCGACAGGTTGATCTCGTCGGTGGAGAGCGCAGCCTGCGCGTCGGTCACGTTGGCGCGCGCGCTCGCTTCGTCGGCCGCGGCCCGCTCGACCATCGCGCGGGCGCTGTCGAGTTCGGTCTCGGAGGGCACCTTGCCGCCCGACAGGCGCGCCACCTCCTCGTAGCGGGCGAGGGTCGCCCTGGCTTCCTTCGCCGTCGCGACGGTCTGCGCCACCTTCGCGTTCGCCGCGGCCACCGAGGCGCGCGAGCGCAGGATCTGGTCGCGCAGCTTGGCGGTATCGAGCTCCACCAGCACCTGGCCCTTCCTGATGCGGTCGTTCACGTCGACGTTCACCTTGAGCACGGTGCCGGAGAGCTCGCTGCCGATGGCGATCGCGCGCGTCGGCTGCAGGGTTCCGTTGGCGGTGACGGTGAGCGTGAGGTTGCCTTTCGCCACCGTGTGCGTGGTGTAGGCCGGCTTCGCGCCGGCGACCTGGCGCGCCTGCCAGTACCAGAGGCCCGCGGCGACGAGCGCCAGGACCGCCACGCCGATCCACAGGACGGGGCGGCGGTACCAGGCGTGCTTCGCGGGCTCGTCGAGCAGCGCCGCGAGATCGGTGGGGGCGCCGGGCGGCGGCGTGGCGGGGGGCAGGGGAGTCGGGGCGCTCATGGGCGGGATGTCCGGGGAGGTTCATCGTGGGGGGCGCGCGCCGCGTCGGAGCCGTCGGGGATCCAGCCGCCGCCGAGCGCCTTGTACAGGCGCACCACGTCGGTGCTCACGTCGGCGCTGGCGGCGGCGACGCCATCCTGCGTGCTGAGCAGCGTGCGCTGGGTGTCGAGCACGACCTGGAAATCCACCAGCCCGCTGCCGAACCGCTGGCGCGCCAGCAGCGCGGCATTGCCGGCGGCGTCGGCCGCGTTCTGCAGGTGCGTGAGGCGCTGGCGGTCGCCGCGCATGGCGACCAGGGCGTCTTCCACGTCCTTCAGCGCCGCGAGCAGGGCGGCTTCGTAGGCGGCCTGCGCCTGCTCGAGCGCGGCCTCCTCGGCGCGCACCTGGGCGCGTGCCGCGCCTGCGTCGAACACCGGCATCGACACGCCGGCGAGCAGGGAGCTCACGACCGACGCGCCGTTGGTGAGCGTGCCCAGGGTGAGCGCGCTCAGCCCGAGCGATCCGCTGAGCCGGAACGACGGCAGCCGCGCGGCTTCGGCCTGTGACACGCGCGCGGCGGCCGCGGCCACCCGATGCTCCGCGGCGCGCACGTCGGGCCGCTGGCGGAGCGTCTCGGCGGGAAGGCCAAGCGCCAGGTCGTCGGCCGCCCGCGGCACCGGGCCGGCCGCGGCCAGTTCTGCCGCCAGCGCCGCGGGCGGCTGGCCGGTCAGGACTGCGAGCGCGTGGCGGTTCCGCTCGATGCTCGCCTGGAGCGCGGGCAACTGGGCGCGCGTCTGCTCGGTCCCGGATCGCGCCTGCTCGGCTTCGAGGGAAGTGACGAGACCCGCCTGCAGGCGCCACTGCGTGAGCTGAAGGATCTCCAGCTGTCCCGCCAGGTTTTCGTCCGCGATGGCGAGCCGTTCCTGGGCGCTGCGCAGCGCGATGTAGCCCAGCGCCACCTCGGCCGCGATCGACACCTGCACGTCGCCGAGGCTCGCGGCGCTGGCCATGGCGCTTGCCTCGCTCGCCTGCAGCGCACTGCGATTGCCCCCGAAGATGTCGGGCTCCCAGCTCGCGTCGAGGCCGGCGCGAAAGCTCTTGCTCGAGTCGTGCCTTCCCGTGGTGCCGTGCTGGGCGGAGGCCGAGGCGTCGAGCGAAGGCAGGAGCCCCGCCGCCGCGACGTCGCGCAGGGCGCGGGCCTGCCGCAGCGCGCTCTGGGCGCTCTTCACGCTGGTGTTGGCCTCGAGGGCCCGGGCGACGAGGCGGGAGAGCAGCGGATCGTCGAAGCGCGACCACCATTGCACCAGGGAGGAGGCGCGCGCCGGCCCGGAAGCGTCGGCGCCGGACCACGCCGCTGGCGTGTCGATGGGGAAGGGCCCCTGCGCACGAGGTGGCCCCGACGCGCACCCGCCCAAGGCCAGCAACAAGCACCCCATCAGGGCCGGCATGCGCGCTCCCGGTGCGACGATGCGTGGGACTTTGGTGCTACGCGCGAGAAACCTCATGAATCAAATGCTACGCGCAGCCGTGCGGTGCGGTATGTGCGGTGTCGTACCCTGTGTACGCGGCCGCCGGGCCGGCGATCGGGCCACTGCGCGGGGACGACCGATGCCACGACTTCCGATGCGGCTACGCGGCGGGCCTCGCCGTGGCGGGATAAAGCCGTGCGAGGAGGTCGTTGGCCGTGTCCGCGAGCATCGTTCGCAGGTCCGCCTCGGCCTGGGCATCGTCGTCCGAGGCGCGCGCATTCTCCCAGAGCGCCTCGAAGCCCGGGCGGCGAGCCTCGAACGCGCGCGCGATCTCGTCCTTCCAGAACGCGGGCGCCTCGGACTCCGCGTAGGCGCCGCGCCCGCGGCCGAAGTGGGCGACGGCGAGGTAGCGAAGCAGGGCGGAGCGCACGAGGCCGTCGAGGAACGCCGGGCTCCACGCGACCGACGAGACATCCACGCCGGTGGCGAGGTTGTGTCCGCGCGCGATGCCGGCGCCGCCCAGCGCCCCCACGATCGCGCCGGCCAGCATTCCCGCCCCGAGGGTAAGTCCCCCGGCGGCGAGGTCGGCCGCCAGCCCGGCGAGTGCGCCGGAAACGACGCCGCCGACGGCAGCCGCCTTGCCTTCGCTCACCGGCTCCGTGGTCGCGTAGTGCTCGCGCAGCCGCTCGAGCACCGTTGCGGCTGCCGAGCCTTCGAGGCCGTGCAGCGCAATCAGCCGATCCGTGACGGCGCGGATCGCCTCGTCGGTGCGCTCGGCCAGCCGCGCCATGGCTTGCTCGCGCGGGCCGTCCGCCGTGTCGCTACCGAAACCGAGCGCGCGCAGCACGCGCCGGGCGCGGTCGGGCTGCGCGGCCGGTGCGATCGCCTCGCGGTCCCGCACCGAGGCGAGGATCTGCCGCGCGAGCTCGCCCATCGCATGCTCGAACCGCTCGACGCCGCGCGCGCGCCACGCGGCGACGAGCCGGTCGAAGGCGGCCTGCTTGTCCGGCGCGAGCAGCCCCGCGATGCGGCGGAAGAGCGCGTCCTCCTGCACCCAGCAGCGGGCGAAGGCGTCCAGCGTCAGCACGTCCCGCACCACCGGGAAGGGGGCGACGCAGGAGCGCCAGCGTCCCTCCTCGGCGAGTTCCTCGGCGGCGGGACGCGGCGGGCCCACCTGGTTCAGGAGCAGCAGCACGGGCTTGCCGATCCACGCGAGAATCTGCATCTCCGGCGCGAGGTAGCCGGCATCGCGCGGGTCCTCCGCGGCATTGACCACGTAGAGCACCACGTCGGCGGAGTCGCGCGCCGCGCGCACCGCCTGCTGGCTGCACCAGAGCGGCCGGTTGGCATAGCGGTCCCACACCTCGCGCAGCATCCACCCGATGGGGTTGTCGGCGGCGCGCAGGCGCTTCGCGAGACGGATGGAATCGCCGAATCCCGGCGTGTCCCACAGGTGCAGGACATCGCCTTCGGCCGTCTCGATCAGGGGGTAGGCCTCGGAGAGGTCGGTGACATGGGGCGCGTCGCGCACTTCGCCCACGTCGCGCCCGAGAAGCGTGCGGGCGAGCGTGGTCTTGCCCGCGTTCGTGTGCGAGACGAGGCCCAGCGCGATGGAGGAGGGCGGGTGCGCCATGGCCTCAGCCCTTTGCCTTCGCGTTCGCGAGCGGCTCGTCCAGCTCGCGCGCGGCCGCGGCGAGGTCCGGCGCCGCAAGGTCCACGAAGACCGCGCGCAGGTCGCGCGTCGCCGCAAGTCCCGTCCAGGCCTCGCGTCGCTGGGCGAGGCGCTCGACGGCGCCGGCCTGCGCCCCAAGCTTCAGGCGATAGGGAGCCTCGTCCACGACCACGGCGAGCGCGCCGTGCGACCCGCCCTTGAGGTTGTCGAGGAAGACGCCGTGGTTTTCCGTCTCGGGGGTCGAGGCGAGGTTGAAGAGCGCCACCACGAGGTCCGGGGTGCGCGCCTCGGGGGCGGTGGCCGGCGCGGGCAAGTCCTCCTCGCCGAACGCGACGGGCCGGGCGGGATGCACGTGCGCGTCGTCGCCCAGCAGGTGCGCGGCAAGGCGCTGCAGGCCCTCCAGGGACGTCTCTCCCGGCGTGTAGGCATAGGGCACGACGCGCACGTGCGCGGGCGTTTCGCGCCAGCCCGAGAGCACGCGGCGGAAATAGGGCTCATCGAGAGGCAGCGGGAAGCGGGCCGCGAGCCTTCGTTCCCGGAACCGCGCGAGGGCCGCGAGGGCGAGCCGGGGCAGGATCACCGCGAGCGAGACGGTGACCGTGTAGAGGTAGATCCAGCGCCCGGCGTTCTCTCCCGTCGCGCCGCCGCCCCAGCGCAGGGCTTCGAATTCGGCCACGCCCGGAAGCGCGATGCCGGTCGCCTTCGCCGCGGGCCCGAGGACGATGGAGACGATCGCGTGCACCGAGGCCGCGTCGAGAAAGGTGCTCTCCCAGCCGGCGCGGTACTCGAAGGCGAGCCCGCGCACGAAGAGCCCCGCGATGGCGCCGAGCGCGAGCATCGCGGCCGACAGGTGCAGCACCCGGCCCGCGCGGGCGGCGACGAGCGGCGCCCCGCGATGCAGCCAGTCGAGGCCGAATCGCGCGAACGCGCCGGCCAGCGGACCGGCGGCGCGGGCATCGAGAGGTCCCCGGGCCCCGGCGATCGTGCGCTGCAGCCGCCCGGGCCGGGGCTGCGGCCCCTGGAAGAGCGCGCCCGAAGCGCGAAAGGCGAGCCAGAGGTAGACGGCGAAGTTCCAGGCGACGAGCCCCACGAGCGGGAAGGCGAGGAGGTTCACGTGCCGCCGGTCCGCGATGTGCTCCGCCGCGGCGCCGATCGCGAAGGCGGCGACGGGCAGGGCCACGCCGATCCAGGGGCGCCACTGGAGCGCGCGCAGCGCGCGAAACGCCTTGGGCGAGCGTTCCGCGAGCTTCGCGGCGAGGAGAGCCGCTCGCCGCGCCAGGAACTCCTCCCCGCTCGCCTGCCGGCCCTGGTCGGCGGCCTGCCAGCGCACCAGCTCGGCGGCGGCGCGCCCGGCATGGCCGCGATCCTGCGCCGAAAGCACGGTGCTCGCGCCATCGGCGGTCTCGACCGCGCGAACGAGCAGCACCTCCCGTGCGGCGGTTTCGTTCACCACGGCCCTCCGGAACAGCCCGATGTCGCCATGCCCCGATTATGGACGACGGGCGCCCGGTGCGTGCCCCACGCGCCGATCGTCGCCGCGCGAGTGCGCATGGTGTAGAGTCGCCGCGACCACCGGAGAACCTCCATGCAATCCGCCCGCATCACCTTCGCGTTACGGAATCGAGCACTCCACGTCCTGGGTGCCGCGGCCGCCATCGGCTGCGCGTCGTTCACGCCCCCGCTGTACGCCCAGCCCGGGAAGCTCGGCACCTACGTCGGAACCGCCACCGTCTCGTTCTCCGAGACGGGGAAGGAAACCCGGGCGGACTATCGCGGCGTCGTGAAGATCGCGATTCCCCTCACGAGCGCGGGAAGCGGCTCCGCGATGGCGGAACTGAGCGACATCGACAAGCCGAGCGCCATGGCGCGGATCACGCACCTGGAGTCCTCGTGGAAGGGCACCGCGCCGGAATCGGACGGCAAGACCAGTTCCTGGTCGTGCAAGCTGGCGGCGCCGACCGAGGTGCCCATGAACGCCCAGGGCACGCTCAACATCGACTACAAGCGCAAGACCCACTCCCTGTTCATCGCGCTGGTGTCCACGAAGCCGGTGCCGCTCGATTGCGTGCACTCGCGCTCGGGGCCCTACAAGAAGCGGGAGATGGTGAGCCTCGTCATCGGCACGAACGAGCCCGGCGACGCGTGGAAGGAGCTTCCCTTCGCCGACCCGTCTCGCCTGGCGGCGAAGTTCCAGCTGGTGCCGGGAGCGCAGATGAAGGGCAGGTACTCGCCGATCGACCAGGCATGGGATTTCCAGCTGCAGCGCTGAGCCGCGGGCGCAGCCTGCGGGCGCGGGCGACTGCCGCGCGGCCGCGCGTAACCGCCGGGCGGCGGCTACGCTGAAACGGGGGAGATCAGGCCGCGACCTTCTCGACCTCGACCTTGATCGCCTTGTCGAGGAGGGTGAGCCTCGCTTCCAGCCCCTGGCGGATCTTGTCCAGGGCGTTCGAGTGCCGCCACTTCCTGGCGCGATCGACTTCGATGGACAGGGCGATGCGCTGCGTCTTGAGTTCGTTCAGCATGTGATTCTCCGGATGGGGTAAGGACTGCGGTGTCCCGCCGTGGGCGGGCAATCCGGCCGTGGGAGCGGCCGGGGAAAGCGATACGTGTCATTCGACACCGGAAGCGCGGAATCGTTCGCGCGCCCCGGCCTTATTCCTGCATGCGCATGAGCCGCGCGGCTTCCTCGAGCCGCGCGTCGTCGATCTCCCGCATGACGCCCTCGAGGTCCGTCGACGAGTCGTCGTCCTCGAACTGCCCGGTGAGCGCCACTTCCGGGTGCAACGCCCCCGCCTCGTAAAGCGCCCAGATCTCCTTGCCGTAGTCGGTGGCGAGAAGGTCCGGGGCGAACCGCCCGAAGTAGCGGCGCAGGTTGTCCACGTCTCGAACCAGCATGCGCGGCGCATGGTTGTTGCCGGCGGCGTCCACCGCCTGCGGCAGGTCGATGATCACGGGCCCTTCGGCGCCCAGCAGGATGTTGAACTCGCTCAGGTCGCCGTGCACCACGCCGGCGGCCAGCATGCGCACGACCTCGCGGATGAGGCGCTCGTGCAGGTCGGTGGCCTCCTCCGGGGTGAACTCCACGTCGTTCAGGCGCGGGGCGGCGTTGCCCTCGTCGTCGGCGACGAGCTCCATCAGGAGCACGCCTTCATGGAAGTTGTAGGGACGGGGCACGCGCACGCCCGCCGTCGCGAGCCGGAAGAGCGCGTCCACCTCGGCGCTCTGCCAGGCCTTCTCCTGCGCCGCGCGGCCGAATCGCGTGCCCTTGGCCATGGCGCGCGCCTGGCGGCTGTTCTTGGTCTTGCGGTTCTCGGTGTAGTCGACGGCCTGGCGGAAGCTTCGCTTGTCGGCCTCCTTGTAGACCTTCGCGCAACGCGTTTCCGCGCCGCACCGGACCACGAAGACCATCGCCTCCTTGCCGCTCATCAACTGGCGCACGACCGAGTCGATCACGCCGTCTTCGATGAGCGGCTGCAACCGCATCGGTACCTTCATCCCGGCAGTATACGCGGTGGGCGTCGCGCGCCCCGGGAGCGGGGATCCGCTACAGGTAGCCCAGCGTGCGCGGCAGCCAGAGCGCCAGTTCCGGCACGTAGGTCACGAGGAACATGGTGCCGGCCATCGCCGCGACCATCCACAGCACCCACGGGATCGTCGATTCCATCGTCACCCCGGCCATGCGGCTGGTCACCATGAGGTTCACGCCCAGCGGCGGGGTGAACTGCCCCAGGGCCATGTTCATGGTGATGATGACGCCGAACCAGACGAGGTCCCACTGGAAGTGCATCGCGATCGGGATGAGCAGCGGCAGGAAGATGAAGTAGATCGAGATCGCGTCCAGGAACATGCCGGCGAAGAGCAGCAGGACCTGGATCAGGAGCAGCATCGCGAACTCGGGCGTCCCGGTGCCTAGCATCGCCTTCGCCAGGTGGTCGAAGGTGCCCACCGTGTTGCTGGCCCACGCGAAGACGCTCGCGAGCGCCACGACGGTGAGGATCACCGAGGAGATCTCGGCGGATTCGACCAGCACGTCGTAGACGTCGCGCCAGGTGAGGCTGCGGTAGATCACCATGCCCACGATGAAGCCGTAGAACACGGCCACCACCGCGGCTTCCGTGGGCGTGAAGTAGCCGCTTCGCATGCCGCCCAGGATGATGACGGGCGCGGCGAGCCCCCAGCCGGCTTCCTTGAGGCTCTTCCAGAACGGCGGGCGTTCCTCGGCCGGCGTCGACTCGAACCCGTGTCGCCTCGAGAGCCACCAGGCCACGGCGACGAGGGTGAGGCCGGAGAGGATTCCCGGAACCATTCCCGCCGCGAAGAGGGCGGGCACCGAGGCCTGCGGCACCAGCAGGCTGTAGACCACGAAGGCGATGGAGGGCGGGATGAGGATGTCGGTCGAGCCCGCCGCGGCGATGACGCCCGCCGTGAACTCCCTCGGGTAGCCGGCCTTCACCATCGAGGGGAGCATCACCGCGCCCACCGCGGCCGAATCCGCCGGGCCGGAGCCGGATATGCCGCCCAGGATCATGGCCACGATGACGGCCACCATGGCGAGCCCGCCCTGGCGCTGCCCGACGATCGCGGAGGCGAAGCGCACGATGGTCGTGGCCACCCCGGCGCGCTCGAAGATGAGGCCGGCGATCACGAAGACGGGAATGGCCATCAGCGGGTACTTGGCGATCCCGGTGTAGACGTTCGTGGGCAGCGAGAGCATCCCCAGCCCGGCGGCGGCCACCACGGCCGTTCCCGCCAGCCCCATCGCCACGGCAAGCGGCACGCCGGTGACCATGAGCCCGACGAAGAGGCCGAAGAGGAGCCAGTCCATCAGGCGTCCCGGCGCAGGTCGCGGGCCAGCGCGAGGAGGAGGCGGACGACGACCAGCGCGGAGAGCGCCGGCAGCCAGGCCGTGTACCACCACTGCGGCACGCCCAGCGAGGGCGTGGTCACTTCGAACCGGTAGTCGTCCCACGCCATCCTGGTGCCCAGCACCGCGAGCAGGCCGAACATGGCGAGAGAGCACAGCGTGGCAAGGCGCAGCGCGGCCCGGCGCAGGCGGGGCTTGCGGTCGACGAAGAAGGTGATGGCGATGTGGTGGTTCTTCGCGAAGGCGTGCGAGGCGCCGACCAGCGTCATCACCACCATGAGGAAGATCGAGACCTCCTCCGTGAACGCGAAGGAGATGTCGGTGAAGTAGCGCACGAGGACGTTGGCCATCGTGATGAGGCACAGCAGCCCCATCGAGGCGGCCATGAGCAGCCGCTCGAACGCGGAGAGCGCGCGCTCCCCGCGGGTGCCTTCGTCCCCGTGCGCCAAGCCGCTAGCGCTTCGCGATGGCCGCCTCGGCCTTCTTGACGAGCGGCTCGCCGATCGACCTGGCCCACTTCTCGTAGACGGGGCGCGTGGCCTTCACGAAGGCGTCGCGCTGGGCGCCGGTGAGGGAGGTGACCTTCACGCCGCCGGCCTCGATCTGCTTGAGCACCTCGTTGTCGCTGCCGGCGATGCCCTTGCGGGCGGCCGCGACGTTCTCCTGGCCCGCCTGCAGCGCCGCCTGGCGCACCGCCTCGCGGTCGGCCGGCGTCCAGCTCGCCCACACGTCCTTGTTCACCACGAAGATGAGCGGGTCGGCCACGTAGTGCCAGAGCGTCAGGTGCTTCTGGCCGATGGTGGCGAGCTTGGCGGCCGTGAACACGGAGAGCGGGTTTTCCTGGCCGTCGACGGCCCCGGAGGAAAGGGCGGCCTGCGTGTCGGCCCAGCTCATCTGCGTCGGGTTGGCGCCGAGCGCCGTGAACGTCTCGAGGAAGAGGGGCGAGCCCACGAGGCGGAACTTGAGGCCCTTCATGTCGGCGGGCGCGGTGATGTCCTTCTTGGAGTTGGACATCTCGCGGAAGCCGTTCTCGCCCCAGGCGAGCGGCACCACCTCGCGCTTCTCGAGGATGGCGAAGAGCTCCTTGCCGACCTCGCCGTGGGTGAGCGCGTCGATCGCCTTGTAGTCGGGCATGAGGAACGGCAGCGCGAAGAGGTTCAGCTCCTTTACCTGCGGCGACCAGTTGATGGTCGAGCCGATGGCGAGGTCGATCGTGCCCTGGCGGATGGCGGTGAACTCGCGCGTCTGGTCGCCGCCCACGAGGGACGTGCCGGGGTAGAGCTTGATGTTGATGCGGCCCTGGGTCTTTTCCTTCACCAGCGCCGCCCATCGCTCACCCGCCTGCCCCCAGGGGAAGGCCGTGCCGAGCACGGTGGAAAGCCGGTATTCGGCCCGGTAGTTCTGGGCCATGGCGGGCAGCGAGGCCGCCAGCATGCACGCCGCAGCCGCGGCCAGGATCTTCCTGCGATTCATCGCTTGCTCCTCGTCTCACGTGTAAAGGTCGATTATCGTCATCGGTCGGCTATCGGGCAACCTTCGACCGGCGCTTCGGTCCCGCGGCGCGCTTGCCCGGGCGCGCGTCCGCCGGCAGCACCTTGTGCAGGAGCTCCCCGCAAGTCTGCGGCGACATGTACTTCGGCACCGGGTAGTTCGCGTCCGCCTCCCGGCAGGCCGCCTTCGCCAGTTCCGGAATGTCCTTCGCCTTCAGCGCGTCGACCGTGTTCGGAAGGCCCAGGTCGCGGCCGAGCTTCCCGATCGACTCGAGGAACTTCTTCGCCAGGACGGGCGCCCGCTCGCCGGCCTTCCCGACCCTGGCGGCCACCGCCAGGAGCGCCAGCCGTTTCGTCACCGCGGGCGCGAGGAAGCGCAGCACGTGCGGCAGCATGATCGCGTTGGCGAGCCCGTGCGGCGTGTGGTACTTGCCGCCGAGCTGGTGCGAGATCGCGTGGACGTAGCCGACGTTCGCCCGCGTGAACGCGAGCCCCGCGTAGGTGGCGGCGAGCGACATCCTTTCCCGCGCCTCGAGGTTGCGCCCATCGCGGCACGCGACCCGCAGGTTCTCGTAGACGAGCCCCACGGCAGCGAGCGCCATGCGATCGGTGTAGTCCGTCGCCCACTGGCCGATGAACGCCTCGATGGCGTGCGTCAACGCGTCCATCCCCGTCGCCGCCGTCACCGCCGGCGGCAGCCCGACCATGAGCGTCGGATCGAGCGCGGCCATCGAGGGCACGAGACGCGTGTCGGCGATGACGAGCTTCTGTCCCGCCTCGGGATCCGAGATCACCGCGACCACCGTCACTTCCGACCCCGTTCCGGCCGTCGTCGGCACGGCGTATACGGGAACCGGCGAGCGCAGCCCCCGGAAGTAGCCCACGAGGGCGCGCGGCGGCTTCCCGTTGGCCACCGAGTACGCGATCGCCTTCGCCGCATCCATGGGAGAGCCGCCCCCGAACGCCACGATCGCGTCGCAGCCGCGGCGCCGGTAGAACGCGATGCCCTTCTCGATCATCGGGATGGGCGCGTCGGCCGTGACGGCGTCGAACACCACGAACTGCGTGCCCGCCTTCGTGAGCGCCCGGGTGAAGCCCTTCAGGAGCCCCAGCTTCACGATCATCGCGTCGGTCACGACGAGGATCCGCCGGTGCCCGAATCCGGCCAGCGCCTGCGCCAGCCGTGCGCTGGACTTCGGCCCCACCAGCAGCATCGGCTGCGGAATGGGAAGGAACCCCGTCACCACGCCCGCCGCCTTCATCGCCGTGGAAAGCCCCACGGAACGCACCACGTCGCTCACGAAGCCCGGCATCTCGATCATGTTCCGCACCCGCCTTGCGCCATCGACCCGTCCAGCTTGCTCCAAACCGCTGCGGCGGGCCACGCCGAAGAGGGGGTTCCTCGACATGGATCAAATGCGCGCGCGCGCTTTCGGGCAATTTGTCAGGTGGAGCGGGGAAGGGGAGCGGCATGAAGCGGGTGGTGGGCATCAGCCTGGGGTCGGACGCGCAGGATTTCGCGTTCCGGGCGCGCTTCCTGGGGAAGCCCCTCGACGTGCGCCGCATCGGCACGAACCACAGCGTGGACCGGGCCGAGAAGCTCCTCGGGCACTGGGAGAACCATGCCGACGCGATCGGGGTGGGCGTGGTGAAGGATGCCTACGCCGTCGGCTCGCAGCGGTTCATCGGGAAGGAAAGCGCCCGCCTCACCGCCGCCGTCACGCGCGTGCCCGTCACCACCGGCGGGCGGCTGGGCGACATCCTCCAGGAATGGGCCCTGCGCCACGTGCAGGGGAAGCTCGGCGACTACTTCAGCAACGCCCGGGTCCTCTTCTTCTCGGGGACCGCCAACTACAAGCTCGCGCAGGCCATGGCGGAATTCACGCCGAACCTCGAGTTCGCCGACGCGCTGCTGCAGATGGGCGTGCCGCGGATGCTCGGCTCGCTCGACGCGCTGGAGCTCTACGCGAGCGGGGCGCACTACGTCACCGACCGCATCCCCGACGGCGTCATGTCCACGGCGGTGGCGCGCGAGTGGACGAAGTTCGTGCTCCGCCGGGCGATGCAGGATGCGACCGTCATCGTGGCGCCGGTGCACGAGCTGGACGCCTTCGGGCTCGAGGAGCTCTCCGGCAAGACGATCCTGACTTCCACCGCGAGCGACGCGCGCATCGCCCGGCTCAGGAAGAAGGGAGTGAGCGTGGTGATCGACGGCGCCCCCGCGCTCTTCGGCCACGTGCTGGACCCGAGCATTCTCGACGCGATGATCATCGCCGCCCTCGGCAAGGAGCCAGACGACCTCCTCGAGGACGATTACCTGGAGATCATCGCGGGCCTCGCGATCGAGCCGCGCGTCGTCTACCCCCGCGGCTTCCGGCGCGTGAACCGCTTCGCCTTCGTGATCCATCCCCTCGCGCAGGAGTACTTCAAGAACATCAAGCCGATCGACCTGCTGTCCCGCATCTCGCCCCCGGTCTTCATGGACGCGGTGGAGAAGGCGATGGCCTGGGCGCCGCCGTTCGTGTATTCGCGCGTCACGGGAATCAAGTCGCCCACGGGCGTGGAAGCCGAAGGCTGGCTCATCTCGGTGGGCGGCACGCCGAAGGAGATCATGAGCCACAGCCCCGAGTTCTCCTACCGGAGGCTGCTGGACGCGGCGCGCGTGGCGCGGAGCCTCGGCGCGCAGATCATGGGGCTGGGCGCCTTCACGAAAGTGGTGGGCGACGCGGGGCTCACGGTGGCACGGCGCGCGCCCCTGCCCATCACCACGGGCAACAGCTACAGCGCCTCCGGGGCACTCTGGGCCGCGCACGACGCGATGCGCCGCCTGCGCCTCGTGCCGGCGGGGCGCAAGGGGCAGCGCCTCAGGTTCAAGGCGATGGTGGTGGGCGCCACGGGCTCCATCGGCTCGGTGTGCGCGCGGCTGCTGGCGATGGTGGCCGAGGAGGTCTACCTGGTCTCGCCGGAGACCGCGAAGCTGCTCTCGCTCAAGGGCTCCATCCTCAAGGAGACGCCGGACGCGAAGCTCTTCCTCTCCGGCCGCACCGACCGCGACGTCGCCGGGATGGACATGATCGTCACGGCGACCAGCGGCGCGGGGAAGAGGGTCCTCGACATCATGAAGGTGAAGCCCGGCTGCGTGATCACCGACGTGGCGCGCCCCCTGGACCTGCCGGCGGAGGAGGTCGCCCGGCGCCCCGACGTGCTGGTGATCGAGTCGGGCGAGATCCAGTTGCCCGGCAAGGTCGAGATGAAGGACATCGGGCTGCCGAGGAACGTGGCCTACGCGTGCCTCGCGGAGACCATCGTGCTCGCGCTCGAGGGCCGCTTCGAGAACTTCACCGTCGGGCGCAACATCGAGTGGGAGAAGGTGCGCGAGATCTACCGCCTGGGCTTGAAGCACGGCATGAAGCTCGCCGCCATCTCCGGCGTGAACGGGCCGTTCTCCAGCGCCGACATCAGCCGCGTGCGCAGGCTGGCGCTGGCCGCGCGGGCGAAAGCCGCAACGGCCGCGCGCGGCTCGCTAGGCCGCCCCGCGCCCCGCCGCGGCCGTGCCGCATGAGTGGCAGAACCGCGCGAAGGCGTTCTTGCGCGCGTTGCACTTGCCGCACCGGTCGAAGAGGCCGATGCCGCAGTGCGGGCAGAAGTCGTTCGCCTCGTTCTTGAGGTCCACCGGCCGCTCGCACCCCGGGCACACGGTCTTCGCCAGCCTCGCCAGCGCCACGTCGTAGCCCAGCTCCTCGCGCCGCCTCGCGTCCGGCATGGCCTCGGCCTTCTTCTGCTCCTCGAGGTAGCGGTTGAGGGCGATGATGGCCTGTCGCCCGACGAGCGCCGTGACGACGATCCCCACGGTATAGCGCACGTACCCGCCGTAGCTCGGGAGATAGGGCACGAGCTCCACGAAGAAGGCGAACACCGCGAAGAGGATGAAGCCCCACACGAAGGGCCACCAGGCGCTCTTGCGCTTCTTCGCGAAGAGCCAGCCGGCGACGGCGAGGAGGGGCAGCGTGAGCGCCAGGCGGTAGAGGAAGACGCGAAGCTCCTGCGCGCGCCGCGCCTTCTCGAGGCTCTCCCGCGCGCCGTTCTCCATTTCCGAAAGCTGCGCTTGCGCGCGATCGGCGGCCTGGCGCGCGTCGAGCGTGGCCTGCTGCTGCGCCTCGACCACCGTCTCCGCCTCGCGCTGGGCCTTGCGAAGCTGCTCGAGGCGGGCGGTGCGCTCGATGAGCTCCCGGTCCTGGTCCGGGCGTTCCGTGGCGCGGCGCGTGGCGAGCCAGTTGTTGAAGATCTCGGTCGCGCCGCGGTTGTCGGACAGCGCGACGTTCTGCCGCAACCGCGCCCGCGCCAGCGCTTCCTGCGCCGCCTTTTCGGCCGCGCGCGAGTCCTTGATCGTGGCGCGAAGCCGCGCCGTCGTCGCGGCGTCCATGAAGTCGTCGAGCTTCTTCCTCGTCTCGACCTTCGGCAGGTCGTCCACGATGGCGCCGCCCAGCCCGACGAGGAAGCTCGCGAACACGATCGCGACCAGCCACAGGCCGCGCTTGTACCACTTCTCCGACAACCGCAAGGCATTGCTCATGGATACCTCCCCGAGTGCCCCGCGATTGTAAACAGGATTGCCGGCCTCCCGCATCGTCCCCGGCGGGCCGCGGCCGCGCCGGGGAGTCGATCAGGGCTGCTTGACCAGTTCCACGCGCCGGTTCTTCGCCCGCCCGGCCTCGTCGTCGTTGCCTGCCACCGGGGCGAGCGGGCCGGCGCCGTAGCCCTTCAGGCGCGCCGCGGCGATGCCGTGCGCGTTGACGAGCTCCGCGGAAACGGCTTCCGCCCGCGCCTGCGCGAGGCGCATGTTGTCGTCCACCTTGCCCACGGAGTCGGTGTGCCCCACGACCCAGAGCCTGAGCCCGGGGTCGCCCTTGAGGAGCTTCGCCACCTCGTCGAGCGCGGGCTTCGACTCGGGCTTCACCGCCGCCTTGCCGGTGTCGAAGTAGATGCCGTACACGGCCACGTGGCCCGTGGCGCGCAGGTCGTTGGACATCGCGGCCGCGTCGGCCACGACGTGCTGCTTCATGGCCCCCTTCTCGACGATGCGGATCCAGATCCTGCCGTTGCCGCGCTCGGCCTGCGCCCACACCTCCCGGCCGTCCAGGACGACGCTGCCGTTCACCCAGTTGTTGGGAAGGGTGCCGGCGACGGTGCCGCCGATCTTGGTGAGGGCGTTCTCGTAGTTGCGCAGGATCGCGACCGCCGCGGGCTCGGTCCTGCCCTTCGAGATCGAGTACTGCACGAACGTGAACTTGCCCTCCTGGCGGACCTTCTTGCCCTTGGGCGCGTAGAAGTCGTAGGCCTCGAAATCCGCGCTCTTGCAGTCGGAGATGTAGTAGTCGGGCATGCGCACGGGGAAGAGGGCGGGGTCGGTGCAGCCCCTCTTGTCGGGCTCGGCGAATGCGGTCGCGGCGAGGCCCAGCGAGAGGGCCAGGAAGACGCGGGTGACGTTCTTGTTCATGGCGGGTTCCTCGGGTATCACGACGAATGACAACAGCCATGCTAGGTGGCGTGCCCGGGGAGGTTCTTGCTCTGGCGCAGACCTCGCGCAGAAAGGCCCGGGCCGGGTTTACCATGGCCGGACCCTTGCCTCGGGAGATGCCCATGGACCGGATGACCCGCCGTCATGCCCTTGGCGCCCTGGGAGCGCTCGCCCTGGGCACGGCACTTCCCGTGCCGGCCTCGAGCCTGCCGCGCGTGCGGGGCTGGCCCCTCGGTACCTCCCGCCGCACCGGCATCCACGACGTGGCGCCCGCCCCCGACGGCGGCGTCTGGTTCAGCGCCCAGGCGAGCGGCCACCTGGGCTGGTTCGATCCCGCGAAGGGCACGACCGAGCTCGTCAGCCTCGGCGGCAACTCCTCGCCCCACGGCGTCATCCAGGGCCCCGACAAGGCGGCGTGGCTCACCGACGGCGGCGCGCAGGCGATCGTGCGCGTGGGCTGGCCCGGCCGTGAAGTCACGGCCTTCCCGCTCCCCGGCGGCACGCCCTACGCCAACCTGAACACCTGCGCCTTCGACGGCGACGGCGACCTGTGGTTT
>JAGRPO010000240.1 GCA_019449455.1 Betaproteobacteria bacterium | reverse complement strand
GCAACCCGCGTCGACGGTTCCGTGGCGGCAGCGACGCTCGCCCTGGCGCGGCAGCGCATCGCGACGACGAAACACCAGCGCGAGGAGCTGCGCTCGGCCGGCCTCAGCGAGCGCGAGTCCCTGCTCGGCCGGATCGCGGGGCTCGAGGCCGAACGGGCCCAGATCGACGGCGAGCTCGAGGCGATCGTCGCGCGCGAAGCGCTCGCGGGGCGGTCGCTGCGCCGCCTCGACGAGCTCGAGCGCCGGGGCTTCGTGTCGGCGGCGCAGCGCCAGCAGAAGGAGGAGGAATCGCTCGAGCACCGCTCGCGGCGCCACGCAGCGACGCGCGCGCAGTTGTCCGTCGAGCGCGAGATCGCGGGCCTTCGCCATGCGGTCGCGGAATCCGAGGCGAGACTGCGCGCCCAGCTCTCCGCGCTCGACGCGCAGCTCGCTGCCCTGGTGCAGGAACAGGTCGACAGGCGCGCGCAATCCGATTCGGTGGTGACCGCGCCGGCGGCGGGAACGGTGGCCACGCTGCTCGTGGAGCCGGGACAGGTCGTGGGCGGCGGAACTAGCCTCCTCACGCTGCTTCCCGACGGCTCGCCGCTGGAGGCGCATCTCTTCGCGCCGTCGCGTGCCGTCGGCTTCATCAGGGCCGGCCAGGAGGTGCGCCTTCGCTACCCCGCGTTTCCGTACCAGAAGTTCGGGAGCCATCGCGCGCGCGTGCTCTCGGTGTCGCGCAGCGCGGTCACCGCGGCGGAGCTGGGATTCGTCCCCCCCGACGGCTCGCGCGAGCCGCTGTACCGCGTGAAGGTGGCGCTCGAGGCGCAGACGGTGGCCGCCTACGGCCATGCCGAGCCGCTGCAGGCCGGGATGCAGGTGGAGGCCGACGTCCTTCTCGACAGGCGCCGCCTCATCGAGTGGGTGTTCGAGCCCGTCTTCAGCCTGGCGGGAAGGGCCTGAGGTGGCCGCGCTCGCGGGGCTCGATTTCGGCGGCGGCCGCCGGCTTCCCGTCTTCCTGCAGACGGAGGCGGCCGAGTGCGGGCTCGCGAGCCTGGGGATGGTCGCGAGCTTCCACGGCCATCGCACGGACCTGGCGGGCCTGCGCCGGCGCTTCACGCTGTCCCTCAAGGGCGCCACTCTCGCCTACCTGATGCAGGCGGCGGGAAGGCTGAACCTCGCGCCGCGGCCGCTGCGCGTGGAGCTGGAGGAGCTGCCGCAGTTGCGGACCCCGTGCATCCTCCACTGGGACCTGAACCATTTCGTCGTGCTCAAGTCGGCCGCGGCGCACGAGGCCGTCATCCACGACCCCGCATCCGGCGTCCGGCGCCTGCCGATGGCGGAAGTCTCGCGGCACTTCACCGGCATCGCGCTCGAGCTCGTCCCCACCGCCGACTTCCGGCCCGCCGACGAGCGGCGGCGCGTGCGCCTTCGCGACCTCACGGGGCCGGTCTCCGGGCTCGCGCGGTCTCTCGCGCAGGTGCTCCTGCTCGCGCTCGTCCTCCAGTCGCTCGCCGTTCTCGCCCCCTTCTACATGCAGTGGGTGGTCGACGGCGCCGTGGTGTCCGCGGATCGCGACCTGCTGGCCGTGCTCGGCCTGGGGTTCCTGCTCCTCGCCCTGATCCAGGTCGCGGTGAGCGCCCTTCGGTCGTGGGTCGTCCTCTACCTCGGCACGACGCTCAACGTGCAGTGGCTGGCCAACGTCTTCTCGCACCTGTTGCGCCTGCCCGTCGCGTGGTTCGAGAAGCGCCACCTCGGCGACGTCGTGTCGCGGTTCGGCGCGGTGACGACGATCCAGCGCACGCTCACGTCGAGCTTCGTCGAGGCGGTGATCGACGGGTTGATGGCGGTTGCGACCCTCGCGATGATGATCGCCTACAGCGGCACGCTGACCGCCCTCGCCCTGGTCGCGGTGGCCGCGTACGCGGTCTCGCGGGCCGCGTTCTACGCCCCGCTGCGCCGCGCGACCGAGGAGCACATCGTCCACGCGGCCCGCCAGCAGAGCCACTTCCTGGAGACGGTTCGCGGGGTGCAGTCGATCAAGCTCTTCGGGCGCCAGGAGGAGCGGCGTTCCCGTTGGCTCAATCTCGTCGTCGACGCGGTCAACCGCGACCTCGCGGTGCAGAAGCTCTCCCTGGGCTTTCGCTCGGCCAACGGCCTGGTGTTCGGCGTCGAGCGCATCGCCATCGTGTGGGTGGGAGCGCTCCTCGTGCTCGAGTCCGCGTTCTCGATCGGGATGCTGTTCGCGTTCATGGCCTACAAGGAGCAGTTCTCGGCGCGCGTGGCCGGACTCATCGACAAGCTGATCGAGCTGAAGATGCTGCAGCTGCAGGGCGAGCGCCTGGCCGACATCGTGCTCACGCCGCCGGAGGAGGACGCGCGTTCGCCCGCGCCCGCGGTCGAGGAGGCTTCCATCGAGGTGAGGAACGTGTCCTTCCGGTACTCGGATACCGAGCCCTTCGTCCTGCAGAACTGCACGCTGCGCATCGAGCCGGGGGAATCGGTCGCGGTCGTCGGCCCCTCGGGAGGCGGCAAGACCACGCTCGTGAAGGTCATGCTCGGGTTGCTCGCGCCGACCGACGGGCAGGTGCTGGTGGGCGGCGTCGATCTCCAGCGGCTGGGCGTCGATTCCTACCGCAGGCTCGTGGGCACCGTGATGCAGGACGACCCCCTGTTCGCCGGCTCGATCGCCGACAACGTGAGCTTCTTCGACCCCAGCCCGAGCCAGGAGGCGATCGAGCGCTGCACGAGGCTCGCCGCCGTGCACGACGACATCGCGGCGATGCCCATGGGCTACCACACCCTCATCGGCGACATGGGGGCGGCGCTCTCGGGCGGCCAACGCCAGCGGATCCTCCTCGCGCGCGCCCTCTACAAGCAGCCGCGCATCCTCTTCCTCGACGAGGCGACCAGCGCCCTCGACGTGCAGCGCGAGCGCCAGGTGAACGAGGCGATCCGGGGCCTCAACCTCACCCGCATCCTCATCGCGCACCGGCCGGAGACGATCGCCTCGGCCGGGCGCGTGATCGTGCTCCAGGGCGGAAAGGTGTCGCAGGACCTGCGCCGGGCGGCCGATGCCGCGAGGGACGTTCGCCCGCCCGATGGCCGCAAGCCGTTTGGTGTAGCGTAGAAAGCGTGGCGCGGCGGCACCGGTAGTAAGGCTTGCGCCCGTACCGGGGTGACCAGCATGGGGGAAGGCACGGCCGAGCGGAAGGATTCGGACGGCGGCCCGACGGAAGCCGCGGTCGTCGCGCTCGCTCGCGATTTTCTCGCGCTGATCCACGCCGACACGCCGAGGAGGGGCCCGGTCACCATCGACAGCGCCCTCGACCGCGACCTCGGACTCGACAGCCTGACCCGCGTCGAGCTCGCGGTCCGCATCGAGCGCGCCTTCGGCGTGAGCCTGCCCGACGAGACGCTGGGCGGCGCCGTGACCCTGCGCGACCTGCTGACGGCTCTTCGCGCCGATGCGGGGCTGCCTCCGGTCGCCGGAAGGCCCGCCGCACCCGAGGGCTGGGCCGAGGCGGCGCAGCCCGCCCCCGACGACGCCGAGACCTTCCTCGACGTGCTCGACTGGCACGCGAAGGAGCACCCGGACCGCGTGCAGATCGTCTACCTCGATGACGGCCGCGAGACGCGGATCAGCTTCGGCGACCTGAAGCGGGAATCCGACCTCGTCGCCGCCGGGCTGCAGCATCGCCGCCTCGAGCCCGGGCAGACCGTGGCGATCATGCTGCCCACGTGCCCGGAGTACTTCCACGCCTACTTCGGCATCCTGCGTGCCGGCGGCATCCCGGTGCCGATCTATCCGCCGGCGCGCATGTCGCAGATCGAGGAGCACGTGCGCCGCCATGCGGGCATCCTCGCCAATGCCGAGTGCTCGCTCCTGGTCACCGTGCCGGAGGCCCGCATCGTGGCGCGGCTGCTGGAGGCGCGCGTGCCCGGGCTGCGGCGCGTGGCGACGGTGGCGGAACTCGTGGAGAAAGGGGGCGAGCCGGAGCCGGTGACGATCGGGCGGGACGACATCGCGTTCATCCAGTACACCTCCGGCAGCACGGGCGATCCCAAGGGCGTGGTGCTCACGCATGCGAACCTGCTCGCCAACATCCGCGCCATCGGCGCGGGGGTCGGCTTCAGGCCCGACGACGTCTTCGTGAGCTGGCTGCCGCTCTACCACGACATGGGGCTCATCGCCGCCTCCCTCTCGAGCCTCTACTACGCCAAGCCGCTGGTGGTGATGTCGCCGCTCGCCTTCCTCGCGCACCCGGAGCGCTGGCTGTGGGCGTTCCATCGCTACCGCGGCACGATCGCGGCCGCGCCGAACTTCGCCTACGAGCTGTGCGTGAAGCGCATCGACGAGGCCCTCCTCGAGGGTCTCGACCTCGGCTCGTGGCGGATCGCCGCCAACGGCGCCGAGCCCGTGCTGCCGGAAACCATGCGCCACTTCACCGAGCGCTTCGCAAAGCACGGCTTCCGCCCCGAGGCCATGACGCCGGTGTACGGCATCGCGGAGTGCACCGTGGGCCTGCTTCTGCCTCCGCTGGGACGCGGACCGCGCATCGACCGCGTTCGCCGCGAGCCGTTCAGCAGCGCGGGCATCGCGGAGCCCGCGGCGCCCGGGGACACCGGCACCCTGAATTTCGTTTCCTGCGGCAGCGCGTTGCCGGGGCACGAGGTGCGCATCGTCGATGCGCTCGGCCTGGAAACGGGCGAGCGCGTCGAGGGGCGGCTGGAGTTCAGGGGCCCGTCCGCGACTCGCGGCTACTACCGCAACCCCGAGCAGACGAAGCGTCTCTTCGACGGCGACTGGCTCGACTCCGGCGACCGCGCCTACGAGGCCGACGGCGAGATCTACCTCACCGGCCGCGTGAAGGACATCGTGATCCGCGGCGGACGCAACATCTACCCGCACGAGGTGGAGGACGCCGTGGGCTCGGTGGAGGGCGTGCGCCGCGGCTGCGTGGCCGTGTTCGGCAGCGCCGACCCCGATCGCGGGACCGAGCGCCTGGTCGTCCTCGCGGAGACGAAGGCGACGGGCGCCGCGGCCCGCGAAGCCGTCGAGGCGCGCATCGTCGAGGTCACGGTTTCGGTGCTGGGCGAGCCGCCCGACGTGGTCGTCCTGGCTTCCCCCCGCACGGTGCTGAAGACCTCGAGCGGGAAGATCCGCCGCGCGGCCTGCCGCGAGCTCTACGAACGCGGGCAGGTGGAAGCGCGCGCCCGCGCGCCATGGTGGCAGGTGGTGCGCCTGGTCGTCGGCTCGCTCCTGCCGCAGGCGCGGCGCGGCGCCATGGCGGCCGTCCGGCTCCTCTACGGCCTCTACGCCTGGGCCGCATTCGCGCTGGTCGTGCCGCCCGCGTGGATCGCCACCGCCCTCGCGCCCCGGCCCGCCGTCGGCTGGCGCGCGAGCCGGATGGCGGCCCGCGCGGCCCTGCGCCTGGCCGGCATCCCGATCGAGGTGCAGGGCCTCGGGAACCTGCCGCGCACGCCCTGCGTGCTG
>JAGRPO010000239.1 GCA_019449455.1 Betaproteobacteria bacterium | reverse complement strand
CTGGAACATCCTCGCCTCGCTGGGCCGCGTGGGCATCGGCTTCGGGCTGGCGGCGCTGGTGGGCATCCCGGTCGGCTTCGCCATCGGCCGCTTCCGCTTCCTCTCGGACATGGCCTCGCCCATCGTGGCGCTCCTGAAGCCGGTGAGCCCGCTTGCGTGGCTGCCCATCGGCCTCCTCGTCTTCAAGGCGGCCAACCCGGCGGCGATCTACGTGATCTTCGTCTGCTCGCTGTGGCCGATGATCGTGAACACCGCCGTGGGCGTGCGCCAGATCCCGCAGGACTACCTCAACGTCGCGCGCGTGCTGAACCTCTCCGAGTGGAAGGTGTTCACGAAGATCCTCTTCCCCGCGGTGCTGCCCTACATGCTCACGGGAGTCCGCCTGTCCATCGGCGTGGCCTGGCTCGTCATCGTCGCCGCCGAGATGCTCACCGGCGGCGTGGGCATCGGGTTCTGGGTGTGGGACGAGTGGAACAACCTGAAGGTCGAGCACATCCTCATCGCCATCTTCGTGATCGGCATCGTGGGCCTCGCCCTCGAGCAGCTGCTCGTGCTCGTGGCGAGGCGCTTCAGCTACGGCACCAGGTCCTGACAGGGAACCCCCATGGACAAGTACCTCCAGATCGAGAACGTGGGCATGACCTTCGAGAAGCGCGGCGTGCGCTTCGAGGCCCTGCGCGACATCGGCCTCGCCGTGAAGCAGGGCGAGTTCGTGAGCCTCATCGGGCATTCGGGCTGCGGCAAGTCGACGCTCCTGAACCTCGTGGCGGGCCTGCTGCGGCCCAGCGACGGCTTCCTCCTCCTCGCCAACAAGGAGATCTCGGGCCCCGGGCCGGAGCGCGGCGTCGTGTTCCAGAACCACTCGCTGCTGCCCTGGCTCACCTGCGCGGGCAACGTCCACCTGGCGGTCGAGCGCGTCTTCGGCGCCAGCGAGTCGAAGGCGGAACTGGCGCTGCGCACCCGCAAGGCGCTGGAGCTCGTGGGGCTGGCCCACGCCGCCGACAAGCATCCCGAGGAGATCTCCGGCGGCATGAAGCAGCGCGTGGGCATCGCGCGCGCGCTGGCGATGGAGCCGAAGGTCCTGCTGCTCGACGAGCCCTTCGGGGCGCTGGACGCCCTCACGCGCGCGAACCTGCAGGACGAGCTGATGGCGATCGTCGCGAAGACCGGCAGCACCGTCGTGATGGTGACGCACGACGTGGACGAGGCCGTGCTCCTCTCGGATCGCATCGTGATGATGACCAACGGCCCGGCCGCGACCATCGGCGGCGTGCTCGAGGTGGACATCCCGAAGCCGCGCGAGCGCCTGGCGCTGGCCACGAACCCGCGCTACATCGATTGCCGCCGCGAGGTGCTGGAGTTCCTGTACCAGCGCCAGGCGAAGAAAGCGGCGTAGGGAGGCCACCATGCCCGACGGAACCCTTGCCCAGCGCCCGAAGCTCGTCGTCGTCGGCAACGGCATGGCGGGCATGCGCACGGTGGAGGAGCTGCTGAAGCTTCGGCCCGACCTCTACGACATCGCGGTGTTCGGCGCGGAGCCGCACCCGAACTACAACCGCATCCTCCTGTCGCCCGTGCTGGCCGGCGAGCAGACGCTCTCCGACATCGTTCTCAACGGCCTCGACTGGTATCGCGAGAACGGCATCCGGCTGCACCTCGGAAAGGAGGTCGCGAGGATCGACCGCAAGGCGCGCGTGGTCGAGGCCGCCGACGGCACCAAGGAAAGCTACGACCGGCTCCTCCTCGCCACGGGATCCGATCCCTTCATGCTGCCCGTGGCCGGGGCGCAACTCGAGGGCGTCCTTTCCTACCGCGACATCCGCGACACCGAAGCCATGATCGAGGCGGCGGCGAGCTACAGGCATGCGGTGGTCATCGGCGGGGGGCTCCTCGGCCTGGAAGCGGCCAACGGGCTCGCCAGGCGCGGCATGTCGGTCACCGTCGTGCACCTGATGCCCTGGCTCATGGAACGCCAGCTCGACCGGACGGCGGCCGGGATGCTGCAGAAGACGCTCGAGGCCAAGGGGCTCTCGTTCCGGCTGGAAGCGCAGACCGAGGCCCTGCTCGAAGGCGACGGGGGACGGGTTCGCGCCCTGCGATTGAAGTCGGGCGAGGAACTGCCGGCCGACCTCGTCGTGATGGCGGTGGGCATCCGGCCCAACACCCGGCTCGCCGAGACGGCGGGACTGCACTGCCATCGCGGCGTCGTGGTGAACGACACGCTCCAGACCTTCGATCCGCGCATCTACGCGGTCGGCGAATGCGCGAACCACCGGGGAACGGCCTACGGGCTCGTCGCGCCCCTCTTCGAGATGGCCAAGGTGTGCGCCAACCACCTCGCGGAGTACGGCATCGCGCGCTACACCGGCTCGGTCACCTCCACCAAGCTCAAGGTCACCGGCGTGGACCTCTTCTCCGCCGGCGACTTCAGCGGCGGCGAGGGCACCGAGGACATCGTGCTCGCCGACCCTTCGGCCGGCGTCTACAAGAAGCTGGTCATCAAGGGCGACAGGCTTGCCGGCGCCGTGCTCTATGGCGACACCGTCGATGGCACCTGGTACTTCCGGCTGCTGCGCGAAGGCACGAGCGTCGCTCCCATCCGCGACAGGCTCATGTTCGGCGAGTCCGACCTGGGAGACGCGGGCCACCAGGGCCAGAACCGGGCGCTGGCGCTTCCCGACACGGCGGAGGTCTGCGGCTGCAACGGCGTGTGCAAGGGCGCCATCGTCAAGGCGATCAAGGACAAGGGCCTCTTCACGCTCGAGGACGTGAGGAAGCACACGAAGGCCTCCAGCTCCTGCGGCTCCTGCACGGGGCTCGTGGAGCAGATCCTCATGTTCACGGCCGGCGGCGACTATTCGGAGTCGCCGAAGAAGAAGGCCGTGTGCGCCTGCACCGACCGCACGCACCAGGAGGTGCGCGACGCCATCCGCGAGCACCACCTGCTCACGATCCCGGCCGCCTTCCACTTCCTCGAGTGGCGCACGCCCAACGGCTGCGCCTCCTGCCGGCCGGCGATGAACTACTACCTCCTGTCGTCCTGGCCGCACGAGGCGAAGGACGACCCGCAGTCGCGCTACATCAACGAGCGCTCCCACGCCAACATCCAGAAGGACGGCACCTATTCCGTGATCCCGCGCATGTGGGGCGGCGAGACCTCGGCTTCCGAGCTGCGCCGCATCGCGAACGTGGTGGAGAAGTACGCCATCCCGACGGTGAAGGTGACGGGCGGCCAGCGGCTGGACCTGCTGGGCGTGAAGAAGGAGGACCTGCCCGCGGTCTGGAAGGACCTCGGCATGCCCTCGGGCCACGCCTACGCCAAGGCGCTGCGCACGGTGAAGACCTGCGTGGGCAGCGAATGGTGCCGCTTCGGCACGCAGGACTCCACGCGCATGGGCCAGGAGCTCGAGCGCGCCCTGTGGCGCATGTACGCCCCGCACAAGGTGAAGCTGGCCGTCTCCGGCTGCCCGCGCAACTGCGCCGAGTCCGGCATCAAGGACGTGGGCGTGATCGGCGTGGAATCCGGCTGGGAGATCTACGTCGCGGGCAACGGCGGCATCAAGACGGAGGTGGCACAGTTCTTCTGCAAGGTGGGCACCCACGAGGAAGTGCTCGAGTACGCGGGGGCCTTCCTGCAG
>JAGRPO010000041.1 GCA_019449455.1 Betaproteobacteria bacterium | reverse complement strand
GGTGGCGTTCACGGCCCAGGTGCCGTCCGGGCTCGCGCAGACGCTGCCCGCGCCCTTCAGGACCACTTCCGCCTTGAATGTCTTCGCCAGCGAGCGCGCCGCGGCGAGGCGGTCGGCCTGGACCTCGGCGGTGGTCGAGCGAAGCAGCCGCGCGGCTTCCGCGGGGTGCGGCGTGAGGATCGTGGGCGCGCGGCGGTTGGAGGTGAGGGCGTGCCGCATCTCGTCGTGCAGCGCGATGGCGTTGAGCGCGTCGGCGTCGATCACCAGCGGCTTGGGCAGCGACAGCAGCGACGGGAGCGTGACGCGCTCGAAGGCGGAGAGCGAAGTGACGCTGGGCGAGTGCCCCGCGCCCGGCCCCACGACGAGGACATCGGCCGCGATGGTGTCGTCGATCGGGCGAAGCATGAGCTCGGGGTGCGCGGGATCCAGGGCGGGCTGGTCCGGCGCGAGGAGCCCCACGTAGACCTTGCCGGCGCCCGCCAGCAGCCCCGCGCGCGCGGCGAGGAGGGCGGCGCCGGTCATGCCCTTGCTGCCGCCCACGATCCCGAGCGTGCCGAACGAGCCCTTGTGGGTGTCGCGCGCGCGCGCCGGCAGCAGCCCGAGGAAGGCTTCCGGCGTGAGGAGGCTGCCGGGCCAGCCGGCGAGGAGGCCCTTGTCCACCCCGAGGTCGTCGACGACGACCTCGCCCGCATGGTCGAGCGCCGCGCCGGTGAAGAGCCCCGCCTTGCGCGCGATGAAGGTGATCGTCCTGGTGGCGCGCACGGCCGCGCCGCGCACGGCGCCGGTGTCGCTCGCGATGCCGCTCGGGACGTCGAGGGCGAGGACGGGGGCGCAGGCCTTGTTGATGCGGTGGACCAGCCGGGCCGTCTCCCCCTCGACGTCGCGCGTGAGCCCGATGCCCAGCAGCCCGTCCACGACGAGGGCGGGGCGGATGTCGAGCGGCCAATCGCGCACCGTCGCGCCGCCCGCCGCCACGAAGCGATCCCGCGCCTCGCGGGCCTCGGGCGCCTTCGGCGCCGATCCGGCGACGTCGAGCACGACCACGCGGTGGAAGGCTTCGCGCAGGTGCGCCGCCGCGACCCACGCGTCGCCGCCGTTGTTGCCGGGACCGGCGACCACCAGGATCGGCGCGCCCGTGTCGGCGGCCATGGCGCGGGCGGCCTCGAAGGCGGCGCGCCCGGCCCGCTGCATGAGGGTGGGGCCGGCAAGGCCCTTGGCCGCGCGCTCTTCCAGCGCGCGGATCTCGGCGGTGACGAGAAGGGCAGGGGCGTTCACAGGGCCATGGTGCGCGGGTCGAGGACGGTGTCCTTCGCCTCCGGCAGCGTCGCGGGCCAGTCGCTGGAGAAGTGCAGGCCGCGGCTCTCCTTGCGCGCGAGCGCGGAGCGCACGATGAGCTCGGCCGTGGCCACGAGGTTGCGCAGCTCGATCAGGTCGTTGGAGACGCGGAAGTTGGAGTAGAACTCGTCGATCTCGCCCTGCAGGAGGTTGATGCGGTGCAGCGCGCGCTCCAGGCGCTTGTTGGTCCGCACGATCCCCACGTAGCTCCACATGCTGCGGCGAAGCTCGTCCCAGTTGTGCGCGATCACCACTTCCTCGTCGGCGTCGGTGACGCGGCTTTCGTCCCATGCCGGGAGCGCCGGCGCGGCGGCCGGCGCGCCGGCGAGGATGTCCTCCGCCGCGGCCTCCGAGAACACCAGGCATTCGAGGAGGGAGTTGGAGGCGAGGCGGTTGGCCCCGTGCAGCCCCGTGCAGGCCACTTCGCCCAGGGCGTAGAGGCCGGCCACGGGCGTGCGCCCGGCCAGGTCGACCTGCAGGCCGCCGCAGGAATAATGCGCGGCCGGCACCACGGGGATCGGCTCCTTCGCGATGTCGATGCCGAACTCGAGGCACTTGGCGTGGATGTTGGGGAAATGCTCGCGCACGAACGCCTCGCCCTTGTGCGAGATGTCGAGGTAGACGCAGTCCAGGCCGCGCTTCTTCATCTCGAAGTCGATCGCGCGCGCCACCACGTCGCGCGGGGCGAGCTCGCCGCGCTCGTCGTGGTTCGGCATGAACCGCTCGCCGTTGGGCAGCTTCAGCAGCCCCCCCTCTCCGCGCACCGCCTCCGAGATGAGGAAGCTCTTGGCGTGCGGGTGGTAGAGGCAGGTGGGATGGAACTGGATGAACTCCATGTTCGCCACCGGGCAGCCGGCGCGCCAGCCCATGGCGATGCCGTCTCCCGTCGCGGTGTCCGGGTTGGTCGTGTACAGGTAGACCTTGCCCGCCCCGCCGGAGGCGAGGATCGTTGCGTGGGCGCCGAGCGTGCGCACCCTGCCCGCCTTGAGGTCGAGGACATAGGCCCCGTGGCAGCGGTTGTCGGCGAGGCCCAGCTTCTTCCCGGTGATGAGGTCGATCGCGATGTGCCACTCGAGGACTTCGATGTTGGGGTGCCGCTTCACCTGCTCGACTAGCGTGCGCTGCACCGCGTTTCCCGTCGCGTCGGCCGCGTGGACGATGCGCCGGTGACTGTGGCCGCCCTCGCGATGCAGGTGCAGCTCCTCGGCGCCGCCGGACTCGCGCGTGAAGGGCACGCCCTGGTCGACGAGCCACTGGATGGATCGCCGGCCGCGCTCGACCACGAAGCGCACCGTGTCGTCGTGGCACAGGCCGGCGCCGGCCACGTGGGTGTCGCGCACGTGGTTCTCCAGCGAATCGTGGCTGTCGAGGACGGCGGCGATCCCCCCCTGGGCGTGGGCGGAAGCGCCTTCGAGGAGTTCGTGCTTGGTGACGAGGGCCACCTTGCGGGTGGGGGCGAGGCGCAGCGCAGCCGAGAGTCCGGCGAGGCCGCTCCCGATGACGAGTACGTCGTAGGTGCTCAAGGAAGGTTCCTGGCGGAGGGGGGAGGGCCGGGCCGGACTGGAACTATTTGCCCGGCGGGGAGTCTGTTGGCCATAGTCGCGGAAATGCGCACGGCAAGGTGATGAAAAACCTGACGTTTATAATACCGCAGGATACGGGCAAACCCTTCGTCGCTCCGCCTTCGGCGGGATCGGCTTCGGGGCTGGCCGTCGGGACAACAAGAGAACCCAGTCAGGGACGGATGAGCGACAGGGAAATCGACCAGCAACTGGTCGAGCGCGCGCAGCGGGGCGACAAGCGGGCATTCGAGCTCCTGGTCATCAAGTACCAGCGCAAGCTCGAGCGGCTGCTATCGCGCATCGTTCGCGATCCCAACGAGATCCAGGACGTCGCGCAGGAAGCCTTCGTGAAGGCGTACCGGGCGCTGCCCAACTTCCGGGGCGACAGCGCCTTCTACACCTGGCTCTACCGCATCGGCATCAACACCGCCAAGAACTACCTCATCGCGCAGGGCCGGCGCGCCCCCACCTCGACCGCCCACGACAGCGAGGAGGCCGAGGGCTTCGAGGATGCCGAGGGCTTGCGCGACATCAACACGCCCGAGAACGTGCTGATGTCCAAGCAGATTGCCAAGACGGTGAACGACGCCATCGGCGCCCTCCCCGAGGAGCTTCGGACCGCGATCACGCTGCGCGAGATCGACGGGCTCTCCTACGAGGAAATCGCCAAGATCATGGATTGCCCGATCGGCACCGTCCGGTCGCGCATCTTCCGCGCCCGCGAGGCGGTGGCGGAGAAGCTCCGGCCGCAGCTCGGGACGACGAAGGACCAAAGATGGTAAGAACAGGCAGCAGGGCGGCAACATTCACGGGGACAAAGGCCGGCAAAGGCCGATTCCCGCACACTCTTGGGGTTGGATCATGACGCAGGAACTCTCTTCCCTGATGGATGGCGAGCTCGAGGCCAGCGAGGCCGATCGCGCCATCGGCATCTGTTGCGGCAACGAGGAAATGAAGCTCAAGTGGCAGGCATACCACCTGATCGGCGAGGCGCTGCGGCGCGAGGAGCCCCGCGCGGGCGCCTCCTCCACGCGCCGGATCATGGAGGCGATCGCGGCGGAGCCCACGGTGCTCGCGCCGCGGCGCCGCGTGCCGGCGAGCGCCGGGCGCATCGCCTTCGCGGCGGCGGCATCGGCCGCCACCGTGGCGGTGGTGGGCTGGATCGGCCTGCAGGAGCGCGGCTCGCCTTCGGGCCCCGCGCTCGCCACGTCGGCGCCGGCCGCCAGACCGGCGGTGGCCTCCAGCGTCGTGCCGCTCAACAACGTGAACGAGTACGTCGTTCTCCATCGCCAGCTTCCCAACGCGGAATTCTACCGGCCGGTCTCGAACCAGGCCGCGGTCGGCCGATGAGGCGCCTGGCGGTCGCGCTGCCGGTGGCCGCGATCCTCGCGGCCCTGCCGGCGGCCGCGAACCCCGGCATCGACCCGCTGACGTGGCTCGAGCGGGCCGCGGCCTCGGCGCGGCAGTCGACCTACTCCGGCACCGTGATCCACATGCAGGGCGAGCGCACCGCCACGTCGCGGATCACGCACGTCTTCTTCTCGGGCTCCGAGCACGAGAAGATCGAGTCGCTCGACGGCCCGCGCCGCGAGATCGTGCGGCGCGACGACCAGATGCAGTGCTACTTCCCCGACGCCAAGACGATCCGCATCGACCGCCGGGTGACGGCGAAATTCTTCCCGTCGCTGGTGGGCGGCCCGATGGAGGCGATCGCGGAGAACTACCGGCTCGCGCTCGGGAACGTCGAGCGCGTGCTCGGGCAGGACTGCCAGTGGATCCACCTCGACCCGAAGGACGCCCTGCGCTACGCGCAGCGCCTGTGCGCGGAGGTGGGCTCGGGCCTGCTGCTGCGCGCCAAGACCCTCGGCACCCGGCAGCAGGTGCTGGAGCAGTACGCCTTCACGGACCTGCGCCTCGGCCGCGAGGTCTCGAGGAGCGAGGTGAAGAGCACGTTCCTGTCGCAGAGCAAGGACTGGCGCCGCGACGTCCAGCCGCCCGACGAGCCGAAGCCGGGCTCGACCGGGTGGGTCGTCGCCTCGCCGCCGTCCGGCTTCCGCCTGGTGGGCGAGATGCAGAGGCTGCTCCCCAACCGCCTGCAGCCGGTCACGCAGCTGGTCCTGAGCGACGGGCTGGCGACGATGAGCGTCTTCGTCGAGCCCATGTCGAACCCCGCGCGCACCGCGGAGGCCACCAACGAGGATGGGGCGCTTTCCGTCTTCGTCCGGCCGATGGGCGAGCATCTCGTCACGGTGCTGGGCGAAGTGCCTCCCGCGGCAGCGCAACAGACGGGCCGCAGCGTCGGCAGGCAGGCCGTCGCGGCGGGCGCCCCCGTCCGGTAGCAACCCGAAACACACCATTCCAACAAAAGGCAATTCCATGCAGACCATGAAAGCGTTCCTCCTCGGCGCAGCCCTCGCGCTCGGCGTGGCCACCCAGGCCCAGGCGCAGGCGGCGTTGCCCAATTTCGCCGACCTCGTCGAGAAACACGGCCCCGCGGTCGTGAACATCCGCACCGAGGCGCGCGCGCAGCGCACCCAGATCCCCGGCCTGTCCGAGGACGACCCGATGTTCGAGTTCTTCCGCCGCTTCATGCCGCCGGACCAGCGCGGCGCCCCGCGCGGCCGCGACGACAAGAACGGCAAGGGCGAACCCCGCCAGGGCCCGCGCGGGCCGCTGCGGCCCTTCGGGCTGGGCTCCGGCTTCGTGATCTCCGCGGACGGCTACATCGTCACCAACGCGCACGTGATCGACAACGCCGAGGAGATCTTCGTGCGCTTCACCGACAAGCGCGAGATGAAGGCGAAGGTCATCGGCGCCGACAAGCGGTCCGACGTGGCGCTCGTGAAGGTCGAGGCGACGAACCTGCCCTTTCTCAGGCTGGGCGACTCCAATGGCACGCGCGTCGGCGAATGGGTGCTCGCCATCGGCTCACCCTTCGGTTTCGCCAACTCGGTGACCGCGGGCATCCTCTCGGCCAAGAGCCGCGACCTGCCCGCCGATTCCACCGCGAGCGACGCGGTGCCGTTCCTGCAGACCGACGTCGCCGTGAACCCGGGCAACTCGGGCGGGCCGCTCTTCAACCTGAAGGGCGAGGTGATCGGCATCAATTCGCAGATCTTCTCCCGCACCGGCAGCTACGCGGGCATCTCGTTCTCCATCCCCATCGACTACGCGGCCAACGTGATCGACCAGCTCAAGAAGACGGGCAAGGTCACGCGCGGGCGCATCGGGGTGGCCATCTCGAACGTCACGCGCGACCTCGCCGATTCCCTCGGCCTGCCGAGGACCGACGGCGCCGCCGTGGGCACGGTCGAGGAGGATTCCCCCGCCGCCAAGGCCGGCGTCGAGGTGGGCGACGTGATCCTGAAGATCGACGGCCGCGCCGTCGAGAGCTCGGCCGACCTCTCCCGCACCGTCCGCGCCGTGCGCCCGGGGCAGAAGGTGGTCCTGTCCGTCTGGCGCGCCGGCAAGACCCGCGACCTCACGATCACCGTGGGCGAGTTCAAGGACGAGGAGGCCACCCGCACGGCGTCCCGCGGCAAGAAGGAGACCGCCAAGCCCGGCAAGCTCGGCCTCGCGGTCACGGAGGTGAGCGCCGAGGTGAAGAAGGCGCTCAAGATCAAGGGCGGCGTCACGGTGGAGGCCGTCGACGGCGCCTCGCTCGCCGCCGGCATCGAGCCGGGCGACGTGATCCTGCGCGTGAACAACGTCGACATCCGGGACCTGAAGGGCTACAACGAGGCGGTCGCCAAGCTCGACGCGAAGAAGCCCGTCGCCCTCCTCATCCGCGACGAGAACGGAACCCGGTTCGTGACGCTCAGGGCAGAGGATTGAGCCCGAAGCTCACCGTCCTGTCCCGGGGTTACTGCCACCTCTGCCACCAGATGATCGCGGAGCTCGAAAAGCTCCGCGGTCGCCACGACTTCGCGATCGAGGTGATCGACGTCGACAGCCATCCCGGGCTCGAGGAGAAGTGGGGCGACAAGGTGCCCGTGCTCCTCGACGGGGAACGCGAGATCTGCCACTACTTCCTGGACCTCGAGGCGCTCGAAGCGCGCCTCGGGCGAATGAAGTAGAATATTGCACTGCAAAAAGGGCACGTCCGGCGTGCCCTTTGTCTTGATGGAAAAGGGGACGCAACCCTTTTCCGGAATCCATCGGTAAAGGGTTGCGTCCCCTTTCCCGGCCACGACCATGCAGCGCATCCGCAACTTCTCCATCATTGCCCACATCGACCACGGCAAGTCGACGCTCGCCGATCGCATCATCGAGCGCACCGGCGGCCTTTCCACGCGCGAAATGGACGCCCAGGTCCTCGACTCCATGGACCTGGAGCGCGAGCGCGGGATCACCATCAAGGCGCAGACGGCGGCCCTTTCCTACAAGGCGCGCGACGGGCAGGAATACCGGCTGAACCTCATCGACACCCCGGGCCACGTGGACTTCTCCTACGAGGTGAGCCGGTCGCTGTCGGCCTGCGAGGGGGCGCTGCTGGTCGTGGACGCCTCCCAGGGGGTGGAAGCCCAGACCGTCGCCAACTGCTACACGGCCACCGAGCTGGGGGTCGAGGTGGTGCCGGTGCTCAACAAGATCGACCTGCCTTCGTCCCAGCCCGAGCGGGTGATCCAGGAGATCGAGGACGTCATCGGCATCGACGCGACCGACGCCATCCGGTGCAGCGCCAAGACGGGCGAGGGCGTGGACGACGTGATCGAGGGCGTCATCGCCCGCATCCCGCCGCCGGTGGGCGACCCCGACGGGCCGCTCAAGGCGCTCATCATCGACTCGTGGTTCGACAACTACGTGGGCGTGGTGATGCTGGTGAGGGTGGTCGACGGCGTGCTCAGGCCCAAGGACAGGATCCTCCTCATGGCCACCGGCGCCCAGCACCTGTGCGAGCAGGTGGGCGTGTTCACCCCCAAGTCGCTCACCCGCGAGAGCCTTTCGGCGGGCGAGGTGGGGTTCGTGATCGCCGGCATCAAGGACCTGAAGGACGCGAAGGTGGGCGACACGGTGACGCTCGTCGAGCGCCGGGCGGGCGCGGCGCTTCCGGGCTTCAAGGAGATCAAGCCGCAGGTCTTCGCCGGCCTCTACCCGATCGAGTCGAACCAGTACGAGGCGCTGCGCGACGCGCTCACGAAGCTGCAGCTGAACGACTCGAGCCTGCGCTTCGAGCCGGAGACCTCGCAGGCGCTGGGCTTCGGCTTCCGCTGCGGGTTCCTGGGCCTGCTGCACATGGACATCGTCCAGGAGCGGCTCGAGCGCGAGTACGACATGGAGCTCATCACCACGGCCCCGACCGTGGTCTACCAGGTGCTGCTCCGGGACGGCTCCGTCATCGAGATCGAGAACCCGTCGCGCCTTCCGGACGCCTCCCGCATCGAGGAGATCCGCGAGCCCATCATCCGCGCCACCGTCATCATGCCGCAGGAGTACGTGGGGCCGGTGATCACGCTGTGCACCCAGAAGCGGGGCGTGCAGGTGAACATGCTCTACGTCGGCCGGCAGGTGATCCTCACCTACGACATGCCGCTGAACGAGGTGGTGATGGACTTCTTCGACAAGCTGAAGAGCGTCTCGCGCGGCTACGCGTCGCTGGACTACGAGTTCCTCGAGTTCCGCGCCGGGGACCTGGTGAAGCTCGACATCCAGATCAACGGCGAGAAGGTCGACGCCCTCTCGCTCATCGTGCACCGCGAGAATTCCGTCTACCGGGGCCGCGAGCTCGCCTCCCGCATGAGGAAGCTCATCCCGCGACAGATGTTCGACGTGGCGGTGCAGGCGGCGATCGGCTCGAACATCATCGCCCGCGAGAACATCTCGGCGCTGCGCAAGAACGTGCTCGCCAAGTGCTACGGCGGCGACATCACGCGCAAGAAGAAGCTGCTCGAGAAGCAGAAGGCCGGCAAGAAGCGCATGAAGCAGGTCGGCTCGGTCGAGATTCCGCAGGAGGCCTTCCTCGCCATCCTGCAGGTGGAGGGAAAGTAGATGCAGGACGGACTCAACTGGGAACTCATCGCGCTCGTGGCGGGCGGCGCCTCCGCGCTGCTCATCGGCTGGGACGCGGCGGTGCGCAAGGGGCCGCGCCCGGACGCGCTGAAGGGCGTCCTCGAGATCGCCTGGCCGGTGCTCTTCATCGCGCTCATGGGCCTGCTGCTCAAGTTCACCGACTTCGCGGCCGTGCTCCTGCTGGCGGCGGTGGCCACGGGCCTCATCCTGCTCGTCGACCGCAAGGCGCTGGCGCCCAGGCGCGCGGCGGACGTGCCCGAGCCGATCGTGGTCGACATGGCGCGCGCCTTCTTCCCGGTGATCGTGGTCGTCTTCCTCATCCGCTCGTTCTGGGTGGAGCCGTTCAAGATCCCGTCGGGCTCGATGAAGCCCACGCTCCTGGTGGGCGACTTCATCCTCGTGAACAAGTACACCTACGGCATCCGCCTGCCGGTCCTCAACCGCAAGGTCGTGGAGGTGGGCGAGGTGAAGCGCGGCGACGTGGTGGTCTTCCGCTATCCCATCGACCCCTCGGTGGACTACATCAAGCGCGTGGTCGGCCTCCCGGGCGACAAGGTCGCCTACAAGGGCAAGCTCCTGTCGATCAACGGCAAGCTCGTCTCCGTCTCGGCCTCCGGCTACTACACCGACGCGGAGTTGAACTACGTGCGCCTGCCGACCTTCAACGAGAAGCTGGGCGAGAAGGCGCACGCGATGATGATCGTGCCACCCGAGCCGGTGGTGAACCTCTCGCAGGTCCGTCAGTTTCCGCACCGCGACGATTGCGAATACAATGACGACGGTTTTAGCTGCACGGTTCCGCCCGGCCACTACTTCATGATGGGCGACAACCGGGACCAGAGCGCCGACAGCCGATACTGGGGATTCGTGCCGGACGACCACATCAAGGGCCGCGCGTTCCTCGTGTGGATGAACTTCGGGAACCTGAAGCGCATCGGCAACGGGATCGACTGACCACCTCGAGGGGCGGTCGAAGACGGAACAAGGGGGAGGGGTTTCATGACCAGAACGCAGCGCGGCATCACGCTCACCAGCGCCCTCCTGGGCATGATCGTCCTCGCGGGCGTGGCCCTCTTCGCGGCCAAGCTCCTGCCCACCTACATCGATTACTTCTCGGTGCAGAAGATCCTCGCCTCCATGGAGGCCAACGGCGACCTGAAGGGCACGGTGGGCGAGATCCGCGCCTCCTACGACCGGCGCAACACCATCGAAGGGGTCAAGGCGGTGGACGGCCGCGACCTCGACATCACGAAAGAGGGCGGCGAGGCCGTGGTCACCGCCGTCTGGTCCACGAAGGTACCGATCATCGCGAACTTCAGCGCGTGCCTGGATTTCACGGTGACCACCGCGAAGTAACCGCCGTCGTGGCCCGACGCGCGGCCGAGCGCGACCTCTCCGGCCTCCAGCGCCGTCTCGGGCACACCTTCAGCGACCCCGCGCTCCTTCGCCGGGCCCTCACCCACAGGAGCCACGCCGCCGACCACAACGAGCGGCTGGAATTCGTGGGCGACAGCCTGCTCAACTGCGTCGTCGCGATCCTCCTGTACGAACGGCTGCCGGGGCTCCCCGAGGGCGACCTGTCGCGCCTGCGCGCGGGGCTCGTGAACCAGTCCTCCCTCTACGAGATCGCGCAGTCCCTCGACCTGGGCGACGAGCTGCTGCTGGGCGAGGGCGAACTCAAGAGCGGCGGCTTCCGCCGCCCGTCGATCCTGGCCGACGGGTTCGAGGCGCTGCTGGGCGCCGTCTACCTCGATGCCGGGTTCGACGCCGTCCGCGGCGTGGTCGCGTCGCTCTTCGCCGGCAGGATCGACCGCGCGCGCGACGAGCCGCCGGCCAAGGACCCGAAGACCGCGCTGCAGGAAAACCTCCAGGCCCGGCGACTGCCGCTGCCGCGCTACGTGGTGCTGGCGGTCGGCGGGGAGGCGCATCGGCAGGTCTTCCGCGTCGAGTGCCGCGTGGACGAGCTGGGCGTGGTCGGCGTGGGCGAGGGCGCGAGCCGGCGCGCCGCCGAGCAGCTGGCGGCCGAATCCGTGCTCGGGCAGCTCGCGGAAAAAAAGGCGCAGCGGACGTGAGCGCCGGCGATTTCCGCGCCGGCACCGTGGCCATCGTCGGCCGGCCCAACGTGGGCAAGTCGACGCTCCTGAACCAGCTCGTGGGCGCGCACGTCTCCATCACCTCGCGCAAGGCGCAGACGACCCGGCACCGCATCCTCGGCGTGCGCACCGACGATCACGCGCAGCTCGTGTTCGTGGACACGCCGGGCTTCCAGACGCGCTTCTCCAACGCGCTCAACCGCGCCATGAACCGCTCCGTCACCATGACGCTGGCCGGGGTGGACGCGATCGTCCTCGTCGTGGAGGCGTGGGAGTGGGACGAGCGCGACGATCCCGTCCTGGCGCTCATCCCGCCGGGCGTTCCGGTGATCCTCGCGCTCAACAAGGTGGACCGCGTGAAGGACAAGGCCAAGCTCGCGAAGCTCCTGGCCGCCTGCGCCGCGAAACGCGATTTCGCCGCCCTGGTTCCGGTGAGCGCCGAGAAGGGCACGCAGGTCAAGGCGCTGGCCGACGAGGTGGCCAAGCTGCTCCCCGTGGCCGAGCCCCTCTACGCCGCCGACGCGATCACGGACCGCTCCGAGCGCTTCCTGGCCGCGGAGCTCATCCGCGAGCGGCTCTTCCGCCTGCTGGGCGACGAGCTGCCCTACACCGCGGCGGTGGTGATCGAGGAGTTCAAGGAGGAGGGGGCCCTGCGCCGCGTCTCGGCCAGCATCTACGTGGACCGGCAGGGCCACAAGGCGATCGTCATCGGCGAGAAGGGCGCCACCCTCAAGCGCATCGGCACGGAGGCGCGCGTGGCGATGGAGCAGCTCTTCGGCGGCAAGGTGTTCCTCGAGCTGTGGGTCAAGGTGAAGAGCGGCTGGGCCGACAGCGAGGCGACCGTGCGCCAGTGGGGCTACGAGTGAGCGCGCCGGGCGCCAGCCCCGACCGCGGCTACGTCCTGCATTCCTATCCGTACCGCGAGACGAGCCTCATCCTGCAGGTGTGGACTGAAAAGCACGGCCGCTTCGCCGCGGTGGCCAAGGGCGCGCGCAGACCCAGGAGCGCCGCCCGCGGCGTCCTCGTCGCCTTC
>JAGRPO010000238.1 GCA_019449455.1 Betaproteobacteria bacterium | reverse complement strand
TCGAGCTCCTTGTAGAACCCGGCGACCGCGACGTAGCTGCGCCTGCCGAAGTACTTCTCGAACGACAGGTCGTACGACTTGGCCCGCCACGGCTCGAGCTGCGGGTTGCCGCCGCTACCGCTCCACAGGTGGGACGTCGCGCTGATGCTCACGTCGGCGCCGGCCCTCATGTCGTCCATGCGCCCGCGCGCGAGCGTCTTGGCGGCGCCGAAGCGCGCGATGTAGCCCCGCCCGGCGTCGAAGACCAGGTTGAGGCTGGGCAGCACGTCGTCGTAGGTCGTTCCGCGCGTCGTGTCCGAGACGGTTCCGCCCAGCCTGGAAAAGCCGTGCGAGCTCTGGTCGGTGTGGACGAACTGCACGCCGACGTTTCCGCGCACCTGGACGCCGCCGAGGCGGGTGTCGATGTCGAGCTTCGCGAAGGCGGTGTCGACCGTTTCCTTGACTTCGTAGTTGCGGTTGATGATCTGGTCGAGCGCCTGCGGCACGAGGTCGTACTGGCTTCCGAGCGCCCCCAGCACGTCGAAGGCGACCACGCCCGGAATGCCCGCGAACGAAAGCGACGTGGGCGACTGCAGGAACGCGGAGCCGACGGCGACGGGCGCGCGGTCGTTCCTCAGGTTGGCCGCCAGCTCGTTCATCTCGCGGGACTTCTCGCGGGTCGCGCGGTGGTAGCCGAACTCGACGCCGCCGAAGACGCCGTCCAGGTCGCGCCTGCCCTCGAGGCGCATGGCCTTGATGACGTCCTTCGCCTTGGGCAGCTTCCACAGGCCGTCGTGGCCCCAGCCCGCCGGGTCGCTCAGCCTGACTTGCGACGCGTCGCGGTAATCCACGTCCGGGACCAGGCTCGGGAAGCCCGGCGCCGTGGGAATGCTCGCGTTGAACGTGGCGTAGGCCGGCCGGATGCCGGCGTAGGTCTCGATGACGTTTTCCTCGCGCTCGGCGCTCGAGTAGCTGAGGTCGGCGATCGCGCGCCACTTGTCCCCGATCCGGACCTCGGTGTTCCAGCCCGCCGACCGCAGCTTGTCGTCGCGGGTGTTGAGGTCGTTGCGCACGACCATGTTCGCGTTCGCGATCGTGGCGCCGGTAAGGAAGGTGGTGGAGGTGCCGACCGGCGTGCTCTGCACGTTGCTGTAGGCGGCGCCGGGAACGCCGCCCCAGTTGTCGCCCAGGCTCCCCATCAGGCCGCGCATCGACTCGTCCTTCTCGAACTTCGAGTAGTACAGGTCGACGGTGCTGTGGACGTTCGCGTTCGGCCTGAACTCGACGACCGCCATGGCGCCGTTGCGCTTCTGGCTCCTGGACAGCGCCTCGACCTCGAAGCCGTTCAGGTACGTCGTCCCGACGGGCACTCCCGTGGTCGCGCTGCAGCCCCAGTCCGGGTGCTGCGCGCAGAAGGAGTTGGCCTCGCCCGTCGAGAAGCCCCACGCCTTGTAGTGCAGGTCCTGGGCCGGCGTGTCGAGGTGGGCGAACCCGAGCGCCACGCCGATCGTGTTGTCGGCGAACCGGTCGACGTAGGAGGCGCTGAAGCGGTTGCCCTTCGTCTTGGTGTTGGCGTTGAGCGCGTCGTTCGAGTTCCACTCCCCGCGCGCGTTGAGCGAAATCCTGCGGCCGCTGACCTCGAGCGGACGGATCGAGCGCAGGTCGACCGTGCCGGACAGGCCCTGGCCGATGAGGGACGCGTCCGGCGTCTTGTACACCGTCGCGCTGTAGATCAGCTCGGCGGGGAACTGGTCGTACTCGACGGAACGGTTGTCGCCGGAAGTCACCTGCTGGCGGCCGTTGAGCAGCGTGCCGGCGAAGTCCGGGGAGAGGCCGCGGATCGCGATCACCTGGGCGCGGCCCGAGACCCGCTGGGCCGCGAGGCCCGGCAGCCGCGCCAGCGACTCGGCGATGCTCACGTCGGGGAGCTTGCCGATGTCCTCGGCGGTCACGACCTCGACGATCGAGTCGGAATTGCGCTTGGCCGCCACGGAGGACTCGATGCTGGAGCGGATGCCGGTCACGACGAGCTTGTCGACCGCCTCGACCTTGTCCGATTTCGCCTTCGCCTTCGCTTTCGCCTCGGCCTGCGCTTTCGAATCCGCACCCTGGTCGGCCTTCGAGCCGGCGTCGGCCGGCGGCTGCTGTGCGTAGGCGGCGCCGGCGAGGAACATCAGCCCCGAGCAGGCCGCGGCGATCGGTGTGAGGCGGGGACGGAAGGCGGGCGCGCCGGGGATCCGGCGCCGACGCGCGGTGGATGTGCTCATCAAGACTCCTCCAGGTAATCGTTCTTGTGTGGTCGTGAGCCCCGCGCGGAATCCCGCCGCGAAGCTGCGCCGCCGCCCCTGGCCGCCCCCTGTTGTCGATTCGGAGTGGAAGCGTTTCCAGTCGGCTCGGCGGAATATATCACCGGGTTTTTTGAAGCGTCAACACCCCCCGCGAAGTTTCGGCCGGCGCGGCGGCTACCGGGCCGGGTTCCAGGCGAACGTGGCCACGCTCTTGCCGGGCAATTCGAAGGGAAAGCTCCGGCCGTCGAAGGCGACGGAGAAGCGCGTGGCGCCTGCCGCCGAGTTGGCGACGATCACGGCCACGGAACCGTCGTCCTCGTTGCGGAAGGCGACGTGGTCGAGCGGGGCGAGCGCCGCCCCCGAATCGATTCGCCGCGCCCCGCGCCGGACGAACCGGCTCGCGTGCGCCAGGGCGTAGTACTCGCCGTTTCGCGTCACCGCCCCCGTCCGCGAGTCGATGGTGACCACCCCCCGGCAATCGTTGCAGCCGCCCAGGTGGGGGCCGTGATTCTCGTCGAGCGCGAGGTTCCAGAAGAGCACCCCCTTCGCCCAGGCGCGCGTGGCGCCGATGACGAGCGTGCGCGTGAGCCACAGCATCGCCTCGCTCTTGAGCGGCTCCCACTCGCCCCCCGAGCACTCGGTGAAGTAGGTCTCCTTGTCCGGGTGGGCCGCGTGCACCCGCGCCTGCGCCGCGACGTCGCCCGCGTAGCAGTGCCAGGCGACGCCGGCCACGAACGGCCGCGCGACGGGGTCGGCGAGCACCGCCAGCGGCGACTCGGGCTCGTCCCAGTTGTGGTCCCAGTCGAGCAGGCGAACGCCCGGGCGCCGCTTGGCGAGGCGGGGCCCGAGGTGCTCGCCGATGAACCGCGCGCGCGCCGCCGCGTCGACCCGCATGCCCGGATAGTCCTTCGGCTCGAAGTGCGGCTCGTTCTGCAGCGTGAGCGCGAAGATCGGGACGCCTTCGGCCGCGTACGCCTCGACGTAGCGCACCAGGTAGTCCGCGAAGGCCCCGTAAGCCTCGGGGCGCAGCGACCCCTTGACGAGGCTGTCCGTGGTCTTCATCCACCCGGGCGCGCTCCAGGGCGAGGCCATGACGAGAAGCCGCGGGTTGATCGCGAGCGCCCGCTTGACGACCGGCAGCACGTCGGCGCGATTCGCGTCGATGGAGAAGTGCGCGAGGGCCGGGTCCGTCTCGCCCGGCGGGCGATCGTCGAGGCTGTAGTGGCGGCGGGAAAAGTCCGAGGCGCCGATCGTGAGCCGCGTGAAGCCCAGGCCGAGTCCCTGGCTGCCGAACAGCTCCCGCAGCAGCGATTCGCGCTCGGCGGGCGCCAGTCGCTCCTGGATCAGCCAGGCCGACGAGTCGGTGATCGACGCGCCGAAGCCCACCATTTCCTGGAAGCGCCTGCCTGCGTCCACCTCGATGCGGATCGGCTGCGGATCGGCGGCACCGAAGGCGATGTCCGGCTGGCGCGACAGCAGGCGCGAGCCATCCCCGGTGCTGATCCACGCCTGCGCGACGAGCGGCGGGCGGCCTGCGGAAGGCGCCGTGCCGGCGGCCCGCGCCGCCGGAACCGGGACGCCCGCAAGCCAGGCCGCGGCGGCCAGGCAGAGGACGGCCGAGATGTTTCCCTGCTTCATGGTGCGATTCCCTTGCGTGATCGAGGAACGAGGTACTAGAGGCGGGCTTCCGTCGCCTGGTCGAAGAGGCAGGCCCGCGCGGCGTCGATGCCGAAGCGCACCGCCTCGTCCGCCCGCAGCGCGAGCGATTCGGGGACGATGGCCGACAGGAGCCGGCCACCCTGGTCGATCCAGGCCACCTGGTGGTTGCCCATCGGCTCGACGAGCGAGATCGTGCCGGCGTACGGGCCGCCCGCCTCG
>JAGRPO010000237.1 GCA_019449455.1 Betaproteobacteria bacterium | reverse complement strand
CCGGATTTGTAGTGTCTGACACCGTGTCGGACATCGCGGTATTTGCATGAGGGAGGCAACATGAAACGACTCATGGTTTGGGTACTGGGGCTGATGGCGTCGCTGGCGACCAGCCTGGTCTTTGCGAATGCGACGGCGAGTTCCGTCACCGGGAACGTGAGCGCCCAGACGGGTACGGCGGCCGCGCGGGTGGTGCGCGAAGGCGATACCGTGCGGGCCGGCGACACCGTCTTCACGGGCGCGCGCTCGTCGGCGGTGCTGCGCTTCGAGGATGGGCAGATCGCCGCCCTGGGCCCCAATTCGCGCATGGTGATCCAGGCGTTCGAGTACAACGCCCAGGCCAAGACCGGCAACATCGTGCTGAACCTGCTCTCGGGCGGCATGCGGGCCATCACGGGCCTCATCGGGCGCAGCCAGCCCCAGCGCGTCACCTACAAGGCGGGCAACTACACGATCGGCATCCGCGGCACGGACGTGAACATCGCCACCGACCAGGGCAACGTGGTGGTGACGGTGACGGACGGCCTGATCTCCTTCACCTTCGGCACGCAGACCATCACCGTGCCCGCGGGCGACGGCGTGAACGCGCGCACCGACGGCACCTTCCAGCAGGCGGCGATCGCCCAGATCATCCAGCAGTTGCAGTCGACGCCGGAAGGTCAGCAACTGCTCAATTCGATCCAGGGCGTGCAGACCCTCCAGGCGGCGATTGCCGCGGCGGCCGCGGGGCGGGAAGGGGCGGTCATCACGCCCGGCACCCCGACGCCGAATCCTTCGGGGCCCACCGGCACCGCCGGGGGCGGGTCGGCTTCGCAACGGTAATCACCTCGACCGAAACAGGAAGCCCGCTTAGGCGGGCTTTTTGTTTTCGGTGCCGGACTCGATGCCCTCCAGCCACCGCCACTTCGACCCCGAGAAGGCCCTCTACTGGGCGCTGCTGGCATTGCTGGTGTGGGTGCCCTTTCCGCTGGGGAGCAACCGGGGATGGGCGTGGGCGGTGATGGAGGTGGCGGCCTTCGCGCTGCTCGCGGCGTGGCTCGCGCTGTGGGCGGTCGGCAAGGTGAGGATGGCCGATCCCCTGCGCAAGGCGTGGCCCGTCTTCATCGTGCTGGGCGCGTGGGTCATTCACCAGGCGGTGTCGATCGTGCCCCTGCCGGCGGACTGGGTGGCGTTCCTGTCGCCGGAGTCGGCGCGAATCCATTCGATCACGGAGATTCTCGGCATCAGGCGCGGGGCGATCACGATCTCCATCGAGCCGCACGCGTCCCGGGTCGCTCTGGTGAAGACCCTCGCGTACGTGACGATCTTCTTCCTGTTCCTCGCGGTGGTGAACAACCGGTCGCGCGTGCTGACGGCGGCGCGCGTCCTGGTGTACGCGGCGGTGGCGCACGCGGTGTACGCGGTGCTGATGCATCTTTCGGGCGTCTCCGAGGAGCACTTCGGCACGCTGATCATGCACGGGGGCTCGGCCAGCGGCTTCTACGCCAACCGCAACCACTTCGCGGGGCTGCTCGAGATGACGCTCGCGATCGGGATCGGGCTCCTCATCGCCGGGCTCTCCGATCGCGTGGCGGGGTCGTGGAAGGTTTTCTTCCGCCACCTCATCGAGTGGATCCTCTCGCCGAAGATGCTGCTGAGATTGTCGCTGTGCATCCTCGTGATCGCGCTGACGACGACGCACTCGCGGATGGGCAACACGGCGTTCTTCTCGTCGCTGCTGATCGCGGGGGTGATCGGGATCGCGCTTTCGCGCTACGCCACGCGCAATACGGTGATCCTGCTCGCGAGCCTGGTGATCCTGGACCTCACCATCGTCGGGAGCTGGTTCGGGGTGGAGAAGCTCGCGGCGCGGCTCGAAGCGACCACGGTGCAGGATGTGCAGGAACGGGAGGATCCCGCTTCCCACTCGCTGGCGCTGATCGGCGATTACCCCGTCTTTGGCGCCGGGCCGGGGACTTTCTACGTGGCGTTCCCGAAATACCGGCCTGAGAAGGTCGTGAACTTCTACGACTACGCCCACAACGACTACGCCCAGATCGCGGCGGAGACCGGGGTGGTGGGGCTGGGGCTGCTGGGCCTCGTCGTGGCGCTGACGCTCGCGGTGGCCCTGCGCGCCCAGTGGGTCCGGCACGACCCCCTCATGCGCGGGATGTCGTTCGGCTGCATCATGGGAGTGACTTCGCTCCTGATCCACTCCTGGGTCGACTTCAATCTCCAGATCCCCGCGAATGCCGTCTACTTCATGGTCCTGCTCGCCCTCGGCTGGATCGCCCTCTTCCTGGACAGGCGAATGACATGAACCGCGCGCTGTCCATTCTCGGGGTGCTGTTGTCGATCGCGGCCGTGGTGCGCCTGGGGGCGGTGGTGCTGCACGAGCCGATGCTCGCGATCGCGAACCAGTACGACATGGTACGCACCGGTTCCTGCGTGGGTCTCTATCCGGACCTGCCGGCGGACAAGCGCCATGCGGCCACGCCGCAGGCGCCCCTCGAGCGCTACCGGCTGGATGCCCGGATCCCGGGCGAGTGCTACCTCGGGTCCGAGACGCTGCTCGCGGCGGCCGTCGTCGCGAAGCACCGCGTGCTCGACACACCGGATGCCGCGTTTCCCGCGTTGCGCGAGATCGGCCTGCTGAAGCTCGTCATCGCCGGCGTGGGCATCCTCGCGCTGGCGGCGGCGTTCTGGCCCTTTCCCGTCGCCTCCGTGGTCCATGGGGCCACCGCCTTCCTGGTGATGGCCGATCCGGTCGTCTCGCTCTGGATGCAGACGCTCTACACCGAGTTTCCGGTCCTCTTCGGCGCGTACTTCCTCATGGGCGCGCTCGGGGCCGGGCTCCTGCGCGAGGTGCTGCCTCGCTGGCTCGCGATGATCGCCGGCACGGGAATCGTGATGGTGGCGCTCGCGAAGGAGCAGTTCTTCCTCCTGCCGCTCCTGCTCGTGGCGGCCGCGGCGCCGGGCCTCTGGGTGGCCTCGCGGCGCCCGGTGATCGTCCTCGCGACACTCGCGGCCCTGGCCGTCGCCTGGCACGCCCTGGTGCCGAGGTCGCCTTCGATCGCCTACGCCAACCGCGCGGATACCTACCTCGGCGTGGTCCTGCCGGCCTCCGCCGACCGGGGCGCCACGCTGTCTAAGCTGGGGCTTTCCGAGCCCTGCGGCCAGCTCTCCGGCGCCACGTGGTACCTGACGCGCGGCGCGAACCTTCACGAGGAGTGCCCCGAGGTCCTGGCGCTCCGGAGCACCGCGTTCCTCACCCTGGCGTTCTCGGAGCCGCGGACGCTCGCCCGGGCGGTCGCGCGCGTGGCGCCTTCGACGCAGAACCCGCTTCCGGGAAACATCGGCATGGTGGCCCGGGAGCCCCTCGGGACGATCGCCACGAAGCCCTGGTGGCTGCGGTCGATCTGGGTGCCGGCCGCGATGCTGCTTCCCGCGGCCTGGTACCTCGGCCTGGTGTTGTTCGGACTCGCGCTGGTGTTCCCGGCGCTGGTGTTCT
>JAGRPO010000236.1 GCA_019449455.1 Betaproteobacteria bacterium | reverse complement strand
GATCGTCATCTCGGCGGCCTTCGGGAAGTGGTTGTACTCCAGGCGCCCGAGCCACGTGCGCAGCGCCGCGCGCCGCAGCATCACGGGCCACAGCTCGCGCTCGAGGTCGGTCAGGGGGCGGTGGGCGTCGTAGCCCTCGAGAAGCGCGTCGGCGCGCTCCGGGTCGACGGTGGCCAGGGCGTCCGTGCACCAGTCGTTCACCGTGATGGCGAGGTCGTAGAGCAGGGCGTCGTCGCAGGCGAAGTAGAAGTCGATGACCCCGCCCTCGCCCTCGTCGTCCCACAGCACGTTGTCGCGGAAGAGGTCGCCGTGGATGACCCCCTGCGGCAGCACCGTGTCGTCGTGCAGCGCCTGGTAGCGGTTCTCGCTTTCGATGAGCGCCGCCTCGTCGGCTCCGATCTTCGGCCGGATGCGCTGCGCGAAGCTCTCGCGCCACGCCTGGCCGCGCCAGTTGGCGAGCCCCGCGTCGTATTCGAGGCCCGCCTCGTGGATGTCGGCGAGGATGCGGCCCACCTTGCGGCACTGCTCGGGCGTGGGCGCGAGGTGCGGCACGCCGGGCAGGCGCGTCACGATGACGGCGGGCTTGCCGGCGAGCTCCGTGAGGAAGCCGCCGTCCTGGAGGGCCATCGGCGCCGGGCAGTGGATGTCGTGCTCGGCGAGGTGGTGCATGAGCCCGACGTAGAAGGGCAGGTCCTCGCGCGGGATCTTCTCGAAGAGCGTGAGCACGTACTGCCCGGTGGTCGTGCCGAGGAAATAGTTGGTGTTCTCGATGCCCTGGGCGATGCCCTCGAGGCTTTCGAGTTCGCCGAGGGTGTAGCGCGCCAGCAGGGCGCGCGCCTCGTCATCGGAGACTGGCGTGAAGACTGACATCGCGGGAACCGTTGCGGAGAGCTAGAACTCGAGGAGCACCCACTGGGGAACGCGCAGCCCGGAATCCAGGTTGTCCTGGCGGGCGAACTGGCCGTCCCCCTTGTGGTCGATCAGCACGTAGGGCCTGCCGTGGGCAGGCGTCACCTTCATCATGTAGAGCTTTCCCTTGATGCGGTACTCGGAGACCGTGTTCTGGCCGTCCTTGCGGATCGTGACCTGGGGCTCGAGCGCCGGGTCGCTCTCGACGACGGCGGGCGGCGGCGGCGTCTCCTGGAGAGGCGCGGTTCCCGGGGGGCGCGGGCGGGGCGCGGACTGGGCGAATGCACCGGCCGCGAACATGAGGGCGAGGATGGCGATGAGCAGGCGCATGACGGCACTCGGGAATGAGTCCCAGTTTAGCACTTGGACAGCCGCTCAGAGCGCGAATTCCGCTTCCTTCTCGGAGGGCGAGGGCTCGAAGCCGCGCGTGTGGTAGTGCTCGAAGATCGCGTCGACGACCGCCTGGGGCTCGTCGATCACCTGCAGCAGCCCCAGGTCGTCGGGGCCCACCATGCCGTCGACGGTGAGGCGGTCGCGGATCCAGTCCGTCATCCCGCGCCAGAACGCCGAGCCCACGAGGATCAGGGGCACGCGCCGGATCTTGCCGGTCTGCACGAGCGTCAGCGCCTCGAAGAGCTCGTCGAGCGTGCCGTAGCCGCCGGGCAGCATCACGAAGGCCGACGAGAGCTTCGTGAACATGACCTTGCGCGCGAAGAAATGCTGGAAGGTGTGCGAGAGGTCCTGGTAGGGGTTGGCGTGCTGCTCGTGCGGGAGCTGGATGTTCAGCCCCACGCTGGGGCTCGAGCCCGCCCACGCGCCCTTGTTGGCCGCCTCCATGATGCCGGGGCCGCCGCCGGAGATGACCGCGAATCCCGCGTCGGAGAGGCGCCGCGCGATCTCCTCGGCGAGCGCGTACGGGGGGTCGCCCGGCTTCACGCGGGCGCTGCCGAAGATCGTGACCGCGGGATGGATCGATCGCAGCCGCTCCGTGGCGGTGACGAACTCTGCGATAATTTCGAACATCCGCCACGCCTCGCGCGCCGAGGACTGCGTGCTGTGCACCAGTTGCGGATCGGACGGTTTCGGAATCTTGTTGTGCATGGCGGGCCCTGAAGCGGTGACATGAACGATACGAAGAAACGCCTGCTGCTCGTCGATGCCTCGAGCTACCTCTTCCGCGCGTTCCACGCGATCCGCGAGCTGAGGAGCCCCGCGGGGGAGCCGACCAACGCCATCTTCGGCGTGGTCAACATGCTGAGGAAGCTCAAGCAGGACTATCCGTCCGATTATATCGCCGCGGTCTTCGATCCCAGGGGAAAGACCTTCCGCGACGAGATCTACCCCGAGTACAAGGCCACGCGCCAGGCGATGCCCGAGGACCTCGCGGCGCAGATCGAGCCCCTCTTCGAGACGATCCGCGCGCTGGGCTGGCCGCTCGTCGTCGTCGACGGCGTCGAGGCCGACGACGTGATCGGCACGCTCGCGCGCCACGCCGAGCGCGTGCACGGCTGGGACACGCTCATCTCCACCGGCGACAAGGACCTCACCCAGCTCGTGAGCGAGCGCATCACGTGGATGAACACGATGTCCAGCGAGACGCTCGACCCGAAGGGCGTGGAGGCCAAGTTCGGCGTGCCGCCGGAGCGCATCGTGGACTACCTGGCGCTCATGGGCGACGCCGTGGACAACGTGCCCGGCGTGGACAAGGTGGGCCCGAAGACCGCCGCGAAGCTCATCCAGGAGTACGGCTCGCTGGAGGCGGTCATGGCGCACGCGGACGAGGTGAAGGGAGCCGTCGGCGAGAACCTCCGGAAGGCGCTCGACTGGCTGCCCACCGGCAGGACGCTCGTGACGGTGAAGACGGACGTCGCGCTGCCCTTCGAGATCGAGTCGCTGGTGCAGGGTGAGCCGGACCGCGACAGGCTCCTCGCCCTCTACGAGCGGTTCGGCTTCCGCGGCCTGCGCGATGCGGTGCTCAAGGGCGACGGCGACGGCGCCAGGGCGCAGGCGGGCGGCGCCCCGGCCGTTGCGGCGGCCGTCGTGCACGCGCCCGCCACTCCCGCGCAGCCGCACGCCGCCTTCGTCGCCACGCGCAAGTACGAAGCCGTCCTCGACGAGGCCGCACTCGCTCGCTGGCTCGCGAGGATCGAGGCGGCGGAACTTACCTGCTTCGATACCGAGACCACGAGCCTCGACCCGATGACCGCGCAGCTCGTGGGCCTTTCCTTCTGCGTGGAGGCGGGGGAAGCGGCCTACGTGCCGCTCGCCCACCGCTATCCCGGCGCGCCGGACCAGCTCGACCGGGAGGCGGTGCTCGCGAGGCTCAAGCCCTGGTTCGAGTCCGCGCGCCACCGCAAGGTCGGCCAGAACGCCAAGTACGACCGCCACGTGCTCGCCAACGCGGGCATCGACGTGCAGGGCGTCGTGCACGACACGCTGCTCGCGTCCTACGTCCTGGAAAGCCACCAGCGCCACGACATGGATTCGCTCGCCATGCGCCACCTGGGCGCGAAGACGATCCTCTACGAGGAGGTGGCCGGCAAGGGCGCCTCGTCCATCTGCTTCGACCAGGTGAGCGTGGAGAGCGCGACCGAGTACTCGGCCGAGGACGCGGACGTCACCTTCCAG
>JAGRPO010000235.1 GCA_019449455.1 Betaproteobacteria bacterium | reverse complement strand
CGGATCGCGCGGCGCCTGCTCGAATGCCCGCTCGTCCCTGACCGAGCGGATCACGACGACGCGCCCTCCGGAAGCCTGCGGCGCCTCGACACCCTGTCCCGACAGCTTCACTTCGCTGCGGGTAACGGCGCATCCGCCGGCCATGAGTCCCGACGCGGCGATCGCCGCCGCCAATAGGCACGACTTGAGGTATTTCATCTTTTTCTCCCCTTTGATTGAAGGGCCTGCGATTCAGGCGCCCGGACGAAGCCCGGCGACCGGGCGCCTCTTGCCATTCGGTGTCTCATCGGCGCGCGGCGTCCTGGAAGCCGACATCCCAATGCGAGCCGTCGCAGAAGGGCTTGTTCTTCGACGCGCCGCAGCGGCATAGCGTGTAGTGCTCGCTGGAGGCGCCTTCGCCGAATGTCACCCCGATCAGCTCGATTCCGCCCGTGATCGCGTAGGGCCCGTCGTCCGTTACCGTCACCAGGGGATCGCGGGCTTCACCGCGGTACTCGACGTCCTCGACGGAATAGCTCAGCGCGCCGGACGGGCATTGCCTCACCGTTTCGATGAACTCTTCCGCGCTTGCGCCATCGGGGTCGATCCAGGGTTCCCGCTTCATCCGGAACACCGATGCCAGGCGCTCGGTGCAGATTCCCGCGTGGGCGCAAATGCCGCGGTTGTCGTGAATCGTGATGCGCTTGCCGACGTAGCTGGCACGGCGATTCCGGGCGCCGTCGGCGGTGTTCCGATCGGTGAACCCGTTGGTTCCGTGCGTTCCGTCGCAGAACGGCTTGTTCCCGGACCCGCCGCAGCGGCACAGGGCGATCCCTCGAACGGTGGAGCACGCCTCGCCATTGGGGCGGCGCAGGCCGGGCACCGCGGACGGCGTCATGTCGACCAGCAGGTAGTACGGGCCGTTCGGCAGGCACGCGATCTTCGGTGTTTCCCGTTCGACGCTCATCGTTCACCTCGTCCCGAACTCTGCGCTACGAACCGCCCCGCGTCACCTCCGGCCGCTCCACGCTCCCGTCCGGCTGCCGCGCGAACCGCCCCTCCCGCCCATTCACCGGGTCGGCCGCCCCCCAGGGCCAACCGCCGAACTGCGTGCGCTGGTAGTCCGCGAACGCCTGCTGCAGTTCCGTACGCGTGTTCATCACGAAAGGGCCGTACTGCGCGACGGGTTCCGCGATGGGCTTGCCTTGCAGCAGCAGGATCTCGATCTCGCTGTCGGCCGCCTCGAGCAACACGGCCGAATCGGGATCCACGACCACCACGGCGGGTTCGGGCACCGGAGTGCCGGAGACGTGCAGCGTGCGGCCCGCGAAGAAGTACAGGAACCGGCTCGATCCGGGCGCCGCCGGCGGCAAGGTCCACGAAGAGCGCGCCGAAAGCCGGATCGTCCAGATGGCCACGTCGCTCTGCGCCCGCGACGCATACGACCGGGGCGGGGGCGAAGGCGGCGCGACGCCGTCGAGGGCGCCCGCCACCAGGGTGACGCATACGCCCGGGGACGGCGTCACCGTTGGCACCTGGTCCGCCCAGAACATCGAGAAATGCGGCGGCGCCATCTTGTCCGCCGCAGGCAGGTTCAGCCAGATCTGGAAGAGCTCCAGCGGGTTGTCCCCGTCGCGATGCACCAGCGGGAACATCTCGGCGTGCTGGATGCCGGAGCCGGCGGTCAGCCACTGCACGTCGCCCTCGCCATAGCGCGCCGCCGCGCCCATCGAATCGGAATGGTCCACGAGGCCGCGCCGCACCACGGTCACGGTCTCGAAGCCGCGGTGCGGATGCTGCGGAAAGCCCGGCACGCGCTCGCCGTGGTACATGCGCCAGCCGTCCTTGCCCGCGAAGTCCTGCCCGATGTCGCGCCCCGCCAGCGATGCCACGGGCCCGAGCGCGTCGTTGCCGGCCGGGTAGCGATCCACGTGGTGAACGCAGAACAGGAACGGGTTGGGCGTTTCCCACGGCGGCTGTCCGAGGGGCGCGATGCGCAGAATGGGACTCGATGTCACGGCGAACCTCCCGGCGCTCAGGTATACGCGAGCAGGCGCCCGCAACCGATGATCGCGATCCAGATGACGATGGAGGCGGCCACCGAGGCTTGCGCGGCGAGAGGCGAGCGCGTGGCCACGTCCCAGCGGGACACCGTCTGGTACGGGCCCGAGCGGAAGATGGCCGCGTTGATGCCGGCCGCCATCAGCAGCCCCATCTTCAGCTGGAAAGCGCCGTTGCCGAGGAAGTCGGTCGCGTGCGCCATGAACATGAGGGAGCCCGTCGGCACGATGAGCGCCAGCCCCAGGAGGCTCCAGGGAAGCAGGTGGCGCGAGAGCCCGCGCACCGGGATGTTCTTCGACAGCCCCAGCACGCGCAGGTCGAACATCACCACCGAGCCCACCAGCAGCACGAACCCCACGATGTGGATCGTCTCCACGATCGGGTACGCCCACATCGAATCGCGCATCATCTGCGCGATCGGGAGTGCCTCGAATGGGTTCGCGGGCGTCACGGGCGGGGACTAGCGCAGCTCGACGGTCTTGCAGGCGGCGACGGGCTTCTTCATGGCGTCAGTCCTCGTCCTGCCGGCGGTTGAATCGCTCCAGCGTGCGCCGGTCGCGTTTCGTGGGCCGGCCCTTGAACACGGGGGGCGGCATCGACTTCAGCTCGGCCGACACCGCGTCCCGCTTCGCGCGGCTTTCCGCCGTCTCCTCGTAGAGCTTCTGGGCCTCGCTGGCCGGTCCGCGCCGCTCGGCGATGCCCAGCACCTTCACCACGTGCTCGAAGGGCGGGCGGCGGATCTCCAGCGTGTCGCCGGGCTTCACCACCTTCGACGGCTTGGCCCGCTCGCCGTTCACGCTCACCCGCCCCGCGTCGATCGCCTCGGCCGCGAGCCCCCGGGTCTTGAAGAACCGCGCGGCGACCAGCCACTGGTCGACGCGCACCCGGTCCGCGCCGCTCATCCGACGAAGGTCACCGTATGCAGCGACATCGGAAGCGACGTGCCCGTGTCGTATTCCGCGCCGGCCTCGACGCCGATCCTCGCCACCTGCTCCGGGGTCTTCGCGCTCGAGTAGGCGACGTACATGGCGCCGAGCGCGAAATCGCGACCCGACCCGATGGCCCAGAAGCGGTCGAACTCGAACACCTCCCGCATCGAGTACACGGCGAAGATGCCCGAGGGATTGGCGATCATCACGGTCATCTGCGACGACTCGTACGGATCGTCCTCCTCCTCCTTGGGGTTGAGGAAGGCCTCGTCCTTGAGCATCGGGTGCAGGCGGCGGAAGGATTCGTAGATCGCGTCCTTGCCGTGGAGCGCGAGGTCCGGGTTCTTGCCCAGGAGGTTCTCCAGCACGAGCTGGTGCGCGGCGCTGCCGGCCACGCCGATGAACGAATCGGCGAACTGGATGATCTTGTGCGGATTGCGGTCGTACGCGGGCGCCAGCCGCGTGGACCCGAAGGTGGTGAGGGAGTCGGCCGCGATGGCCGCCTGGTTGCCCTTGCGGACGACGACGATTGTGGTCATGGTCCGCCCATTCTAGCGCCGCGTGACCAGGGCCACCCCGGCGGCCGAAAGCAGGAGCCCCCCGAGCGCGATCGCGGGCAGGTTTTCGCCGAAGAGGACGAACGCCATCACGGCCGTCACGGGCGGGGTGAGGAAGAAGAGGCTCGCGACGCGGGAAGCCTCGCCGTGGCGGATCATCGTGTAGAGGAGCCCGATGGCGCCCGTCGACAGCACGAGCACCAGCCAGCCCAGCGCGAAGACGAATCGGGGCGTCCACTGGACCGCCATCGTTTCGGTGGCCCAGGCGAGGGCGACCGTCACGATGCCCGCGGCCGAGTACTGGATCACGCCCCCGGTGAGCAGGGGGACTGCGCCGCAGAAGCGCTTCTGGTAGAGCGTGCCGGCGGTGATGCCCGCGAGCGCGAAGACGATCCACGCGTACGCTGCCGGGTCGACCGAGGCGCCGCTCCACTTTCCCGAGACGACGAGCACCACGCCGCCGAAGCCGAGGGCGATCCCCGTCCACTGCCGGCCGGTGAGGCGCTCGCCCAGCAACGGACCCGCGGCCATCGCGGTGAGGATCGGCTGCATGCCCACGACGAGGGAGACGGTCGCGAGCGGCATGCCGCGCGCCACCGCGCAGAAGACGCCCGAGAGATAGGCGCCGTGCACCAGCAACCCGGCGACCGCCGCGTGCCCCGCCGCGATGGGCGAGGACGGCCACGCCGCGCGCGTGAGCATCGCCGCCGCGAGCATGAGCGTGACGGCCACGAGGTACCGCCACGAGAGGAACGTGAGCGGCTCGGCGAACGGCGCGCCCAGCCTGCTGCCGATGAAGCCGGTGCTCCAGAGGAAGACGAAGAGCGCGGGCGCCCAGCGCAGCCAGGCGGGAGGAGGGGAATTCACCGCGGAAGTTTAAACTGGCAGGCGTGAACCTTGCCCTCTGGCTCGATCGGCACGCCCGCGCTGACCCGTCGCGCACGGCGGTCTTCGTCGGCGCCTCGCCGTGGAAGTCGTACGCCCGGCTGGCGGCGGACGCGGCGTCGCTCGCGCGTGGCCTGCGCGACAAGCTCGGGCTCGCCCCGGGCGACCGCGTGGCGCTCGTGATGGCCAATTCGCCCGAGTACGCCGAGATCCTGCTCGGCATCTGGTGGGCCGGTCTCGCGGCGGTGCCCGTCAACGGGAAGCTCCATCCGCGCGAGGTCGCGTTCATCCTGGAGAACTCGGGCGCGAATGCGGTGTTCGCCACGCCCGACTGGGTGCGGGGGCTCGCCGAGGCGACGACGCAGCTCGACCGGCCGCCGGACGTGATCGAGGCGGGCAGCGTCGGCTACCACGCGCTTTTCGGGGAGCCGATGGCCGTCGTCCCGGTCGCCGACGGCGCGCTGGCGTGGCTCTTCTACACCAGCGGCACGACCGGCCGGCCCAAGGGCGCGATGCTCTCGCACGCGAACCTGCGGGCGATGGCGCAGGGCTACCTCACGGACGTCGACCGCGTGTCCGGGCGCGATTGCCTGCTGCACGCGGCGCCCATGTCGCACGGCTCCGGCCTGTACCTCGTCCCCTACCTGCTCGCGGGGGCGGCGCAGGTGATCCCCGAGTCGGGCGGATTCGACCCGGCGGAAGTGTTCGCGCTGTCGGCCGCGCATCGCGGCGTCGGGATGTTCGCCGCGCCAACGATCGTCCGCCGCATGGTGGAGCACGCCGCGGCGCGCGGGCCGTCGCTGGAAGGGCTGCGCACCGTCGTCTACGGCGGCGGGCCGATGTACGTGGCGGACCTGCTGCGCGCGCTCGACGTGATGGGGCCGCGCTTCGCCCAGATCTACGGGCAGGGCGAGAGCCCGATGACCATCACCGCGCTCGCCAAGGACTTCGTGAACGACCGCGCCCACCCGCGGCACCTCGAGCGCATCGCTTCCGTGGGCGTGCCGCAGAGCGGGGTGGAGGTGGCGGTGCGCGACGACTCCGGCCGCGACTTGCCGCCGGGCGAGGTGGGCGAGGTGTGCGTGCGCGGCGCGGTGGTGATGTCGGGCTACTGGGGCAATCCCGAAGCCAGCGCGAAGTCGCTTCGCGACGGCTGGCTCTGGACGGGCGACCTCGGCGCCTTCGACGAGGAGGGCTTCCTCACCCTCAAGGACCGCAGCAAGGACCTCATCATCAGCGGCGGCTCCAATATCTACCCGCGCGAGGTCGAGGAGGCGCTCCTCGCGCATCCGGGCGTGGCGGAGGTGTCCGTCGTGGGTCGTCCCGACGCCGAATGGGGCGAGGCGGTCGTCGCCTTCGTCGTGGCGCGCGAGCCGAGGCCTTCGACGTCGGAGCTGGACGCGCATTGCCTCGCCTCGATCGCGCGCTTCAAGCGGCCGAAAGAATACCGCTTCGTGACGGAGCTGCCGAAGAACAACTACGGCAAGGTGCTCAAGACCGAGTTGCGCGCGAAGCTGCTCTGACGCGATAGCGTCGCGGCGCCGCGCGCCGGCCGGCGGCGACTAGAAGCGCAGGCACTGCGAGCCGCCCGGGTTCGGCGCGTACGTGGGTTGCGTCGAGCAGGAATAGCCGGCCGGGATATTGCGGTTGCCCCAGGCCTGGCAATCCGCGAGGGAGCACATGGGGCCCTTGCTGCCGGCCGATCCGCCCATGACGGCGGCGCACTGGCCGCTGCCGCCGCAGGTCCAGTTCGCGTAGTAGAACGTCCCGGGCGAGGAAGAGCACCCGAAGGAGTAGGCATGGGTGCCCCCGTCGCAGAAGTAGCAGCAGTTGGTGCACGACGAGCTGCCCGCGAGCCCCACGCCCCAGGTGAGCGATCCCGACTGGCCTCCGATGCAGACCTTGGCGCCGGCGACGCAGGAGAGGGTGTTGGAGACGGTCTGGCCGTACGGGACGACGTAGTGCGTGGACGCGCCCGGCCATACATGCTGGTTGGCGCGGTCGTGGAGCTTGTAGTCGACCTGCGAAGTGCTGCTGCACTGGTTGCCGACCGTCCACTTCATCGTCCCGTTCAACGCGGGCGCCGACGGGCTCACGGTGACGGTCGCCTGCGTGCACGTCGAGGCGGCGACGATGTCGGCCACGCAGATGCCGAACGTGTAGCTGCGCGCCGTCGTGATGGTGCTGGAGGGCGTTCCTTGCAGGAATCCGTCCAGCGTGACGATCATCCCGGGCGGGGGCGTGCCGTTGGCGAAGGTGTCCGACTGGAAGTGGTAGGGAGGCGATCCACCCGTCGCGGTGGCCGCGCGCGCCGAGTAGTAGGTTCCCGCCGTCGCGGCCGGAAGCGCGGCTGCCGCGATGGCGAGCGGCGCGCCCGAGGGCGCGGGCGACGCGCGGCCGAACGGCTGCTGCGCGAGGGGCCTCGTCCGCGTGACCCCGTTGATCGTCGAGCGGAAGGTTCCCGAGCGTCCCGAGAAGCTGATGCTGGCGCTGCCCACCGGCCTGACCTGCACCTGCGTCGAATCGAAGGTGGCGTTCCCGAAATACGGGCCGGTGGTCGTGTAGAGCGGTCCCGAGAAGCTGTTCGGGCCGTCGAAGGTGACGCCGGACAGCACCACGAAGAGGGGCTGGCCGTCGGTGTCGTAGGTGAACAGGACGCCGAACACGTTGTTGCCGTGCTGCGCCAGCGTGAGGCCCCATCCCGATTCCGCGGGGTACCACCAGATGTCGGTGTAGTCGGTGCCCCAGTTTGGCATCGCGTTGCCGAACGGCTGCCGCTCGATCTGCCTGGTCCGCGTGATGCCGCCCACCGTGAAGGTGAAGAGCGCGCGTCCCGGGGCGACGCCCGGCGGCGCGAAGTCGATGCTCACGCTGCCCACCGGCGTGGCGCCGACGAGTTCGGGATTGAACGTGGCGGCGTCGTAGCCGGGGCCCGTGGCCTGGTACAGGGTGCCGGTGAAGAAGCGGCGGTTCTCCGTGAACGTGCCGCCGGAGACGAAGAACCAGGTGGGGCGTCCGTCCGCGCGATAGGTGTACCAGACCGCGAAGAGCTGCGTCTCGTGGTCGGCGATGGTGAGGCCCCATCCCGACTCGTCGGAGTTGTACCAGATGTCGGAGTAGTTCGTGGAAGGCGGGCTCGATCCGGACGAGCCCGACGTCGTGAGCGAGATGTCATCGAGCCGCAGCGAGGTGGCGTTCGAGAAATCGTTCGTCGCGGAGAACGCCAGGCGGACGGTCCGTCCCCGGTAGGCCGAGACGTCGTACCCCCGGGACTGCACCCATCCGCTCGTCGCGTCGAGGTTGGAGAAGGCGGCGAGGACCGTGGAATTGCCGCTGGACGCGTCCACGACGGATACCTGCATCGTGTCGTACGCGGCGCCCGACATGGACTCGTCGGTCGTGAGGCGGTACCAGAAACTCAATTGCGCCTGGCCGGCGCCGGCCGGGATGGCGATGTCCTGGGACAGGGTGTCCGTGCCGCTGACGTATCCCCCCAGCCAGGCGAACCCGCTTCCGGAGTGCGCCGCCGTGGCGTCGCTGTTGATGATCGGCGCGCCGCTGAACGTGGAGACCTGGGTCCACGACGAGGCACCGCTCTCGAAGCCGGGGTTGGAGACAAGGTTCGATTGGGCGAATGCCGGGCCGGCAATCCACAGGACGAAGGCTGCGAGTGCGATGGCTGCCGCCACGCGCCGGAAATGCCGGGTGGAGAGCCCCTGCGTGTGCGCCTTCATTCAACCCCCACGCCCCCAGGGGCGACGGTGAGTGCCGCGCCTTATGTGGGTACCGGCGCGATCGGTGAGCCGGACGCTATGCTCGCCGAACGAAGCGCGTCAAGCAACGGGAGTCGATTACATCGGTAACGCGGACCGGCCCGCGTCGCGCCCTCACTGCGAGCTGTTGACCACCAGCGGCTTCACGTCGGCCTGCGGCGCGTGGCAGGCGGTGCAGTTCCAGCGCTTGCCCAGGACGGCGGGCTTCTCGCCGCCTTCCGCGACGTGCGAGGCCGGCACGGGCGGGGCGCCGCGCACCTTCTTGCCGGTGGGCGTGTGGCAGCGGATGCAGCCGTTCTTCCCCGCGGTGATGGGAAGGTCGTCGTCGATGGTGTGCGAGATCATCACCGGCATGCCCGATCCCTCCAGCGGCTGGATCGTCTTCGCCCCGTCCTGGAACTCGAACGGCGCGGGCGTGGCGGTCTCGAAAACGCTGCCCTTGTTGAGGCTGAACTGCTTGTCGTCGACGGCCTCCGGCTTCTGCTGGGCGGTGGCGGCAATGGCGAGGATCGCGAACGAGAAGGCGGCAAGGAAGCGTTTCATGGCGTCATTCCTTCAGTCGGAAAGGATTTGGGGACGGTTCCCAGGAACCGTCCCCTTTTTTGGGGCGGTAGGTGAGGCGCAGGCTGCCTTCGGGGCAGATGGCGATGCAGGCGGCGCAGTTGGTGCACTCGCCGTGGCGGACCATGCCGGCACGGGCGGCTTCGTTGAAGTTGAGGACACGGGGCTCCGGGCAGACGCGCAGGCAGTCGCCGCAACGCGTGCAGGAGGCGTCGTCGAAAGCCACGCGCACCTGCGCGCCGCGGCCGACGAGCGACCAGAACCCGCCCAGCGGGCACAGGTGCCCGCACCAGCCATGCTTGAGCACGAATGCGTCGAAGAGGAAGACCCCGAGCACGGAAGTCAGGCCCAGCCCCGCCCCGTAGAGGATCTCCCGGTGCATCATCGCGATGGGGCTGATCCAGTCGAAGGCCGCCACGCCGGCGATGGCCGACATCACGAGGGACAGGCCGAGCATCGCGTAGCGCACGCCCGGCGGAACGGCGAAGACGTCGCGCACCGCGAGCCGCAGCCGCACCCACCTGGCCGCGTCCGTGACCGCGTTCATCGGGCAAACCCACGAGCAGAAGACGCGGCCGCCAACGAAGAAATAGAAGGCGAGCACGATCGCCGCGCCCAGCAGCGCCTCGCCGGCCACGGCGTGCCGGGTCGCGAGCACCTCCAGGATCGTGAACGGGTCCGCGAGCGCGATCGCGCCCGCGAACTTCCCCGCCGACAGGTTTCCGGCCAGCACCGGCTGCCCCAGCACCTTCCATCCCCAGTGCGCGGTCCCGAAGAAGAGGAGCAGCACCGAGACCTGCACGGCCCTGCGCGCGATGAGGAATCGCCAGGCGTGAAGCTTGCCGGCGAGCGTGGTCGGCATCTGGAAGTGCCGCACGGGGCGGGTCGTGCCGGCGGGTGCCTGCGCGCTCACGGCTTCGTCTCGCTGTTGAAGTAGTCGAGCCCGGCCGGCCTGGCGGGAGCCGGGGGCGCGGCCGGCGCCGCAGGGGCAGGCGCGGGAGCGGGTGTTTCCGGCATCGCCTCCGGCCGCCAATCCATCCGGAAATGGTCGCCGATCTTCCCCTGCACCAGCGAAGGCAGCACGATCCGGATCGCCGCGGCGGTCGTCGGGCACGCCTTCTCGCAAAGACCGCAACCGGTGCACGCGTCCGAATGGATCACCGGCACGAACACCGCGTGCTTCGAGAGCTTGCGCTGGTGCGCGTCGATAGTGATCGCCTTGCCCTTGACCGGGCAGACGCGGTAGCACACCTCGCAGCGAAGCCCGTTCCACGACAGGCAGTTCTCGGCGTCGACGACCGCGAGCCCCATGCGCGAGGCGTTGATGTCCTTGAGCCCGCGGTCGAGCGAGCCGGTGGGACAGGCCTTCACGCACGGGATGTCCGGGCAGAGCCGGCACGGCTCCTCGCGCGCGACGAAGTGGGGCGTTCCCAGCGGGATGCCGGAGGCGGTCGTGGCGAGCTTCAGGACGCGATAGGGGCACGCCACCACGCACAGCCCGCACTTCACGCAGGTGGCGTTGAAGTCGCGCTCGGCCAGCGCGCCCGGCGGGCGAAGCGCGAAGGGCACCGCGTGCGCCTGCTGCACGAGGAGCGCGTTCCACGCGACCCCGCCGCACGCGGCCGCGGCCACGGCCTGCACCGCGTGCGCGAGGAACTGCCGGCGATCCGCGCCCCCGAACATGTCACCTCGTCTCGGCGATGGCGTGGACCTCAGGCCTTCCAGACCTTGACCGCGCACTTCTTGAAGTCGGTCTCGCGCGAGATCGGGTCCACGGCGTCGAGCACCAGCTTGTTGATCAGCAGCGACTCGTCGAAGAAGGCCGCGAACACCGAGCCGCGCGGCATGGCGTTGCGGCCCTTCGTGTCCACCACCAGCTTGATCTTGCCGCGCCGCGACTCGATCCACACGGTGTCGTTGCGCTTGACGCCGCGCGCCTCGGCGTCTTTCGGGTGCATGTAGAGCACGGCCGAGGGCGCGGCGCGGTTCAGTTCCGACACGCGCCGCGTCATGGAGCCGGTGTGCCAGTGCTCCAGGATGCGGCCGGTGCACAGCCACAGGTCGTAGGTCTTGTCGGGCTGCTCGACGGGCGCGGCGTACGGCCGGAAGAAGATCTTGGCCTTGCCCGGGATGGGCGTGGGCTTCGCCTCGGTGACGTCGTCCAGGGTGCCGGTGGCGAGCGCCTTGAACGCGCCGCCGTAGAAATTGAATCCCTCGCCGGCCTTCACGTACGGGTCGTGGCCCTCGACGAAGCGGTACTTCGTCTCCTTGCCGCCGACCACCGGCCAGCGCAGGCCGCGCACGTCGTCGCGGAAGTACACGTCGAACTGCGCGAGGTCGTGGTGATGGCCGCGCCCGAACTGCGCGTACTCCTCGAAGAGCGCCTTCTCGACGAACCAGCTCTCGCCCAGCGCCTTGACGGTGGCGTTGGACCTGCCCCTGGCCACCGGGTCGGGCCAGGCGAACTTGCGGTTCTCGGGCGTGGCGAAGAGGGCTTCGTAGAGGTTCTGCTCGGGCTTGTAGCCCATGGCCTTCGCCGCCTCCATCACGTCGGGGAGCAGGCCGTCCGCGAAGCCATCGGTCTTGAGGCCGGGCAGGCTCTTCTCACCCCACACCTCGCCCACTTTGAAGCGCTTGGCGAATTCCAGCATCATCCAGATGTCGGTGCGCGCTTCTCCGGGCGCGTCGACCTGCTGGCGCCACATCTGCGTGCGCCGCTCGGCGTTGCCGTAGGCGCCCCACTTCTCGAAGATCATCGCCGCCGGCAGCACCAGGTCCGCGACCTTGCCGGAGACCGTGGGATAGCAGTCGGCCACGACGATGAAGTTGTCCATCTCGCGCGCGGCCTTCATCCAGTGGTTGGCGTTGGGAGACGACTGGAAGGGGTTGGTCACCTGCACCCAGAGGAACTTCACGTTGCCGTCCTCGAGGTCGCGCAGGATCCCCATGATGTCGCTGCCCGGCTTCGGGTTGAGCGTCTTCGCGGGAAGCTTCCACGTCTTCTCCGTGAGCGCGCGGTGCGCGGGGTTGTCCACGACCATGTCCGCGGGCAGGCGGTGCGAGAAGGTGCCCACCTCGCGCGCCGTGCCGCAGGCGGAAGGCTGGCCGGTGAGCGAGAAGGCGCCGTTGCCCGGCGTGCCGTGCTTGCCCAGCAGCAGGTGGATCATGTAGCACTGCTCGTTCACCCACACGCCGCGCTGGTGCTGGTTGAATCCCATCGTCCAGAACGACATGGTGTTGCGCTTCGAGTCGGCGTACAGGTCGGCGAGCTGCACGAGCTTCGCCTTGAACCGGTCCATCGGCTCCTCGGGGTCGCCCTTCGCGATTTGCGCCACGAAGTCGAGCGTGTAGGGCTCGAGGCCGCGCTTGAACTCCTCGAAGGAGATGAGCCAGTGCTTGCCGGCGCTGGTGCGGTTCTTCTGCGCCACCTTGTCGCCGGGCTGGCGGCGCTGCGCGAGCGCTTCGGCCTTGCCGAGGGTCACCTCGAGTTCCTTCGCCTGGATGTCCTTCTCGGCGTCGTAGGCGAACTTCGACGTGGGCCGCATGCCGTAGCCGATGTCGTAGGGGCCGGTGGCGAAGACGCAGTGCTTCTTCACGAAGTCCCAGTTCACGGCGTTGCGGGCGACGAGCTCGCGCGCGATGTAGTTCTGGATCGCGAGGTCGGAGGAGGGCGCCATCACGATCTCGAGGTCCGCGATGTCGGAGCTCATGTTGCGGTAGGTGGTGAGGTTCACCACCTTCGTGGCCCTGGCGGCGAGCTTGCGGTCGGTGATGCGCGACCACAGGATGGGATGCGCCTCGGCCATGTTGGCGCCCCACAGCACCACGGTGTCGGCGAGCTCGATGTCGTCGTAGACGTTGGCCGGCTCGTCGATGCCGAAGGTCTGCATGAAGGCCGCCACGGCGCTCGCCATGCAGTGGCGCGCGTTCGGGTCGATGTTGTTGGAGCGGAACCCCGCCTTCATCAGCTTGGCGGCGACGTAGCCCTCCTGGATCGTGTACTGGCCCGAGCCGATGATCGCGACCCCGGTGGGGCCTTTCTCGCCGTAGGCCTTGCGGAACTGGCGCTCCATCTCGTCCATCGCCGCCTGCCAGCTCACCGGCACGAACGGGCCCTTCTTGTCGAACTTCCCGTTCGTCATGCGCATGAGCGGCTGCGTGAGCCGGTCGGCGCCGTAGAGGATCTTGCCGTTGAAGTAGCCCTTGATGCAGTTGAGGCCCCGGTTCACCGGCGCCGCGGGGTCGCCCTTGGTGGCCACGATCCTGCCGCCGGCGGTGGCGACCTGGATGCCGCAGCCCGTGCCGCAGAAGCGGCAGACGGCCTTGTCCCATTGCCAGCCCGTCTCCGCGGCCTTCGCCTGGGCGAGCACGGCCTGGCTCACGGGCAGGCCCACCGTGGCGGCGGATGCGGCTGCGACGCTCGACTTGATGAACGCTCGGCGGGTGAGGCTCGTCATGATTCTTCTCCTTCGGTGGCGAAGTAGTGGTAGACCATCTCGGCAAGCCGGACGTGCGGGCGCGCCTTGATCGCTAGGAGACCCGCCATCTCCGCGTCGACGTCGTCGGCTTCCTGCACGACGATGAGCCGGCCGGTGGCGGGATCGGTGTGGTGGACCTCGACGCCGGGCAGCGCGGAGAGGTCGGCGGCGCAGGCCTCGAGCCGCTCGGGGGGAACGACGACGAGGATGCCGGAGAGGTTCATGGCTTGGGGGCGGACGGAATCCGCCCTCCGGGGTGGCGGGATTACCGACCATTGGAGACCCCGGGGACGGGCACCCGGTTGACCCCGATCAAAACCTGACTTGGGAATGCCCCTATAGGGACACGCCCCGCGTGCCGGACGAGGCGCTAGGAGACCCTTGCCGTCACCGGCGCCCGCAGCCAGGCGCCCAGCGACTCGGCCGTGGCGTGAGCGCTCGCGATGCAGTCGCCCACCGAGACGCCGCCCCGGTAGTTGGCGCAGAACCTGAGTCCCGGCAGCGCCTTCTCGGCCTGCGCGACCTTCGCCATGCGGCCCAGGTGGCCCAGCTCGTATTGCGGGATGGCGCGCGGCCAGCGCGTGAGCGCGTTCCACAGCGCGGGGGCGCGCGCGCCCAGCAGGGCCCGGTGCTCCGCGGCGACCTTCGTCACGATCGTCTCGTCGTCGGCCGAGGCGAGCTCGGGATTGCGCCGGCCGCCCACGAAGTTGGTGAGGAGCACCTGCCCCTCGGCGGCCCGGCCGTCGAACATCGAGCTGGAGAAGAGCGTGCCCAGGACGGCACGGCCCTCGACGCGGGGCGCGAGGAAGCCGAAGCCGCCGAGCGCGTGGTCGACGTCCTCGCGGCGGTAGACCGACGCGACGACCGTCACGCAGGGGTACTCGATCTCCTGCAGCGCGCGCGTGGCGTCGGGCGCGAGGGGATAGGCGAGGCGCGCCGCCTCGCCGGCCGGCACCGCGAGGACGACGGCGCGCGCCTGGCGGACGAGCGTCTCGCCGTCCTTGTCGTAGACGACGGAATAGGAGCCGTCGGGCAGCCGGGTGAGCGAAATCGCCTTCGCGCCCAGCGTGACGCGCCCGGCGCCGCGCGCGAGCGCGTCGGTGAGCGTCTGCATGCCGCCGCGGAACGAGAAGCTCTTGGCGGTGTTCTTGGCGGTTTCCGCGCGCTTCCTGCGCTCGCGGGCGCCGAGGATCGCGCCGAGGATGAGGCTGCCGTAGCGCTGCTCGAGCGCGTGCAGCTTCGGGAAGGCGGCCGGCACCGACAGCCGCTCCGGATCGCCCGCGTAGATGCCGGCCACGAAGGGCTCGATCGCATAGTCGAGGAATTCGCGCCCGAGCCGGCGGCGCACGAAATGGGCGATCGTTTCCTCCACGCCGGCGGGCTGGCGCGACACGAGCGGCTCGAGGGCGAGGCGCGCCTTCGCGAGCCCCGAGAAGAGCGGCGTCGCGAGAAACGCGCCGGGCGACATCGGCAGGGGCACCGGCTTGCCGTTCTTCACGACGAAGCGCGTGTTGGAGACCGCGCTGGCGGGAACCCTCTCCGCGGCGATGCCGGCGGCCTCGATCAGCTCGCCGATGAGGGGCGTGGTGTCGAGGGCGCTGTTGGGGCCGGTCTCGTACATCGCGCCGTCGCGCTTCACCGAGCCGATGACGCCGCCGGGTTTCGGGCCCGGGTCCAGCACTTCGACCTGGAAGCCGCGCCGCGCGAGGCCGAAGGCCGTGGCCAGGCCGGAGACGCCGGCTCCGATCACGAGGACGTCGAGGGCGGCGGGGGAGGTATCCATGGCGTTCGGTCCGGCATTCATGTTTTCGATCCGCCATTTGAAGGCCAACGACGCGCCCCCCCGTTGATGGGCGTCAACCGGTGCGGGGGCGGGGGTGGCGGCATAATGGCACCATGGTCCAACAGGCGGAGCTTTTCCCCGGCTTTCGCGTCGTCGACGTCGATGCCGGTGGCGTCCGGGTGCACGCGGTCGCGGGAGGAAGCGGGCCACCCCTGCTGCTGCTTCACGGCTATCCGCAGACGCACGCCATCTGGCACAAGGTGGCGCCCCGGCTGGCCCACCGCTTCACCGTCGTGGCCGCGGACCTGCGCGGCTACGGCGACTCGGGCAAGCCCGCGACCGACGCGCGCCATGCCCCCTATTCCAAGCGCGAGATGGCCGGGGATCCCGTGGCGGCCATGCGCGCGCTGGGATTCGGGCGCTTCTTCCTCGCCGGCCACGACCGCGGCGCGCGCGTGGCGCACCGGCTGGCGATGGACCATCCGGATGCGGTGGCGAAGCTCGCCGTGCTCGACATCTCGCCCACGCTCGCGATGTACGGGCAGACGGACATGGCCTTCGCGCGCGCCTACTGGCACTGGTTCTTCCTCATCCAGCCCGCGCCCTTCCCCGAGACGCTGATCGGCGCCGATCCCGCGTTCTACCTGAAGAAGAAGATGGGCAGCGGCTCGGCCGGCCTGGCGCCCTTCGCGCCCGCGGCGTGGGCCGAGTACGGGCGCTGCTTCACGCCGGAGGCGATCCACGCGAGCTGCGAGGATTACCGCGCGGCGGCCACGATCGACCTCGAGCACGACCGCGCCGACCGCGAGGCGGGGCTGCGCGTGGCGTGCCCGCTTCTCGCGCTGTGGGGCGCGAACGGCGTGGTCGAGCGCTGCTTCAAGCCGATCGAGGACTGGCAGCGCGTCGCGGCGGACGTCCGCGGCCGCGCGCTGCCCGCCGGCCATTACCTGCCCGAAGAGGTTCCCGACCTCGTGGCGCAGGAATTCGAAACGTTCTTTGGAGACTGAAATGAAGACCTACCGCATCGCAACCATCCCCGGCGACGGGATCGGCAACGAAGTCGTTCCCGAGGGCATCCGCGTCCTCGAGGCGGCGGGGCGCAAGTTCGGCGTCGGCTTCACCTGGGACGAAAAGCCGTGGAGCTGCGAGCACTACGTGAAGCACGGGCGCATGATGCCGGAGGACGGCCTCGCCCAGATCCGCAACCACGACGCCATCTTCCTGGGCGCCGTGGGCTTCCCCGGCGTGCCCGACCACGTGTCGCTCTGGGGCCTGCTCGTGCCCATCCGGCGCGAGTTCCAGCAATACGTGAACCTGCGGCCGGTGCGCCTCATGCCCGGCGTGAAGAGTCCGCTCGCCGGCCGCAACCCCGGCGACATCGACTTCTGGGTGGTGCGCGAGAACAACGAGGGCGAGTATTCCTCGATGGGCGGGCGCATGTTCGGCGGCACGGAGCAGGAGTTCGTGACCCAGCTCTCGGTGTTCTCGAAGCGCGGCACCGACCGGATCATGCGCTACGCCTTCGAGCTGGCCAAGACGAGGAGGAAGAAGCACGTCACCTCCGCCACCAAGTCCAACGGCATCGCGATCACCATGCCCTACTGGGACGAGCGCTTCAAGGCCGTCTCGGCCGAGTATCCCGAGGTGCGGACCTCGCAGTACCACATCGACATCCTGACCGCGCACTTCGTGCAGCACCCGGACTGGTTCGACGTCGTGGTGGGCTCCAACCTCTTCGGCGACATCCTCTCGGACCTCGGGCCCGCGTGCACGGGAACCATCGGCATCGCGCCGGGGGCCAACATCAACCCCGAGCGCGAGTTTCCGTCCATGTTCGAGCCCGTGCACGGCAGCGCCCCGGACATCGCCGGCAAGCACATCGCCAATCCCATCGGGCAGATCTGGTCGGGCGCCATGATGCTCGCGCACCTGGGCGAGGCGCAGGCGGCCGAGGCCGTCGTGGGGGCGATCGAGCGGGTGCTGGCCGACGGCCCGCGCACGCGCGACATGGGCGGCACGGCCAACACCGGGGAGGTCGGCAGGGCGATCGCCGACGCGCTCTAGGCGCACGTCATGGAAAAACGGGACGGAAGCCTGTATACAATCGCCTCCAAGAGCCCGAAGACGGGTCCGATAAACGACGGAGGAGAGCCTCGTGAAGAGACGTGAATTCCTGGTTGTGGGTGGCACGCTTGCCGCATCGATCGCATTGCCGGCACGCGCGGCCTATCCCGAGAAGCCGGTCCGCATGATCATCGCGTTCGCCCCGGGAGGGGAGTCCGACATCGGGGCGCGCCTGCAGCAGGGCGTGTTCCGCAAGAAGTTCGGGCAGGAGATGGTGATCGAGTCCAAGCCCGGCGCCGGCGGTGCGCTCGCCTGGAGCCAGCTCAATACCTTTCCCGGCGACGGCTACACGGTGATGGGAACGAACCTGCCGCACATCGCGCTGCAGCCGCTGGAGGGCAACGTGCAGTACAAGACGGACGACATCACGAACGTCCACATGTACCAGTACACGCCCGACGCGATCATCGTCAGGAACGAGAGCCCCTTCAAGACCTACCAGGACCTCGTGAAGGCCGCGAAGGAAGGCCAGGACAAGGTCACGTTCGCGGGCTCGGGGACGAACTCCGCCAACCACCTCGCGCACACGCGCCTGAACCGGCTCATGGGGACCAGGACCATGTACGTCCCGTTCAAGGGCACCGGCGACCTCGTCGCCTCGGTGCTGGGCGGCCACGTGTCGGCGGCGATGTCGTACAACACCCTGGCGCTCTCGCAGAAGAGCAAGATGCGCATGCTCGCGGTGGCCTCCGAGAGGCGCCTGCCGGGATTTCCCGACGTGCCGACCTTCAGGGAGCTGGGCGGGGACTGGGTCGACGGCGCCTATCGCGGCGTGGGCGTGCCCAAGTCGACGCCCGAGGACCTGCGCCGGAAGATCTCCGACATCTTCTCCGAGATCAACAAGGACCCGGAGTTCCGCCAGAAGATGGCCGACGGCGGATTCGAGTTGATCGACATCACGTACGACAAGATGGCCGCCTTCATGGCCGAGCGGACGAAAGCCTACCTCGAGGGCGCGAAGCTGATGGGGCTCGCGAAATAGGGCGGGACGGCGCCGCGGGAGGCGCTGCCTCCCGCGGCGCGCGGATTCCCTGCAAGGCGTAGGGCTATACTTCGAGCGGTCCCGGGATTCGCGCGGGGCCCACGAGACCGAGAAACATCGAGGAGGCGCCGGCGCTCCCGCCGGCGACAAGTGCGCATGAAACATCTGATCAAGAATCCGCGGGATTTCTGGGCGGGCGTCATGTTCCTCGCGGCGGGCGGATTGTTCGCCGGCATCGCGCTCACCTACAAGCTCGGCACCGCAGCCCGCATGGGCCCCGGCTTCTTCCCCTTCTTCCTCGGCGCCATCCTCGCGGGCCTGGGGCTGGCGATCTCGATCTCCGCCCTGCGCCCGAAGAATGCCGGCCCCACCGTGGACAAGTTCCACTGGGGGCCGATCTTCTGGGTGCTCATGCCGATCATCGTCTTCGGCGTGATGCTCAAGATCCTGGGCATGATCGTCATGGGCCTGATGGTCGTCATCGTGTCGAGCCTCGGGAGCGAGGATTTCAAGCTGCGGCCCACGGTGTACCTCGCCGTCGGGCTGGTGATCTTCTGCAGCCTCGTGTTCGTGGGCGGGCTGCACCTGCCGATCCCGCTGTGCCCGGGCTTCGAGCTGTTCGACAAGTTCGCGGTCTGCCGCGCCTGAGGTGACCATGGATTCCTCGCTGCTCGCCAACCTCCAGCTCGGCTTCGGCGTCGCCCTCGCCGGCACCAACATCCTCTACTGCCTGATCGGCGTGATGCTCGGCACGCTGATCGGCGTGCTGCCCGGCATCGGCCCGGTGGCCACCATCGCGATGCTCCTGCCCGCGACCTTCGTGCTGCCGCCGGTCTCGGCGCTCATCATGCTGGCGGGCATCTACTACGGCGCGAGCTACGGCGGGTCGACCACCGCCATCCTCGTGAACCTTCCCGGCGAGGTGAGTTCGGTGGTCACCTGCCTCGACGGCTACCAGATGGCGCGCCAGGGCCACGCGGGCAAGGCGCTCGCCATCGCGGCGATCGGCTCGTTCTTCGCGGGCACCGTCGCCACGATCCTCGTGGCCGCGTTCGCCCCGCCGCTCGCGGAGCTCGCCCTCAAGTTCGGCCCCTCGGACTACTTCTCGCTCATGGTGCTGGGCCTCATCGCGGCGGTGGTGCTCGCGCACGGCTCGCTCATCAAGGCGGTGGCCATGATCGTGCTGGGGCTGCTCGTCGGGCTCATCGGCACGGACGTGAATTCCGGCATCGCCCGCTACAACTTCGGCCTGCCCGAGCTCATCGACGGCGTGGGCATCGGCCCCATCGCCATGGGGGTCTTCGGCTTCGGCGAGATCATCCGCAACCTCGAGCACGGCCAGAAACGCGACGTGTTCGTGAAGCGCGTGACCGGCCTCATGCCCACCTGGACGGACCTCAAGATGTCATTCTGGCCCATCGTCCGCGGGACGACGCTGGGATCGATGCTGGGCATCCTGCCGGGCGGCGGCCCGATTCTCGGTTCCTTCTCGGCCTACACGCTCGAGAAGAAGCTCGCGAAGGACCCGTCGCGCTTCGGCAAGGGCGCGATCGAGGGCGTGGCCGCGCCGGAATCGGCGAACAACGCCGCGGCGCAGACGTCGTTCGTCCCGCTCCTCACCCTGGGCATCCCGTCCAACCCGGTGATGGCGCTCATGATCGGCGCCATGATCATCCACGGCATCCAGCCAGGCCCGCAGATCATGACCGCGAACCCCGAGCTCTTCTGGGGGATGATCGCGAGCATGTGGGTGGGCAACCTCCTGCTGGTGGTGCTGAACCTCCCGATGATCGGCATGTGGGTGAAGCTCCTCACGCTCGAGTACCGATTCCTGTACCCGGCGATCCTCCTCTTCTGCTGCATCGGCGTGTACTCGATCAACAACGCCTGGATGGACGTGCTCCTCGCCGCCGGCTTCGGCCTCATCGGCTACGTCTTCGGCAAGCTCGACTGCGAGGCGGCGCCGCTGCTGCTGGGCTTCGTGCTGGGGCCGATGATGGAGGAGAACCTGCGCCGCGCGCTGCTCCTGTCGCGCGGGGACCCGGCCGTATTCGTCACGCGCCCGATCAGCGCCACGCTCCTGGTGATCGCGGCCCTTCTCCTCGTGATCGTCCTCACGCCGTCGGTGAGGAAGAAGCGCGAGGAAACGTTCGTCGAGGACGTCTAGGCGAGGAGCTGCGCCAGCCCGGCGAGGTCGTCCACGACCGCGTCGGGCGGCGATCCCAGCCGCTCCACCGGCGCCTTCCCGCGGTTCACCCAGAAGGCGGTGAAGCCGAAGGATTTCGCGCCCGCGGCGTCCCACCCGTTGGAGGAGACGAACCCGATCGACTGCGCCGGCAACCCGAGCTGCGCGGCGGCGATGGCGTAGACGCGCGGGTCGGGCTTGTAGACGCCGGCCTCGTGCACGCTGAGGACGCGCTCCCCGAAGAAGACGCGCAGCTCGTTGTGGTCCACCACGGCGTCGAGCATGTCGGGGTGCCCGTTGGAGAGGATCGCGAGCGGGTGGCGCTCGCCCAGCCGCGCGAGCGCGCCGCGCACTTCGGGAAAGGTGCCCAGCGTGCGGTAGGCGCGGAGCAGCGAAGCGCGGTCCTGCGGCCGGGCCGCGAGACCGAGGGATTCGAGCGCCCAGTCGAGCGCGCCGGCGGTGACGGCGCTGAAATCGTCGTAGCGGCCCATGAGGCTCCTCAGCCACGTGTACTCGAGCTGCTTCGTGCGCCACGCCTGCGAGAGGGCGGCGCCCCGCCCGGCGAAGAGCGAGTCGGCCAGCCGCGTCACGGAATGGACGTCGAACAACGTGCCGTACGCGTCGAAGACCAGCGCCTGCAGTTCGTGTTTCATGGGCTCCTCCCGAAGCCGCGAGGTTACCCGATACCGCCTCGCCGCGAAATTCGGCTTTCCGCGCCGGTCGGGGAGCCGCGGACGCCGCCGGTGCTACCATTTCGGCTCCCCATCCCGATCCGGAAACCGAAATGCCCCGCCGCCCGCTCGCTCTCGCCGCCATCCTTCTTGCCGCGGCGCTGCCCGCGGCTGCCCAGACCTGGCCCAACAAGGCCGTGAAGATCGTGGTGCCGTTCCCCGCGGGCGGGCCCACCGACGTCCTCACGCGATCGCTCGCCGACAAGCTCGG
>JAGRPO010000040.1 GCA_019449455.1 Betaproteobacteria bacterium | reverse complement strand
GGCGGAATCCTTGATGGCGCGGCAGCGCAGGATGCCCGCGTCGTCGGCCAGCGCGCCGGTGGCGACGAACACCACGACTAGTAAGGCCCTCATCGGGAATGACCCCTGGTTGTGGGAAGGCTGCATTCTCCCCACGGCGAGGAGCCGGGTCAAACGGGCACGCTCGGCGATGGACGCCTCGTGGCTCCCGGCGGCTCAGGCTTTCGACCGGTCCGGCATCGCCTTCCACGCCTCGATCAGGGGAAGAAGGGCCTTGCGGCGATCGAGGCTTTCGGCGGGCCACAATTGTTCGCGGTCATAGTACTCCGGCACCGCGGGCTGGCCGGGCGGGATCACCACCCAGGGCTGCCGGGAGGCCGTGAAGATGTGGATGTCGGGCGGCAGGTGGTCGGGCTCGTCGAGCGTGCCGACGCGGACGAACTTCACCGCCGGGCCGGCGCCGGCGTAGTGGCTCCAGACGGCGATCCGGCAGCGGGGACAGCGGGCGATCTGCTGGCCGAGGCCGCTCTCGGTGGGCGTGTTCACGAGATCCGGCTCGCCGCCGAGGATCGCCACGCGGTCGGCCTCGATCATCGCGTTCAGGGCGAACGAGGCGCCGGACTCGCGCTGGCACCAGCGGCAGTGGCAGCAGTGGACGAAGAGCGGGCGCGTCTGCATCCGGTAGCGGACGAAGCGGCAGTCGCAGCCGCCATCGAGGGGAAAGGGATCGGTTGCCTTCATGTGCCTCCTTGGTCCTGCGACGAACGACTCCGGCATGGGACAATGGGCGACACATTATCCACGGTGTCCGGCGCCATGCGGGATCGGTTGCGGCGGGGCACCGGACACCTTCCAGACCATGGATCTCTACATCGTCACCGGCCACACCAAGGGCCTCGGCCAGGCGCTCGTCGCCCAACTGGGCGCCGAGAAGGACATCGAGCTCATCGCCCTCGGGCGGGCGCAGGACGGGCCGATCCCGGGGGGCGCGCAGCTCTTCGTGGACCTGGCCGCGCCGCGCGCCGTCGAGACCGTCTGCGACCGCGTCGACGAGCGCCTTCGCGGAAAGCGCTTCGCGAAGGCCGTCCTCATCAACAACGCGGGGATGATCTCGCCCGTGGGCATGATCGACCGCGTGGATGCGGCGGAGCTCGAGCTGAACCTCGCCGTCAACTTCACCGCGCCCATCCTCCTCATGCGCCGCTTCCTCATCGCCACCGCCACCACCGCGAAGGTCCGGCGCGTGATCAACATCTCTTCCGGCGCGGGCCGCCGCCCGATCTTCGGCTGGGGCGCCTACTGCGCGGCCAAGGCCGCCATCGACATGGTGTCGCGCGTGGCGGCGCTGGAAGCGCAGACGGCGCGGACGGGCGTCCAGGTGGTGAGCCTCGCCCCCGGCGTCATCGACACGCCCATGCAGGGCGTCGTCCGCAGCGCGAGCCCCGAGGAGTTCGTGGACGTCGAGCGCTTCCGCCAGATGAAGGCGGCGGGCGAGCTTCGCCCCCCGGCGGACGTCGCCGCCGACATCCTTCGCCACGAGAGATCCGGCAAGCTTTTCGCCGAGCCCGTCGCCGACCTGCGCACGCTCGGCGCGTGATCACCGACCCGTTCTTCTTCGCGGTGGCCATCCCCGCCGTGTTGATCATGGGCGTGTCCAAGGGCGGGTTCGGAAGCGGCCTGGGCATCATGGCCACGCCGCTCGTGGCGCTGGCCGTTCCCACGCCGCAGGCCGCCGCCATCATGCTGCCGATCCTCCTGGTGATGGACGCGACGGGGCTCGTCGCCTATCGCGGCACCTTCCACCGGAAGAACCTCGGGCTGCTGCTCGCGGGCGGCGTGACGGGCATCGCGCTGGGCGCGCTCACTTTCCGTTACTTCAGCGAGGCGGTGATCCGCGCGGTGCTCGGCGCCATGGCCCTTGCGTTCGTCGCGCACCGGATGCACCAGGGCGGCACGAGCGCGCCGGCGGTGACGCCCTCCCGGTCCAGGGGCTTCCTCTGGTCCACGCTCTCGGGGCTGGCGAGCACGATCGCGCACGCGGGCGGGCCGCCGCTCAGCGTCTACCTCCTGCCGCAGAAGCTCGACAAGGCGATCCTCGTGGGCACCACGGTGATCTTCTTCGCGGTGATCAACGCGGTGAAGCTCGTGCCCTACGTCTGGCTCGGCCTCTTCGACGCGCGCAATCTCCTCACCTCGCTCGTGCTCGCGCCGCTCGCGCCCTTCGGCATCTGGCTGGGCGTGTGGCTCATGCGCCGGATCTCGCAGAACGCCTTCTACCGGGTGGCCTACACGATGCTCACCCTGGTGGGGATGAAGCTCCTCTGGGACGGCGCGCGCGCGCTGGCCGCCTGAACCGGGTCAGCGGACGAGCCCCTGGGGCCGGGCGCGCAGGAGCGCGCGCCATGCGACGCCCGCGAGCCACGCGATCGGCACGATGCCGACGAGCGTCAGGATCGCGATCGGCCAGGTGGAGCGGCGCGCCGGAGCGGGCAGGAGATCGGCGTCGCGCAGCTCGGGCGGGAATGGACGCGGCGGCACCGGAACGACCTTGAGGTCGGATGGGTCGGTCGGCAAGGCGCCCAGGTATTCGCGCGGGTTTGCCGCGGGCCAGGTCCCGAACGGGCGCGATGACGGCAACTGCGGCAGCCGCACGCCCGCCAGCGCGACGAGGTCATCGGCGAGCATCCGGGCGAGCGCGCCGTCGGCGGGACCCGCGCCCTTTTCCCCGAGCTGCATCAGGCCGAACACCGCTTCCTCGAACGCCGCCGACGGCATGAGCCGCGTGCGGTCCTCGCTCAGGTACTCGAAGGCCGTTCGCGCGGCCGCGAGCCGTCCTTCGGCGAACATCTTCGCGGGGATCGACAGCCAGGCGCGCGCCGGGCCCGAGGGCCCGCGAGGCGGCAGCGCCCAGCCCAGGGCGCGCAGCACGTCCACGCTGATCGCGGCGCAGTTCATCGTCGAGTGCCGGTACTCGAGCTGGTGCCGCCAGAACTGCAGGTAGAGGCGGTTGAGGGCGCCCTGCACGAGGGCAGGGGCGCGCTCGTCGCCGAGGATCGCGAGCATCACGTAGGACGGCCGGTACCACGCCTGGCCGCTGTTCAGGTCGGCAAGGTAATTGTCGAGCGGCGCCGGCGCCGGAAGGATGCCCTTCTCGCTCTCCGTGTCGAGGGTGTAGAAATTCGCCACGAGGAGGTCGGAGAGGCGTCCGCCGGCGGGAATGCGCCCCGTGGCCAGCGCGAAGTGCCCGCCCCAAGCCTCGTCGTCGTCGCCCTGCGCGCCATCGAGGACGAAGGCGAGCACCGGGCGGCCGGCCCAATCGCGACGGCCGGGCTGGCGCTCCCAGACGGGGTGCGTCTCGGGAGGCGAATCGGCGCCGCCGCGCGGCGCGCTTCGAAGAAGGCCCCGGATGGCGAGCCTGGGCGTGGGCGACCCGGAAAGGCGGACGGCCGGCGCGCCCTCGTCGAGCCGCCAGTCTTCCGGCCAGAGCGTGCGCGCGACGAATTCGCCGCCGGGTTTCGTCTCGCCTCGCATGGTCACCGTTCGCCGCGACAGGTAGGCGAAGGTGGACGCGTCGACCCACGACCGGTTGAGCGCGATCCTCGGCACGAGGGCGAGGGGCGCGCGCGGGCCCGATTCCCCGAACGACTTGCCGTCGGCCGCGATCCCGGCACCCGTCTTTCGCTCCGGCGATGCGATCCACACCAGCGGCGGCCGGGTGAGCGGGGCGCCCGTGGCGGCCCAGGCGGCGATGTCGGCGAAGGGGTCGGTCCCCCTCGCGAATCCCGCGTGCGGGCCGGCGACGGGGACCGCGATCGTCTCGGAGGCGAACAGGAACCGGGCGGCCGGGATGAGTGTCTCACCCGCCGTCGCGCCCGTGGCCAGCCGGAATCCGGAAGCGTCGTACGGGCCGACGGGTGCGTCGGGCAGGGAAAGGCGGGATTCGGGCATCGCAGCCCCAATCATGCACTGCCGCCGGCGCTGCGCTAGACTCCGCCCGTTTCACCCACCATAACCGTAGAGGAGCCTCCATCCATGAAACGCGCCTTTGCCGCCGTCGCCGCGATGCTGTTCGCCGGCTCGGCTCTCGCATTCCACTGCCCGGCCGACATGAAGAAGATCGACGAAGCGCTCGCCAAGAACCCGAAGCTCTCGGAAGCGCAGATGAAGGACGTGAAGAAATTCCGCGCCGACGGAGAGGCGTTGCACAAGGCGGGCAAGCACCAGGATTCCGTGGACACCCTGGCCAAGGCGATGAAGATCCTCGCGGTCAAGTAACCGGGCTTCCAGCCGCAATCGGAGCGAGTGAAACGCCGCGGGAGTCCCGCGGCGTTTTTCTTTTTCAGGCGGCGAGACCCGGGCGGCCGGCGATCACCGCGAAGGTGGCGGCGGTGGAAACGGCGGCGTCGGCGCGCGCCGCCGTGTCGAGCACGCGCAGGCGCGCCTCGAGGCGCTCGCGGCCGATGTCGAGCATCACATAGCCGCGCCTCGAGCCATCGGCGTGGACGATGTGCGGGTTCGCGTCGCGGATCGCCGCGACCACCTTCGGATTCGGTCCCGACGACGAGATGGATGTCCCGCAGAACTCGGCGGCGAGGACCGGCGACCGCGCGTCGCCGGGCCGCGCATGCAGGTTTGCGACGTAGTTGGCGTGAACGTCGCCGCCCAGCACGACGGGGTTGGCGGCGCCCGACCGCGCGAGCGACTCGAGAAGACGGGCCCGCGCCCACGGATAGCCGTCCCAGCCGTCGGTCCAGTGCTGCACGCCGCCGGCGGTCGGGCGGCCCGCGGGCGCCATCAGCGTCTGCTGCACGATGAGGTTCCAGCGCGACTTCGACGCCTCGAACTCGCCGTCGAGCCAGCGTTGCTGCGCCGCGCCCAGCATCGTGCGGCCCTCCCGGGTGCGTTCTTCGCAGTCCGGTCCCACGACGTTGCTGCCTCCCCGCGAGCGCCTCGGGCAGGCCTGGTGCGCGCGGTACTGGCGGTCGTCGAGCACGAAGAGGCTCGCGAGCGCCCCCCACGCGTGCGTGCCGTAGAGGCGGTATTCCCCGTCGGGGCGCAGCACGCTCGGCCGGAACGGCAGGTGCTCGAAGCAGGCGCGATAGCCCGCGGCGCGGCGCGCGAGGAAGCCGGGGTCGAGGTCCTGCCCGCGGTCGCCGGCGTAGTCGTTGGCCACCTCGTGGTCGTCCCAGGTCACGAGCCACGGGGCGCAGGCATGCGCGGCCTGCAGGTCGGCATCGGTCTTGTACAGGGCGTAGCGGTCGCGGTACTGGGCAAGCGTCCTCGGCTCGGGCGTGCGGTGCTCGCGGACCCTGCCGCTGCGCCGGCTCGACTCGTAGATGTAGTCCCCCACGAACGCCACGAGATCGGGCGACTCGGCCGCGAGGTGGCGATGGGCGGCGAAGTAGCCCTGCTCGTAGTGCTGGCACGAGCCCAGGGCGAGCTGCAGCCTTTCGTCGCCGGCACCCGCGCCCGGCGCCGTGCGCGCGCGTCCCACCGCGCTCGCTTCGCCGCCCGAGGTGAAGCGGTAGTGGTACCAGCGCGCCGGCTCGAGGCCTTCGGCCTCGACGTGCACGGCGTGCGCGCGCGAGGCGTCGGCGCTGGCGGTGCCGCGCTTCACGACGCGCGAGAACTTCTCGTCGTCGGCGATTTCCCAGCGGACCTCGATCGACTCCGGGCCGAGCCCTCCGCCGGAGAGCGGTTCCGGGGCGAGCCGGGTCCACAGGACGAAGCCGGTGGCCGTGGGCGAGCCGGAGGCGACGCCGAGGGAAAAGGGATAGCCGGAGAACCTCGCCCGCGATCGCGCGCGTGCGATGGCCGGTGCCAGGAAGCCCGAGGCGGCGAGCGCGAGGGCGCGCCGGAGGAAGACGCGGCGGTCAGGCAACGGCCGCGGCCGCGCGTTTGCGGAAGAACGCGAGCCAGGCAGCCGTCGTGACGAACAGCAGGAACCACACCAGCGCCCATTCCGCGATCGAAAGCCCGAGGAGGCTCCACTCGACCTTGGCGCAATCGCCGGTGCCCGCGAAGATCTTCGGCAGGGCCTGGGCCAGCGGGAAGTTGCCGAGGAGGAAATCGAGGTCGCCCGCCATGCAGTTCGCGGCCTCCGGGGCGGGGAATCGTTGCAGGATCGACTGGCGCACCGAGACGCTTCCGCCCGCGATGGCGAGCCCCGCGATGAGCAGGGAGTAGACGCGCACCCCGATGCCCACCGGGCCGTGGATGGCGGCGATGAGCGCCACCACGCCGATCGTCACGAACGCGTAGCGCTGCAGGATGCACATCGGGCAGGGTTCGAGCCCCACGGCGTGCTGCAAGGCGAGGCCGAAGGCGATGAGGGAGGCGCTCGCCACGAACATGGCAGCGAAGAGGACGCGGGAAGGCAGGCGGTTGAGCATGGCGGTCATAGTTAACTGTGACGCGCAATTTTCCCACAGGTTCCGGGCCGTGCCGTTGGACCGAGGTCGCACCGGGCCCGGCGCGGCTTGACCCTTGGAATAAAAAGCGCTTTGGATACAATCGGTTGCGATGCGCCATCTTACGCGATCGCGGAAGCCCGGCGCGCCCCGCGGCAGCGCCCGGAGTTGCGCGGTGGGGACATTGCGTTTATAAATCGCCTGCCCCGCGAAGAGCGGGGCAGCCCTACAAAGGGGAGTAGCTTTTACGGTGGTGTCGTCAAGACGGGCATTCGCCCCGGTACCATCGGCAAGCGGCGCGGCGTGACGCGCAGGTTTGTTAGCGAGACCTTTGCCAGTTCGCGGCAAAGGTCCATTCGTTTCAGCGGCCTTTGTCCCGACCGGGGCAAAGGCCGCTTCGTTTCCGGCGACGGGAGCGGGGCGGATCGGCTGGCCAACCTGAAAGGAAACGCGATGACCCGCACCCGACTCCGACGCTTCTTCCGCCACGGCTTCTTTCCCCAGCTCGTCGCCTTCGAGGCCTGCGTGCGCCACGGCAGCGTGACCCGCGCCGCGGAGGAGCTCTCCCTCGCCCAGCCCACCGTTTCCTGCCTGGTGCGCAAGCTCGCCGACGCGGTGGGGGGCGCCGTGCTCGAGGCTCAGGGCAGGCGCATGGAACCCACGGCCCTGGGGCGCGAGGTCGTCGCGCTCTGCGAGGAAATGTTCGACTCCATCGACCGCTTCGACGGGCGGCGCGAGGCGTTGCTCGCGACCGGGGGGCCGGTGCAACGGCCGGCCGCGCCCGTGGAGGTATCATCGGGCGCCTGACACCCCGGAGCGCCCCATGCCCGTCACGTTGCACACGAAAAAGGCCCTGACCCTCGAGGCGGCCAGGCTCATGGCCGAGGCCGCCGAGGCCTGCGCCGCGAAGAACGGATGGAAGGTGGTCATCGCCGTGGCCGACGACGGGGGCCACGCGCTCCTCGTCCACCGCATCGACGGCACCCAGTACTCCAGCGTGGCCACCGCCATGGGCAAGGCCAGGACCGCGGTCGCCTACAAGCGGCCTACCCGCATCCTCGAGGAAATGGTGAACAAGGGGCGCTTTTCGTTCCTGTCCGCCGGCGGCGACCCGGTGGTGCTGCAGGGCGGGCTCCCCGTCGAGATCGACGGCCAGCTGGTGGGCGCCATCGGGGTCTCGGGGGTCAAAGCGAGCGACGACGAGATCGTCGCCCAGGCCGGGATCGACGCCCTCAGGCAGGCCCTCGCCTGAACGTGCGGGTTGGCCGCGCCCGATCCGGCGGGCAGAATAGCGGGATGGAACCCCACACCCTCGGCCTTCGCGCCCTTCACGCCGCCTTCAAGGAAGGCCGTTTCACGGTTCCGGACTACGTCCAGGCCCTCAACGACCGGGTCGCGGCCCTCGAGCCGCGCATCCAGGCCTTCGAATGGTTCGAGCCCGCGCGCGCCATGGCCGAGGCCGAGGAGCGTTCCGGCGGAATCCTCAAGGACCTGCCCCTGTACGGCGTTCCGGTCGGCGTGAAGGACATCATCGCCACGCGCGGAATCCCCACGCGCATGGGCTCGCGCATCTTCGCGAACCACGTGCCGGGGCGCTCCGCCGGGCTCGTGCGCCGCCTCGAGGCGCTGGGCGGGCTGGTGATGGGCAAGACGGTGACGACGGAGTTCGCCTTCCGCCAGCCCGGCAAGACGCGCAACCCGTGGAACAACGCGCATACGCCCGGCGGCTCGTCGAGCGGCTCGGCGGCGGCGGTGGCAACGGGGTTCGTGCCGGTGGCCATCGGCACCCAGACGCTGGGCTCGGTGATCCGGCCGGCGGCGTTTTGCGGCGTCGTCGGGTACAAGCCGAGCTTCGGCGCCATTTCCCGCGACGGCGTGTTCCCGTTCAGCAAGACGCTGGACCACGTGGGCGTCTTCGCGCGTTCCGTGGAGGACGCGGCCTGGTTCGGCTGCTGCCTCATGGGGCTCGACCTGCGCGACGAGGCCACCGGCATCCGTGCCGGCATGCGCTCGCTCGCCGTGCCCCTCGCCCCGCTCGGGCATGCGCCGCGGCTGGCGGTGGTGAGGACGCCGAAGTGGTCGCTGGCCTCGGAGGCGCAGCAGGCGAATTTCACCGAGGCCGTGGCCAACCTCAAGGACGCGGGGGCGCTGGTGCGCGACGTGCCGCTGCCGCCGGCCTTCAACTCGGCGTGGACCGTGGTCGGGGCGATCATGGACTACGACGCCTCGCGCGGATTCGCCTCGCTCGAATCGCGGCACCGCCTGCAGATGTCGCGGCCGTTGACCGAGGCCCTCGACCGCGGCAAGGCCATCGCCCCGGAGCAGCACGCGAAGAACCTCGCGCGCCGCGAGGAGTATCGCCGCTGGCTCGACGGGCTCTACGACGGGTGCGATGCCATCGTCACGATCCCCGCCGTGGGCGAGGCGCCCGAGGGGCTGGGCAACACCGGCGACGCCACCTTCTGCTCGTTGTGGTCGATGGCGGGGCTCCCGGCGATCACCATGCCCTCCGGTCGCGGCCCGCGCGGCCTGCCGCTGGGCATGCAGGTCGTGGGCCGCTACCGCGAGGACGAGCGGGCGCTGCAGGTCGCGGCCTGGTGCGAGGCGGTGCTGGGCGTGAGGATGGGCCTCGCCGGCGATTGACGGCGGCGGGCGCCGACCGTGCTCACCACGAGCATGTCGAGCGCGGCGTAGAAGGCGCCGGCAGCGAGCGGCGGGTTGTCGGTGACGAGCCCCAGCCACGGCACCTCGCGGCGCCAGGTCCAGTTGCCGAGCCAGGTTCCCCACAGTTCCATCGCGAGCGAGAGCGCCAGCATCGTCGCGTAGAGCTTTCGCGAGGGGGACAGGACCATGCACGCGAGGAAAAGCGCGTAGAGGAACGGTCCCAGCGTGTCGCGGCCGGTCCACGCGAAAGCCGCCACGACGGGAAGGGCCGCCGCGGCGATCCACCATGGCGCGCCGTCGTCGAGCCGCGCGGCGAGCTGAGTGCCGAGGTAGAAGAGCAGCACGTGCCCGGGCGGCACGAAGAGCGGGAGGTTGCCCAGGCGGTAGTCGTACAGGCCCCACACCAGCGACAGGAACACTTCGCCGGCGGTGGCGTAGACCAGGCAGGCGAGGAGGGCGGGGCGTTGCGCGGGAAGGGAAACGAGCCACAACCGGGCCAGCAGGGCCCAGGCGCCGACGCTCACGGCGAGCTGGCCGTGGGCGCCGCCGTGCCGGTCGACGGCAAGTCCGAGCACGATGGTCGCGACGACAAGCCCGTTCATGGCCCGCATTCTAGCCCCGCGAGGCGCAAGCCCCCGGCGCAGCTCCACGATTCGCGCGCCGTGCGCATCGTGCTCCTCGTGGCGGGCTTCGCCTGCGTGGGGCTGGGCGTCGCGGGCCTCGTGCTGCCCGTGCTTCCCACGACGCCGTTCATGCTCGTCGCGGCGGCGTGCTTCGCGCGGTCCTCGCCGCGATTCCACCGCTGGCTCCTGCATCACAGGACCTTCGGCCCCATCGTGGGGGAATGGGAGCGCCACCGCGCAATTCCCTGGAAGACGAAGCTGTGGGCCATCGCCCTCATGTCGGGCACGCTCGCCGTCTCGATCACCTTCTTCGTGAAGCCGCCGTGGCTCAAGGCGGCGCTCGCCGCATTCGGCGTCGTGCTGGCCGTGTGGCTCTACCGCGTCCCCTCCCGCGACCGGCCGCGGCGATGAAGCGTCAGGCGAGGCGGTGGAAAGGCGCGTCGCCGGGGCCCAGGCGAGCGGGCGAGATCCACGGCGCGTCGCGAAGGTCGCGCCCGACGAGGTGCTCCACGCCCAGCAGCACGGCGAACACCGCCATGCGCACCGGGATGCCGTTGTCGGTCTGCCGGAAGATCGCGAGGCGCGGGTCGTCGTCCAGGTCGGTGGAGAGGTCGTTCGCGCCCGCGGATCCGTCCCGCGGCAGCGGGTGCATCACCACGGTGTCCGGGCTGCACAGGGTGGCGAGCGCGCGCCGGTCGATGCGGAAGTCGGCCGGGTAGGCCTCCAGCGCCTCGCCGGACATGCGCTCCTTCTGGATGCGCGTGGCGTAGAGCACATCGGCGTTGCGAAGGCCGTCGGCGAGAGTGGCGACCTGCTCCACCTTGTGCCCCGCGGCCGCGGCGGCCTCGACGAGCGCGGGCGGCATCTCCAGCGAGGGCGGCGCGACCAGCCGGAAGGTCAGGCCGCGGTAGAGCGACAGCAGGCGGATGAGCGAGTGCACCGTGCGGCCGTGGCGCAGGTCGCCCACCATCGCCACGCGCGCCCCGTCCACGCTCTTGCCCAGGCGCTCGAACTCGCGACGGATCGTGTAGAGGTCGAGGAGGGCCTGGGTGGGGTGCTCGCCCGTGCCGTCGCCGCCGTTGATCACCGGCAGGTGCGTGTGGCGGGCGAATTCCGCCACGGACCCCTGCTCGGGGTGGCGCACGACGATCGCGTCCACGTAGCCGCTCATCACGCGGCTCGTGTCGGCGATCGACTCCCCCTTGACCATCGAGGAGAACGTGAAGCCCGTGGTGTCGCACACCGACCCGCCGAGGCGGCAGAAGGCGGCGCCGAAGCTCACGCGCGTGCGCGTGCTGGGTTCGAAGAAGAGGTTGCCGAGCACAGCGCCTTCCAGCACGCGCGTCACCTTGCGGCGGCGCGCGATGGGCTCCATCGCCTCGGCCACCCGCAGCAGCGCTTCCACCGTCTCGCGGTCGAACTGCGCCACCGAGAGCAGGTGGGGCTTGCCCCGCTTGGTGAAACGCGCGCGCAGCTCGCCCGGGGCGCCCGCGGCCACGGGTGGCGCCTCGGGGAGCCCGGCCAGCAGCTTCGCGACCACGCCGGGCATCCGGCGGTGTTCTCCGGAGGTGGCCGGCAGCAGCCACGAGTCGAGGGCGCGGCGGGAGACGCCCAGCCGGTCGGCGAACGAGTCGCGGGTGAGGTCCAGGCGCGTCATGGCATTTCGCAGGGTGGCTTGCTGGTCTTCCACGGCGGCCTCCAGGAGTGTACGCAATGCGTTGATGATATATTCCAAAAGTCGAAATTGAAATATACACGCTGCGTATATCGACGGCGTGGCGAAACGAGGCGGGCCGGGTGGCCGCCCGCGCAGGGAGAATCAGCTGCGGGCCCGCCGGCGCTCGACGAAGTTGGGGCGAACGACGATGGCGGAGTTGTCCGGGCGCAAGGCGGCGGGAACCGCCGGCCGGACGATGGGGAAGGGCGCCTCGAAGACCCAGCCCTGCGCCATGTCCACGCCGTAGTTGCGCAGGATGTCGAGCGTGTGCTCGTCTTCCACCGCCTCGGCCACGACCTGCTTGCCGAAGCCGCGGGCGATGTCGAGCATGGCGCGCACGAACACCTGGTTGTCGCGCTCGCGCGCGAGGTTCCTCACGAACAGGCCGTCGATCTTGATCACGTCGACGGGCAGCTGCTTGATGTAGGCGAAGGTCGAGAAGCCGGCGCCGAAGTCGTCCAGGCACACCTTGCAGCCGGTGTCGTGCAGGTCGAGGATGAAGCGCTGGGCGTCGCGCATGTCGCGGATGGCCGCCGTCTCCGTGATCTCGACGAAGAGCCGCGCCGGGTCGACGCCGCGCGCCGAAAGCTGCGAGCGGATGAAATCGGTCATGCCGGGCTCGTCGATCGAGCGGCCGGAGATGTTCACGGCCACCGGAGCCATTGTCGGGTCGACCGCCAGCGCCTCGATCACGTGCGCCACCACCCAGTGGTCCAGGTCGATGATGAGGTTCGACTTCTCGGCGTAGCCGATGAACGCGCCCGGGGGCAGGAGCTTGTCGTCGCCGTCCTTCATCCGCACGAGCGCCTCGTTGTGGCGCCGCTCGCGCGTGCGCGTGTCGAAGATGCCCTGCAGGTGGACCTCGAAGCCCTCGTTCTTCAAGGCGTGGCGGATGCGGTCGTTCCAGGTGACGAGGGAACGCTGGCGCAGCGTCGCGACGTGGTCGGGGCGGTAGGTGCGCCACGTGTTCTTGCCGGCGTCCTTGGCCTGGTACATGGCCGCGTCGGCGTGGGCGATCAGCTCCTGCGGCGTGGCCGCGTGCGCGGGGTACAGCGCGATGCCCAGGCTCGCGGTGAGGGACAGGCGCACCTCGCCCAAGCTGAAGCTCATCGCCCCCACCACGTGCATCAGCCTGTCGGCGAGCGTGTGCAGCTGCTCGTCGGTGACGTCGGCGACGAGGAGGGCGAACTCGTCCCCGCCGATGCGCGCGAAGAACTCGTTCTTGCGCAGGTGCGAGCGGATCTCGCCGGCCACCTGCAGGAGGACCGTGTCGCCCATGCGGTGCCCGAACAGGTCGTTCACGCTCTTGAACTCGTCGAGGTCGAACAGGAGCAGCGCCAGGCGCTGCCTGTCGCGCGCCGCGCCGTCCATGCGCTCGGCCAGCTCGCGCTCGAAGCGCCGGCGGTTGTACAGGCCGGTGAGGGGGTCGCGCTCGGCGAGGAACGCGAGCTGCGTCTCGCTTTCGCGGGCGAGCGTGATGTCCTCGTGGATGAGCACCGCGCCGAGGCTCGCGCCCGACTCGTCCTGCACCGGGCAGACGCGCACCCGCAGGATGCGCCCCGACATGAGCCTGAGCTCCTGGGCCGCCGAGACGTGGCGGCTCGCGACGAGCCCGGGCAGCTGCGACGTGAAGGCGCCGAGGTCGGAGACCACGTCCTCGGCGAGCTCGAGCGCGTCGAAGAGGCTCAGCCCCAGCAGCGCCTCGCCGCGGGGGATCGACCACACGTAGGCGAACGCCGGGTTGGAGTAGATGATGCGGCTCGAGGGGTCGATCAGCACCACGCCGAAGTTCATCGCCCCGAGGAGCGAGAGCAGCCGCGAGCGCTCGGTGCGCAGGCTCTCGGAGGTCCTCGCCTGCAGGTCGCCGGCTTCCTCGAGCCGCGCGAGCGTGCTGCGCAGGTTCATCTCCGTGTCCTTGAGCGCCTGGATGGAGTTGAGGCTCGCGCGAAGGCCGAGGAACTCGCCGCCCTGCCCGTAGATCGGCTGCCAGGAATTCGTCACCCACTCCGACGAGCCGTCCTTCTTGACGATGCGGAACTCGAAGTCCGATCCGGTCGACTGCGCCGCGAGCGCCGCCGCGCTTGCCTGGTAGGCGGCCTCCTTGTCCTCGGGGTGAACGTGCGAGAAGGGGAACTCGCGGTCGGCCAGGCATTCCTCCGGCGTGTATCCCGTGAGCCGCTCGACCGACTTGTTGATCCACTGCAGGCGCCCGGTGGGACCGAACCAGAGCTCGACGTCGTAGGTGAAGTCGGCGATGTTGTGGAAGCGCAGCCGGCTCTCCTCGAGCTCGGCGATGCGCCCCTGCACCTGCTCCGCCATCTTGTTGAAGGCGCGCGCGAGGAGGCCCACGTCGTCGGGATCGTCGTCGGGGATGCGCGTCGCGTAATCGCCCGCCGCGATCTCCTCGGAGGCGCCGCGCAGCCTCGCCAGGCGGCGGGCGAGCGGGTTGATCACCACGAGGAAGACCAGGACCGACATGAAGAAGGCGCTCGTCGCCTTGAACACGGCCTCGCGGAACTGGCGGTCGATGGCCACGCGCCATGACGCGGTCGAGATCCCCACGTACGCGGCGCCGACGGGGCGCGCGCCCAGGGCGAGGGGGACGATCGTGTCGAACCGCTCGTCCGAGAACGACGATTCGAGCGACGGGTCCAGGCCCGGCAGCGCCTCCCCGGCCGGCGTGCCGACGGCCGCGATCACGCGGCCCTGCGTGTCCTTCGCGACGAGGTAGGCGATGCCGCGCGCGCCGCGCGCCGCGTCGAGCACCGCCATGATCTGCATCGCGTCGTCCCCGGCGATCGCCGGGGCGAGCGCGGCGTTGACCAGCGGGCGGATCTGGGCCATCGAGGACTGGAACTCGGCCTCCGTGTGCGCGATGTCCTCGTCGCGGCCCTGCCAGACCAGGAAGGCGAGTCCCGCGGCCTCGACCAGCAGCAGCAACGCCACCATCTTCGCGCGCAGCGAAAACGAGGAGACGATGCGAAGGGACTCGGTCATTGGCGAAGAGACGGCTTCCAGAAATGGCGCGCCCGGATCGGTTCCCCGATCCGGGCGTGTGCCAAAGTGCGCGCTTGCGGGGTTGTTCACTGCTTGTGCGCCCACTATCCGTCCCGGCACCGGGAAGGCGTTGTGACGTGCATCACAGCGCCGATTTCACCTGAAATATTGGGCTATAGTCGCGCCACCCATGGAACGCATCGGCATCGACCTCGGCGGCAGCAAGATCGAGATCGCGGTCCTCGACGCCGCCGGCGCCGAGGCGGTGCGCCGGCGCGTGCCCACGCCGGCGGGGGACTACGCGGCCACGCTGGAGCTCATCGCGCGGCTGGTGCGCGAGGCCGAGCGCGAACGCGGCGTGCGTTGCACCGTGGGAGTGGCGATTCCGGGCGCGCTCTCGCTCGCCACCGGGCTCGTGAAGAACGCCAATTCCACCTGCCTCATCGGGCGCGCCCTCAAGGCCGACCTCGAGTCCCGCCTGGACCGGGAGGTGCGCCTCGCGAACGACGCCAACTGCTTCGCGCTCTCGGAGGCCGTGGACGGCGCGGCGAAGGGAGCGCGCGTGGCCTTCGGCGTGATCCTCGGCACCGGCGTGGGCGGCGGGATCGTGGTGGACGGGCGCGTCATCGCCGGCGCCAACGCGATCGCCGGGGAGTGGGGCCACAACCCCCTGCCGATGCCGGGCGAGGAGGACCTTCCCCTGCCGCGCTGCTATTGCGGCCGCGCGGGTTGCGTCGAGACCTACCTGTCGGGCCCGGGGCTGGCCGCGGATCACCGGCGCGCCACCGGCGAGAGCCTCGACGCGGCCGGTATCGCGACGCGGGCCGGGGCGGGCGATGCCGCTTGCGAGGCGACGCTATCGCGCTACGAGGCGCGCCTTGCGCGATCGCTGGCGGGCGTGGTGAACATCGTCGACCCCGACGTGATCGTGCTGGGCGGAGGCCTGTCCAGGGTGTCGCGGCTCTACGAGCGCGTGCCGGCCCTGTGGGGCGCGCACGTCTTCTCCGACGAGGTGCGCACGCGCCTCGTGCCGCCGGCGCACGGCGATTCCAGCGGCGTGCGCGGCGCGGCGTGGCTGTGGGGGCGCGCGTGAACGTCGTGCAGGCCTCTCCGCGGCTGCACCTGGCGCTCCTTGCGGGCTGGGCCGTGCTCCTCCTGGCCACCGGATGGGTCCCGAAGGACAGGTTCACGTGGTTCCTGGAGGCAGCGCCGGCCATGGCGGCCCTCGTCGCCATCGCCGCGCTGTACGGACGGTGGCGCTTCACGCCGCTCGTCCTCGCGCTCGTCTTCCTGCACGGCGTCGTGCTGATGATCGGGGCCAAGTACACCTACGCCGAGGTGCCGTGGTTCAACTGGCTGCGCGACGAGTTCGGGCTCGCCCGCAACTACTACGACCGCGTGGGCCACCTCGTGCAGGGGTTCGTGCCGGCGATGGTCGCGCGCGAGATCCTGCTGAGGAACGCCGTGCTCCCGCGCGGGCGATGGCTCTTCTTCCTCGTGACCTGCGTGTGCCTCGCCATCAGCGCGACCTACGAGTTCATCGAGTGGTGGGTGGCCCTGGCTTCGTCCGAGGCGGCGGACGCCTTCCTCGGCACCCAGGGCGACGTGTGGGACACGCAGTGGGACATGTTCCTCGCCCTCGTCGGCGCCATCCTCGCGCAGGCGCTCCTGGCGCGAATCCACGACAGCCAGCTGGGCGTAAGGAGTCCGTAGCGGCGTGGCGGCGGACGCGATCGGCCGGCGTGCGCTACCCTTGTCACCGACCGGAGAACACGATGCGAATCCTGGAAATGCTCACCCTTGCCGCGGCCCTGTCCCTGCCGGCCGGCGCCTCAGCGCAAGCCGCCACCGAGAAGGCGACCTTCGCCGGCGGCTGCTTCTGGTGCATGGAGCCGCCCTATGACGTGCTGCCCGGCGTGATCTCCACCACCTCCGGCTACATCGGGGGCCGCACCGCCAATCCCACCTACGAGCAGGTGTCCGCGGGCGCCACGGGGCACGCGGAGGCGGTGCAGGTCGTCTACGACCCGGCGAAGGTCACCTACGAGAGGCTCCTCGAGGTGTTCTGGGTGAACGTCGATCCCACCGTTCGCGACCGCCAGTTCTGCGATTCCGGCAGCCAGTACCGGACCGGCATCTTCTACCACTCGGAAGCGCAGCGGGCGGCGGCGCAGGCGTCGAAGGCCGCGCTGGAGAAGTCGAAGCCGTTCAAGGCGCCGATCGTCACGCCCGTCGAGATGGCCGGGACGTTCTACCCGGCGGAGGGGTACCACCAGGACTATTACGTGAAGAACCCCGTGCGCTACAAGTTCTACCGCAACGGCTGCGGGCGCGACGCGCGGCTGCGCGAGCTCTGGGGCGACAAGGCCGGAAAATGATGCTGCGGGTCGCCGCCGCCGGCGGGCGGGCGATCCGCGTTCGACAGGGAGGTTCGCGATGGAGATGAAGCGCTTGAGCGCCACCGGGCTCAGGGCCGCGGGTTACGACGAGCGCAGCCGCAAGCTCGTCGTGGAGACGACATCGGGCGCCTACGAGTACGCGAACGTCTCCCCGGAGGTGTACCGGCGCCTCATGACCTCGCCGTCGCCCGCGAGCTACTACCGCGAATCGATCGAGGACGAGTTCACCGGCCGGAAGCTGCGCTAGGCGCGCGCGCCTAGGCCGCCTTCGGAACCGGCTGCGGAACCGCCTCGCGGATCGGAACGTTGACCAGCGCCGCCGTCGCCGCGAGCGCGATGTCGGCGTACCACATCCAGTCGTAGCTTCCCGTGTGCTGGATGGCGAGGCCGCCCAGCCACGCGCCGAAGAAGCCGCCGATCTGGTGCGACAGCAGCGTCAACCCGAAGAGCGTGGCGAGAAAGCGGGTGCCGAAGAGCTTCCCCACGAGTCCCGCGGTGGGCGGCACGGTCGCGAGCCAGGTGAGTCCCAGCACGGCCGCGAACGCGTAGAAAGTCGCCGGCGTCCTGGGCAGGACGAGATAGATGCCCACCGCGATCGCGCGCGCGCCGTATATCCAGAACAGGAGCCACTTCATCCGGTAGGTCTGGCCGAGCCACCCCGCGCCGAGGCTGCCGGCGATGTTGGCCAGTCCGATGATCGCGAGCGAAAGCGCGGACACCGAAGCCGGCAGGCCGCAGAGGTCCACCTCTCCGGGCAGGTGCGTCACGAGGAACGCGATATGGAAGCCGCAGGTGAAGAACCCCGCGTGCAGGCACCAGTAGCTCGGGTTCCGGGAAGCCTCCGCGATCTGGCCGCGCAGGGTGAGCCCGGGGGCGGTGTGGCCGTGGGCGGGTTCGCCGCGCCGCTCGCGAAACGCGGCGGTCATGGGAATCGTGGCGAGCGCGGCGGCGGCGAGCGCCCAGAGCGCGGCGACCCAGCCGATGGCGGCGATGAGCGCCTGTGAAAGCGGCGCGAACACGAACTGGCCGAAGGAGCCGCCCGCGTTGATGAAGCCCGAGGCGAAGGCGCGGCGCTGCGGCTCGATGCGGTTGGCGGCCGCGCCGATGAGGATCGAGAAGCTGCCGGCGCCGGCGCCCGCGGCCGCCACGACGCCCAGGAAGACGACGAGGCCGAGGCTGGAGCCCATGAACGGGGTGATCGCGAGTCCCGCGGCCAGCAGGAGCGCGCCCGCCACCATCACGCGCACGGGCCCCACGCGGTCGGCGATCGCACCGAAGACCGGCTGGGCGGCACCCCACACGAACTGGCCCACGGCGAGCGCGAAGCTCACCGTGACGATGCCCAGTCCCGTGGACGTGTTGATCGGCGAGACGAAGAGCCCGAGCGACTGGCGGATCCCCATGGTGACGGCGAGGATGGCCGCGCCCGCGATGGCGAGCGCCCAGAACGGGCGGGTGGTCTGCATGCGCGGAGATTATCATCCCCGCGCCGGCGGCCAGCCCGGCCCGGCGCTACCGGGCGTCGTCGGTCTTGCCGGGCTTCTCGACCGTGGGTGCGCCTCTCGCCGCCGGCCTCTCCTGGGCTGGCGCGGGCTTCGCGACCGGTTGCGATTGCACGGGCGCGGGCCTGACGGCAGGTTGCGATTGGACGGGCGCCGTCCTGGCGGCGGGTTGCGATTGGACGGGCGCCGTCCTGGCGGCGGGTTGCGTTGGCACGGGCGCCGGCCGGACGACGGGTTGCGGCTGGGCGGGGGCTGACCGTTCCACGGCTCGCGGTGCCCGCGACTCGGTGCCTCGTGCTTCGGGAGGCTTCGCTCGCGTCGCCGGTTCCGCTGGCGCGGCAGGGCGCGTGACGGTGCCTGGCCGCGACGGCTGGACGGCCGGCTCGGCTGGCTTCACGCGCGGTGCCGGCTCGGCCGGTGCCGGGCGCGCGAAGCGCGACGACGGCACGGCGGGCGCCGGGGGCGTGATCACTGCAGGCTGAGTCGCCGGTGCGCGGGGTGCGGGAGCGGCAGGCGACGACGGCCGCGGGCTTGCGGCGGGTTCGCCGCGCACGGGTGCCCGGGGCGCGGTCGGAAGCGGCGTGGCGTCCGCGGGTTTCGTGCGCATGCGCCATTCGCTGCGCGACGGCAGGACCGAGGAGCCGGAAACGAGCGGTTGCCGGGCGACGACCTCGCCCGCGACGGGCGCTACGAAGTTCTGCACCGGCCGGCGGGAGCCGAAGTGCTCGCGGGGCATCACGGTGGCGCCGCGGTCGCGGTTGTCGTGGCGGCCATCACGACGGCCGTCGCGGTCGCCGCGACGATCATCCCGGCGGCCGTCGCGGTCCCGGCGGGGAGGAATCACGATGTGGTTCACGCGGTTCACGTAGGTGACGTTGGCCGCGTACCAGGGTTCGTAGCGGTCGAAGGGCGAGAGCGGATACCAGCCCATGACGTCGGTGAGACCCGTCGAGATGGAGATGTTCCAGCCCGATCCGCCGACCCACCCGACGAGGGCCGGCGCCCAGACCGGCCGCGAGGTGTACTGGCCGGGATACCAGCCCCAGCGGTTGCCGACGTATACCCAGCGGCCGTAGTGGAACGGCGCGTAGCCCCACGGGGCGTCGTCGACCCAGGTCCAGCCCCATGGGCGCACCCAGGTCCAGCGGCCGTACCGGTACGGGACCCAGCCGGCTTCGACGCGGGTCGGGTACCACACCACGCCGTATTCGGCCTCGTTGCGCCAGACCCCGTAGTCGTCCAGGTCTTCCCAGCCCGTCATCTCCTGCGGCACGTAGCGTGCCGCCTCGCGTTCCTCGAGCCGCTGGTCGCGTGCGAGCGCCCATTCGTCGAGGTCTGTCGAGACGGCCGGCTCGAACTCGTATCTCGGGCGCTCGCCGCCGGTCACGCGGACGCTGCGGCTGGTGTCGATGTTGATGGAGCCGCCCGCGGCCTCGAGGCGCGCGGTGCCGGAGAAGACGGTCAGCCGCGATTGGCCGAGCTCGAGATCGGTTTCGATCCGGTAGCGCCCGTTGCCGCGCAGCTGGAATCGCGCCTCCGGCGTCGTGACGTACCACGATTCATTCCTGCCCATGTCGCGGACGCGCACCGCGAGCGAACCGCGCGCGACGTGGGCGCGGAACGTCTCGTCGTCGAGCCGGAGGATGTCGAGCTGCGTCGTCTCGCCCAGCCGCAGGGCGGCGGAGCCGAAGCGAAGCTCGGCGCGCGCGCCGGGCTCGGTCCAGACGGAGTTCTCGCTGGTGAGGCTCGTGTTGACGCGCGCGCCTTCCCAGCCTTGCTCGGGATCGGCGAACACCGCGGCCTGGCCCTCGACTAGCGAGAGCCGTGCCACGCGGCCTGGCGGATCCGCCCATGCCAGGAGGGGAACCACGGCAACGGTCATCAGGACTGCGGCCAATCGATTCATATCGAGCCTTCTTTCGCGTCGATCGCCGGCGAACGGCCGGTTCAATGATCCCATAACGCATGGGACCGCCTCGCGGAGGACAGCGTTCCTTGTAACGAATTCTTTCCAGCCCGCGCCCGCGGCGGCCGCGTCCGGCAGTCGGCAATTTCCAACACCCTGAATTCATGCCATTATTGCCTCCGACATCCTTGCTCGCGCGGGAAACCCGGCAGCCTGACCTCTTGGGCACCGTTTCCGCGCCTGCCAGACGCCTTTCGCCACCGAAGAAGAATTCTCCCCGGGAACATCGGATGGACAACACCACCGTCTTCACCAAGACCGCGAAGGGCATCACGCAGGTCAACCAGCGCTCGGCGTCCCTGTCGAAGGACCTGATGAAGGTCCTCAAGCTCGTCGACGGCAAGTCCACGTTCGCGCAGATCATGGACAGGGCCGAGCTCGACAAGATCCAGCTCGAGAAGGCGATGAACACCCTCATCAAGGACGGGTTCGCGCGCATTTTCGAGACGCGCAAGGAGCCCGACCCCTTCGGCGAGGACGACTTCGACTTCACCGCGCCCGGAAAGCTTCCGGGGGCCACGCAGCGCGTGGTCGCGGCGGCGGCCCTGGACATCGGCGAGCTCTCGCGCCAGCAGGAGAAGGCCGAGGCCGAGAAGAAGGCCCGCGCGAGCGCGCAAGTCGCCGCGCGCGAAAACGCCAGGCACCAGGCCGAGGCGCGCGCCACCGCGGAAGCGGACGCGAAGGCGAAGGCCGAGGCCGAGATGCGCGCGATGGAGCAGGCACGCCGCGCCCGGGAAGCCGCCGATCGCGCCAAGGCCGAACTCGAAACGAAGATGCGCGAGGAAGAAGCGCGCCGCAAGGCCGTGGCCGACCAGCAGGCGAGGCTCGCCGCCGAGAACAAGGCGAAGGAGGAGCATGAAAGCCGCAACCTGGCGCAGTTGAGGGCGAAGGCGCAGGCGGAGGCCGATGCCCGCGCGCGCGCCGAGCTCGAGGCGCGGGTGCGGGAGGAGGAGGCGAAGAAGCGCGCGGTCGCCGAGCAGGTGGCGCGCGCCGCGGCCGCGGAGAGGGCCAAGGAAGAGGCCGAGTCGCAGCGCATGGCCGAGTTGCGGGCGAAGGCCGAGTCGGAGGCCCGCGCGCTCACCGAAGCGCGTACGCGCGCCGAAGCCGAGGCCCAGGCGCTCGCCAAGGCGCGCGCCGAGGCGGAGGCGGCCGCGCGGCGCCAGGCCCAGGAAGCGGTGGCCTCCGAGCAGGAGCTCAAGGCCCGCCTCAAGGAGGAGATCGAGGCGCGCATCCGCGGCGAGATGGAAGCGCTGCTGCGCGACGAGATCGAGGAGAAGGCCCGCTCCGAGATCCAGGCGCAGATCATGGCGGAGGCGCGCCTCGCCGCGAAGGCCGAGCTGGAGGAGCGGCTGCGCGAGGAGCGCGATGTCCTGCAGAAGGCCGAGATGGAAGTGCGCATCCAGGCCGAGCGCGCCGCCAGGGAGCGCGCCGACCAGGAGGCGAAGCTTCGCGCCGAGGCGGAGGCGAGGGCGGCCGCCGAATCCGTCGCCCGCGAGAAGGCGGAGGAAGAGACTCGCCGGCTGCGCCGCCTGGAGGCGCGCGCCCGCGAGGAAGTGGAAGCGGCCGCGCGCGACCGCGTCGAGGCGGCGGCCCGCCTGGACGTCGAGCGCAAGGCGAAGATCGAGGCCGAGGCGCGCGCGATGGTCGAGGCCGAGGAGCGCGAGCGCAGCGAGAAGGATCTGGCCGCGAAGATCGACACCGAGCGCAGGGGGCGCGAGGAGGCCGAGAAGCGGGCCCGCATCGAGGCCAGGGCCCGCGAGACGGTCGAGGAGACGACCCGCGAGAAGGTGAAGGCCGAGATCGAGGGCGACATGACCCGCCGCGCCGAGCTGGAGGGCAAGGCGCAGGCCAAGGCGTACATGAAGGCCAAGGAGCAGGCGGAGCTCGACGAGGAGGCCCGCATCCGCACCGAGCAGGAAAGGAAGGCGCGCGAGATCGCCGAGGTGCTGCGCACGAAGGTCGAGCCCGATGCCGAGGCGGCCGCCGCTCCCGTCAAGCGCCGCCCGCGGCGGAAGGTGAACTGGGTTCGGAACTCCGTGGTTGGCGTTGCCGCGCTCGCGGTGATCGGCGTGGTCCTGCTGCACGTGGTGCCGCTGCGCGGGTACGCCAACAAGATCGAGAGGGGCATCGGCGGCTGGATGCACGACGAGGTGTCGATCTCGAGCCTCAAGTTCTCGCTGATCCCCTCGCCGCACCTGAAGATCGAGGGCTTCACGGTCGGCAAGGCGCTCGACGCGAAGGCGACGCACGGCCGGCTCTTCGTCGACATACCCGCGCTCCTGGGCGACCGCGTGGTGGTGAACCTGCTCGAGCTCGACAACGTCTCCATCATGGGCGACGCGCCCCGGCGCATCCTCTCGTGGGGCGAGACCGAAGGCAAGAAGAACGCGGCGGAAATCGAGGTCGTGCGCCTGAAGAACGTCAAGCTGGACGTGAAACCCGAGATCAAGCCGTTCGACGCCACGATCAGCTTCAGGCGGGATGGCGCGTTCAGGAGCGCGAACCTCGCGGGCGCGGGTGTCTGGACGGCGAATATCGTCCCGCGCGAGGCCGACTACGAGGTGACGTTCAGCGCCCGCCACTGGGAGCTTCCCATGGGCGCCGCGGTGCCGGTGAGCGACGTGTCGGCCAAGGGGGTGCTCACGGCCAAGGACATCACCTTCTCGGAATTCGAGGCCGACGTGCTCGAGGGCAAGGTGAACGGCACGCTCAAGGTGAGCTGGGGCCCGACGGTGACGCTCGCTTCGGACCTCTCCCTCGCCCGCGTGCGCGCGGACCAGCTGGTGGGCGCGTTCACGCGCGACATCGCCGTGACCGGCAAGGTCGAGGGCAACTTCGCGGTGGCCGCCGAATCGGCGGCGCTCGCCACCCTCTTCGAGGCGCCGCGCGTGCAGGGCAAGTTCCGCCTCACCGACGGATCCGTCTCGAACATCGACCTCGTGGCGGTCATGCAGTCGCCTGACGCGGCCGGCCGCGCGGGCGTGACGAAATTCGCCGAGCTCTCCGGCGAGTTCGGCACGGGCGACGGGCGCGCCGCCTACCGCAACCTCGTCCTGCAGGGCGGCGTGCTGCGCGGTGGCGGCAACATCGACATCGGCGCCAACGGCGCCCTCTCGGGCCGGGTCACGGTGGAGATCCGCGCCACCGTCGCCCAGGATCGCGGCGTGTTCGCCGTCTCCGGGTCGGTGGCGAAGCCCATCATGCGTCGCGGCGGTTGACCGCGAGTCGACCCCCGCACCGGCCGGCGGGGCCGCGGGCGGCAACCGCCGGCCCCGCGCTGCAACTCGCCGCCGGGATCGACCACTCGCCCCGATGAGACGCGCCCGCGCATTCCTCCTCGCCTTCGTCCTGCCGCTGGCGGCGCTTGCCGAGCCGCCGGCAACGCCCGCCGAGCCGCCGGCAACGGCCGCCGAGCCGCCGGCAACGCCTGCCGGGCCACCGGCCGCGCCTGCCGGGCCGCCGTCGGCTCCCGCAGCCGCGATGGCGACCGCGGTCGCGCGTCCCTTGGCGCCGGTGCGCGAGGTGCGCGAGACGCTGCACGGCGTGGAAGTGGTCGATCCCTACCGCTGGCTGGAGGAAGCGAAGTCGCCCGATTCGCAGGCGTTCTTCCGCGAGCAGGACGAGCGGGCGCGCAAGGAGCTGGCGCGCATTCCGGGCCGCGCGGCGCTCGTGGAGCGCATCCGCGAGCTTTCCGCCGCGCAGGTGACCGTGCGCAATCTCGCGCTCGCCAACGGGAAGGTGTTCTACCTGAAGCTCGCCCCGGGGCAGGATACGCCCGTGCTGTGCGTGCGCGACGGGTTCGCCGGCGCCGAGCGCGTGCTGGTGGATCCCGCGCGGTTTTCGACGCAGGCGGCGCGGGCCGCGATCAACTGGTACCGGCCCTCGCCCGACGGCGCGCTCGTGGCCTACGGCGTTTCCCTGGGCGGCACGGAAGACGCGACCCTGCGCGTGCTGGAGGTGCGCGACGCGCGCGACACCGGCGTGGCCATCGACCGGGCCCGCTTCAACACCGGGCTATCGTGGCACCACGACGGCCGTGCGTTCTACTACGCGCGCATCCCCGAGGGAGGGCCCGCGGACTCCGCGCATCGCTACGCGGGCATCCGCCTCTACCGCCACGTGATCGGCCGTCCGGCCGCCCAGGACGAGATCGTGTTCGCCTCGGGCGTCGGCGGCGCGCGCGACGTGCCGGAGTTCGTCTACCCCTCGCTCGTGGTCCCCGAGGATTCGACGCACGCCTACGCAGTCGTGCGCCATGGCGTCCGGCGCGAGATCTCGGTCCACATGACGCCGGTGAGGGAGCTCGCGAAGGGGCTTCCGCGCTGGACGAAGATCATCGGCTTCGAGGACGGCGTGACCGCCATCGAGGCCTGGAAGGACGACCTCTACCTCCTCACCCACAAGGACGCTCCCCTCAACAAGGTGCTGGTGGTGAAGGCGGGCAAGGACGGCCTCTCGCGCCCGCGCGTGGCGGTTCCGGAGGGCGAGGCGGTCATTCTCGGCATGGCGCTCGCGGCCGACGCGCTCTACCTGAGATCCACGGTGGGAGGCCTCGAGCGGCTGGAACGGCTGAACCTGGGCTTCGGGGCCTCGCGCACGCCGGAGTTCGTGAAGACCGCGTTCGACGTGGCCATCACGCAGATGCTCACGCACCCGCGCCGGCCCGGGGCCGTGCTGTACCTCCAGGGCTTCATCGAGCCGCCCGCGGTGATCACGGTGGAGGCGAAGACCGGGAACCTGCGCAATACGGGGCTGCAGCCGGCGCCGAAGGCGGACTTCTCCGCGATCGACGAGGTGCGCCTGTACGCGCCCAGCCGCGACGGCACCAAGGTGCCGGTGACGCTCCTCTACAAGAAGTCGACGATGCTCACGGCCGACAACCCGACGCTCCTCATCGGCTATGGCGCCTATGGCATCTCGCAGGTGCCCGTCTTCGACGCGACCCGCCTCGCGTGGCTCGAGCACGGCGGCATCATCGCCTTCGCGCACGTCCGCGGCGGCGGCGAGTACGGCGAGGCCTGGCACCGCGCGGGCCAGAAGGCGACGAAGGAGAACACGATCCTCGACTTCGTCGCGTGCGCGGAATTCCTCATCAAGTTCGGCTTCACGAGCCCGAGGCGGCTCGCGATCCAGGGGACGAGCGCCGGCGGCATTCCGTCGGCCGGCGCGATGGTGCGCCGCCCGGAACTCTTCGCCGCCGTCGTGCCGCGCGTGGCGGTGCTCGACATGCTGCGCTTCGAATTCGCGCCCAACGGGCCGGCCAACATCCCGGAGTTCGGCTCGGTCGCCACGCCCGAGGGGTTCGCGGCGCTGCGCACGATGTCCGCCTACCACCAGGTGAAGGACGGCACGCCGTATCCCGCCGTCCTCCTCACCACGGGCATGAACGACCCGCGCGTCGATCCCTGGCAGGCCGCCAAGATGGCCGCGCGCCTCCAGGCCGCCTCCACGAGCGGCAAGCCGGTCCTCATGCGCGTCGAGTGGCAGGGCGGGCACGGCCGGGGCGCCACCCGCACGCAGCGCGACGAGGAGCTGGCCGACATCTACGCCTTCCTGATGTGGCAGTTCGGGCACCACGGCTTCGTGCCGGAGGCCGAGGTCGCCGCGGCGGGCGCGGGCGGGGGGGCGTCGGCGGCCGGCGCTGCGGGCGGCGCTGCGCCGGGGACGGGCTCCGCCGGCGGCGCTGTGCCGGCGACCGGCACCAGTGGCGGTGCGGTGCCCGCGACGGGTTCCGCTGCCGGATCCTGAAGGGCGCCCCGAGCGAAACGAGGCTGTCACATTCGGGACGCTCCCGGCGTGGACCGTGATGTAATGGGCCATCGTCACCCATCCGGAGAGAACGATGGAACTGGTCCTCTGGCGCCACGCCGAGGCGGAAGACGGCGTGCTCGACATGAAGCGCGAACTCACCGACAAGGGACGCAGGCAGGCGGCCAAGGTGGCGAAGTGGCTGCGCCCGCGCCTGGAAGGCGAGTGGAGGATCCTCGCGAGCCCCGCGGCGCGCGCCCGGCAGACGGCGGACGCCCTCGGTCGCGACTACGATGTGCGGGTCACGCTGGGGCCCTCGGCGACCGAGGACGCGCTCATCCGCGAAGCCGACTGGCCCCGCAACGACGGGGGCGTGATCATCGTCGGCCACCAGCCCACCCTCGGGCGCGCGGCGGCGCGGCTCCTCACGGGGCACCACGGCGACCTCACCATCAAGAAGGGGGCGGCCTGGTGGTTTTCCGGGCGGTACGACAAGCGCGCCGGGCTCAGTGAAACCCTCCTCAGGGCGGTGATCGGCCCCGATCTCGCCGAATAAGGCGGCTTGACCTTCCCATGGTGGGAAGGTGGAGAGTGGCGGCGTGCGTCCAACAAGGAGCCGCCATGATCGAAATCGTCGTGAACGACATGACCTGTGGCCACTGCGCCTCGGTCATCACGAAAGCCGTCAAGGAAATCGACGCCGCTGCGAGCTGCGAGATCGACCTCGCGGGGCGCAAGGTGCGCATCGCGAGCGGCGAGGCGCCAGGGGAATTCGTGGCCGCCATCGCGGAGTCCGGGTACACCCCGGTGCTCGCCGGCGGGGGAATCTAGCGATGGCTGCCAGCGCCTTGCCCGCGTTCGCCTCGCCGCGGCCCTCTCCCGGAGGGGGAGGCAGCCCGCTGGACGTGAACGTCCTCGAGCTGTCCGTGCACGGGATGACGTGCGCCTCGTGCGTGGCGCGCGTGGAGAAGGCGCTCCTCAAGGTGCCCGGGGTCGTGGCGGCCGGCGTCAACCTGGCCACGGAAACGGCCACGCTGAGCGCCTCCGGCGACATCGCGCGGGCGGCCATCGAGGCGATCAGGAAGGCGGGATACGAAAGCTCGGTCAGGGAGGAGGCGATCCCCGGGGCGCCGGCGGCCGCCATCGGCCGCGACACGCTCGAGCTGGCGGCCGCGGTCCTGCTCACGGCGCCGCTCGTCGTGCCGATGGTGGCGGGCCTCTTCGGCGCGCACTGGATGCTGCCGGTCTGGCTGCAGTGGCTGCTCGCCACGCCGGTGCAGTTCGTGATCGGCGCCCGCTTCTACCGCTCGGCGTGGAAGGCGCTCGCCGCGCGCGCGGGCAACATGGACCTCCTGGTGGCCATCGGCACCAGCGCCGCCTACGGGCTGAGCGTGTACCTCGCGCTCGCCGAGGAGGGCGGGCATCTCTACTTCGAGGCCTCCGCCGTCGTGATCACGCTGGTGCGCGCGGGCAAATGGCTCGAGGAGCGCGCCAAGCGGCAGACGACGGAAGCGATCCGGGCGCTCGCGGCGCTGCGCCCGGAGACGGCGCGCCTGCTCGCGGGCGGCGAGGAGCGCGTCGTGCCGGTGGCACTGGTCCGGGTAACCGACGTCGTGGTCGTGCTTCCCGGCGAGCGCGTGCCCGTCGACGCGGAGGTGGTCGAGGGCGCGAGCCACGTGGACGAGTCCCTCGTGACGGGCGAAAGCCTGCCGGTGCCCAAGTCGCCGGGCAGCCGCATCACGGGCGGCTCGGTGAATGCCGAGGGCCGCCTCGTCGCGCGCACGGTCGCCGTGGGCGCGGAGAGCACGCTCGCGAGGATCATTCGCGCGGTCGAGTCGGCGCAGGCCGCCAAGGCGCCCATCCAGCGCCTCGTCGACCGCGTGAGCGAAGTGTTCGTGCCGGCGGTCGTGGCCATCGCGTTCGCGACCCTCCTCGCGTGGGGACTGGCCACCGGAAACTGGGAGGCCGCGGTGCTCAACGCCGTGGCCGTCCTCGTCATCGCGTGCCCGTGCGCGCTGGGGCTCGCCACGCCGACGGCGGTCATGGTGGGCACGGGAATGGCCGCCCGCCACGGGATCCTCATCAAGGATGCGCTGGCGCTCGAGATCGCGCACCGCACGCGCGTGGTGGCCTTCGACAAGACGGGAACGCTCACCGAGGGCAAGCCTTCGCTCGCCGAGATCGTGCCCCTGGACATCGCGCGCGACGAGGCGATGCGCCTGGCCGCGGCCGTGCAGCGCGGCTCCGCGCATCCGCTCGCGAGGGCGGTGACGGAGGCGGCACGGCGCGAGGTCGTCCCGATCCCCCAGGCGGGGCAGATGCGCACGGTGGCAGGACGCGGCGTCGAGGCGGTGATCGAGGCGCGCACGATCGCGATCGCCAGCCGTCGCTGGGCGGGAGAACTGAACGTCGCGGGCATCGAGCGGCTCGAGAGCGATGCCGCGAGGCTGGAGGCGCAGGGAATGACCGTGTCCTGGCTCGTCGAGTCGGCGCCGCGGGCCCGCGCGCTGGCGCTCCTCGCCTTCGGCGACGCGCTGAAGCCGCAGTCCGCCGCGGCCGTCGCGACGCTGCGCTCGCTCGGCATCGTGCCGGTCCTCGTCACGGGCGACAACCGCGGCGCGGCCGAAGCGGCGGGCCGCGCCGCTGGAATCGACGACGTGCGCGCCGAGGTCCTGCCGGAGGACAAGGCCGCCGTGGTGGCGCAATTGCGCAGGTCGTACGGCGCGGTGGCGATGGTGGGTGACGGCATCAACGACGCGCCGGCCCTCGCCGCGGCCGACATCGGCATCGCGATGGGCACCGGCACCGACGTGGCGATGCACACCGCGGGCGTCACCCTCATGCGCGGCGACCCGTCGCTGGTGGCCGACGCGCTGGACATCTCGCGCCGCACCCATGCGAAGATCCGCCAGAACCTCTTCTGGGCTTTCGTGTACAACGTGGTGGGCGTGCCGCTCGCGGCCCTGGGCCTTCTCTCGCCGGTGATCGCGGGCGCGGCGATGGCGCTGAGCAGCGTGAGCGTGGTGTCCAATGCGCTGCTGCTTCGCCGCTGGAAGCCGGCACGGCCCCGAACGACCGGAGATTGAAATGCCGCAGGCGAAATACTTCGAGCTGTCCGACGCGCGCCGCGAGGGCTTCTTCAACATCAGCGAGGCGGCCGAGGCCTCGGGCGTGTCGGCCAAGATGATCCGTCACTACGAGGAGATCGGGCTGGTGCCCAAGGCGGGGCGCACGGTGGCCGGCTACCGCATCTACCGCGATGCCGACGTGCACGTGCTGCGCTTCATCCGGCGGTCGCGCGACCTGGGCTTCACGATGAAGGAGATCGCCGGGCTGCTCGGCCTGTGGCAGGACAAGCGCCGCGCCAGCGCCGACGTGAAGCGCCTGGCCGCGAAGCACATGGCCGACCTCGACGCGCGCATCGCCGAGCTCCAGGGCATGAGGCGCACCCTCGAGCACCTGGTCCACTGCTGCCATGGCGACGGCCGCCCCGACTGTCCCATCCTCGACGACCTCGCCGGGGCCGCGCGGGCTTAGAATGGCAGCGGAAATCCCGACAGGAGAGCGATTGATGAAGCGCGAATGGATTCTCGCGGCGGCCTTCGCGTCCGCCATCGTCCCGGCGGTCGCGCTGGCCGCGGACGCACCGCTGACGGCGGGCGAGGTGAAGAAGGTGGACCGGGAAGCGAAGAAGCTCACGATCAAGCACGGCCCCATCGTGAACCTCAGGATGCCGCCGATGACGATGGTCTTCCGCGTGAAGGACGCGGCCCTGCTCGAGGGCCTCGAGTCCGGCGCGCAGATCCGCTTCCGCGCGGAGGAGGCCGATGGCGGCTATCTCGTGACCCGGCTCGAAAAGGCGAAGGCGAAATGACGACGATCGAATTCGACGTTCAGGACATGACCTGCGGCCACTGCGCCGCCACCATCACCGACGCGGTGAAGACCGTCGACCCCGCCGGGCGCTGCGACATCGACATCGCCGCCCGGCGCGTGAAGGTGGAGAGCGACTTCTCCGCCGACCGCATCGCGGCCGCCATCGCCAGGGCCGGCTTCTCGCCGGTCCGCGCCGCGCCCGCCTGACCGATTCCCCCGGCGGCCACCCGGCCGCCGCTTCGACGACACAGGCATGGCGCTGCACGACCTGACCACCTGGCGGCACGAGCACGCGTTCGACGCGGGTAACCGCGCGGGCGAGTCGCGCACGTGGATCGTGGTGGCCATCACGGCGGTCACGATGGTGGCCGAGATCGCCGGCGGATGGCTCACCGGTTCCATGGCCCTGCTGGCCGACGGGTGGCACATGGGCACGCACGTCGCGGCGCTCGCCATCGCCGGCAGCGCCTATGTGCTGGCGCGGCGCTGGTCGCGCGACGAGCGTTTCGCGTTCGGCACGTGGAAGATCGAGGTGCTCGGCGCCTTCTCCAGCGCCCTCGTGCTCGGCATCGTGGCGCTCGCGATGGCGGTGGAATCGGTGCTGCGCCTCGCCAATCCGCACGCCATCGCCTTCGGGACCGCGCTCGTCGTCGCCGCCGTGGGCCTGCTGGTGAACGTCGTGTCGGCGTTCGTCCTGGCCGGCCACGACCATGGGCACGATCACGGCGACGACCACGACCACGATGACGACCACGACCACGATGACGACCACGATCACGGCCACGATCACGGCCACGCTCACGGCCACGGCCACGGCCACGGCCACGGCCACGGCCACGGTCACGGCGACCTGAACCTGCGCGCGGCCTACCTGCACGTGCTGGCCGACGCCTTCACCTCGGTGCTGGCGATCGTGGCGCTGGCCGCGGGGATGATGCTCGGCTGGGCGTGGATGGACCCGGTGATGGGCCTCGTCGGCGCCGGCGTGATCGCGTGGTGGTCGAAGGGCCTCGTCGTGCAGTCGGCGCGCGTGCTCCTCGACCGCGAGATGGACACGCCCGTGGCCGCGCAGGTGAAGCTCGCCATCGAGAGCGACGGCGACGCCGAGATCGCCGACCTCCACGTCTGGCGCGTCGGCCGCGCATCCTACGCCTGCATCGTGACCATCGTCGCGAAGGAGCCCCTGACGCCCGACGGCTACCGCGAGCGCCTCGCCGGCATCCCGACCCTCGTCCACGTCTCGGTCGAGGTCAACCGCTGCCCGCACCTGAGCTGTCCGTAGGGCCGGTGGCATTCCGGCGCCCCTTTCCACCCGCGCTGATCCGGGGCGCGCCGTGAACTCCGGCGTGCAGGCCGGCGAAGTCCTGGCGTTCTGGTTCGGCGAGCCGGGATCGCCCGGCCATGGCAAGCCGCGGGAGGCGTGGTTCCGGAAGGACCCCGCTTTCGACGGGGAGATCCGGCGCCGTTTCCTGGCGCTGCACGCGAGCGCAGCGCTCGGCGAGCGCGACCGCTGGCGCGACGACCCCGATTCGATGCTCGCGTTGATCGTCGTGCTCGACCAGTTCTCGCGAAACCTCTACCGCGACGACCCGCGCGCCTTCTCGCAGGACGCGATGGCGCTCGATTGCGCGCGACGGATGGTTGCGGCGGGATGGGACGTGGCGCGGCTGCCGGTGGAGCGGCAGTTCGCCTACCTGCCCTTCGAGCACGCCGAGGATCTCGCCGTGCAGGACCGCTCGATCGCGCTCTTCTCGGCGCTCGAGTCTTTTCCCGAGACGAGGGGGCTCACCGCTTGGGCCGGGAAGCACCGCGAGATCATCCGTCGCTTCGGCCGCTTTCCGCACCGCAACGCCGCGCTCGGGCGCGAATCGACGCCCGGGGAGGTCGCGTTCCTGAAGGAGCCGGGCTCCCGTTTCTAGCGGCCCGGCCCCAGCCGGTAGAGCACGTGCCTTCGAACCGGATTGCCTTCGGCGATCCTGGGATGGTCGAACTCGCCGTCGCGGCGCATGCCGAGCCGCTCCATCACCGCCATCGAGCGGGTGTTGGTTGTCGCGGTGAAGGAAACGATCTCGGCGAGCCCCAGGTTCCCGAAACCGAAGGCGACCGCCGCCCGCGCGGCCTCGGTCGCGTAGCCGTGGCCCCAGGCATCGCGCGCCAGGCGCCAGCCGACCTCCGTGCACGGGGTGAAGTATTCCTCGAAGGCCGGCGTGGCGAGCCCCGCGAAACCGATGAAGGGCTCGCCGCCAGCCACCTCGAGGGCCCACAGTCCCCAGCCCTGCGATTCGAGCCTCGCCATGATGCGGCGGGCCATCGCGTCGCTTTCTTCGCGCGCCAGGAGCGCCGGGAAATGCTCCATCACGCGCGCATCGGCGTTCATCGCCGCGAACGGCGCGAGGTCGGACTCGCGCCAGGGGCGAAGTCGCAGGCGGGCGGTGGACAGGACCATGGACGCGCCTCCTTGGCGCGGGGGCCCATGATACCCGCGCGCGACGGCTATCCCCTGCCGCGCTTGCCGCCGCCGGCGTATTCCTCCGGCACCTTGAAGAGATCGGCGGAAGGCTCGCCCCGGCGGATGTTCGTGAGGCGATAGGTCGTCTCGCCGAAGCGCGGGTCGCTCTGCCGCGAGTACACGGTGAGCTGCAGGTCGGGTGAATACCACGACTCCGACGTGACCACGATCGGGTTCCTGTTGCCGATCTCGCCGGCGGGGATGGTGCGCACGGTCGACTTGCCCTCGGCCTTCACGCCGTCGAACTCCTTCACGCCGAGAGAGGTCGTGGTGGCCTTCGATTTCAGGAGCGCTCCGTCGAAACGACCTTCGAACGCGCTGGCCATCGGCGGAACGGGAGGCACGGGCGGGACGGGCGGGACGGGCGGCACGGGCGGCACGAGCGACTCGAGCGTGCGCGCTTCCTTCCCGTCGACGCTGCGCACGACGTGCACGCGCACTTCCTCGCGTCGCGTGCCGTCGCCCGTCTCGCCTTCCGTGATGTGCTTCACGACCACCTTCCTGTCGCCTTCGCCCGGCGCGATCTCCCTGCCGTCGATGGTGACCTTGCCGTTGTCGATGCGGATCTCCTTGCCCGCGGACTTCAACGCGACCGTGCCGGCGGTTTCCTTGCCGTCGATGGTGACCTTGCCGTCCTCGATGCGGATCTCCTTCTCGCCGACGCGCAGGATCCTGAGCTCCTTGCGCTCGTCGTGGCGCACGATCCTGGGCAGGCGCACGGCCTTCTTCGTGCCGGGCAGCAGCATCACCGCGGAGCCCTCGACGGGGTCGCGCAACTGGATCGACTTGGCTTCCCCGTTCACCACCGTCTCCTGGCGCGTGCGGCCCTCGCCATCGCGATAGACGCGGCCGGTGGTCTGCCTGGCGATCACGTTGCCGTCGGCGAGCGTCTGGCTCACCTGCGTCGACACCTCGGCGCTGTAGGGGGCGCCCTTCACGGGCTTCGCGGCGAAGTGATCGCCGAACATCGTTCCCAGCGAGGCGCGCAGGTCGTCGCCCCACTGGCGCCAGACCTGGGCGGAAGCCTTCGCGCCTGCCGCCTCGGCAAGGATATCGTGGCCGTCGATGATGACCTGGTGGCGGTGCCCGCCGTCGGCACCCGGCGACTGCGCGAGCGCGGGCGCGGCCAGGGCGCAGGTGATGGCAGCGGCGATGAGTCCGGTGTTCATGGGTGTCCTTTCGGGAAGCTGCGGTCAGTCGAGGATGCGCAGGGCGAGAGGCTCGCCCTCGGCGGAATAGAGCATCTCGGCGCGCACCGGCTCGCCCGCCCGCTCGGGGGAGACAGGCAGCCCCCATTGGGCGAGGAGCGCGCGCGGAAATTCGGTCGCGACGACCGTTGCCTGCGGCTCGAGCGCGATGCGTTCCAGCGGCTTGAGCGCCAGGAACGGTTCGGGATTGCCACCGGTGGCGGGTACCGAGGTGTACTCGATCGCGGGCTCGGTCACGGGCAGGATGGCGGGCGAGCGCACCATCCAGCTCACGATGGCCACGGTGGCCACCATGGCGAGCGGGGGCATCCACCAGAGGCGCGGACGGGCGGCGTGGCTCTGGCGGCTCGCGAGGTCGCGGAACCGGTCCACGAGGACGGACTCGATGCGGGCGGGGGCATCGACGCCGGCGAGCGCGGCCTTCAGCTCGCCGAGCCGGTCGGCGAGACGGGCATCGCGCACGGCGGGATGCAGGGAGTCGTTCGGGGTGCTCATGATGCCTCCTTCACGCGTCCGCGGCCCTGGAGGAGCCCCATTCGCGAAAGACGGTCGGCGAGTTGCGCGCGGGCGCGGGACAGGCGCGAGCGCACGGTGCCGATGTCGATGCCGCAGACGTGCGCGGCCTCGGCATAGGAAAGATCGGAAAGCTCGCAAAGGATGAGGACGTCGCGGTAGTGCGGGGCGACGGCGGCGAGCGCGGCTCGCACCTGCTCCGCGGTCTCGTGGGCGAGGAGCTTCTCCGCGGGACCGACGTTCTCGACCAGCTCGGGCGCGGCGATGGCGTCGCCGGTCAGCTCCTCGGGGTCGGTCGCATCCTCGCGGGTGCCGGTCTCGCGCCGGGCGAGGTTGCGCGCCACGCCGCACAGCCACGCAGCGATGGAGCCGCGTGCCGGGTCGTACTGCTCCGGGCGGGTCATGAGATGCAGGAACGCCTCCTGCGTCACGTCCGCCGCCTGGGCCGCCGAGCCGGTGCGCAGCAGGGCAAAGCGATACACCGCGTCCTTGTGCCGGCGGTAGAGCGCCACGAAGGCCTCCTCGTCGCCCTGCCTCATGCGGGCGAAAAGGGTCAGCTCGGGCTGCATGTTCCAGGGGGGCATGGGCGGTTTCGCATCGATCCTTCCCCTATTGCATCGAAACCGCTCGAAAGTTCCCGTTTGGGGACGGTTCCTGGGAACCGTCCCCTTACTCCACGTCGGGTTGCCGGGAGGGCTGCGAGAGGTCGAAGGCGGGGAGCTTGAGGCACTCCTCCACGATGGCGGCGACCAGGGGGTAGGGCTCCACGGGAACGCGGTAGCGCCAGGCGTTGAAGACCTGGGGAACCAGGCAGACGTCTGCGATGGTGGGGGACTCGCCCAGGCAGAAGGGCCCGGGGCCGGGACGGGCCTCGACCATCTTCTCGATGGCGGCGAGCCCCTCGGCCACCCAGTGCGCGTACCAGCGGTCGCGGGCCGCTTCGTCCGCGTGCAGCTCGCTGTCGAGATACCTGAGCACGCGCAGGTTGTTCAGCGGATGGATGTCGCAGGCCACCGCCAGCGCCACCGCGCGCACCCACGCCCGCTCGGCCGGCTTCGCGGGCAGGAGCGGCGGCGACGGATGCGTCTCCTCGAGGTACTCGATGATGGCAAGCGACTGGGGGAGGGTGAGCGCGCCGTCCTCGAGCAGCGGCACCAGCCCCTGCGGGTTCTTCGCCAGGAAGGCGCCGGCGCGCTGCTCGCCCTTCCTCAGATGGACATAGCGCCGCTCCGGCTCGATGCCCTTGACCGCCAGCGCGATGCGCACGCGGAAAGCGGCGGAAGACCGCCAGTAGTCGTGCAGGATCATGGTCGTGGTCCAGTTTGGGGACGGTTCCTGGGAACCGTCCCCTCCGGCGCATCTTATACTTGCGAAATACGCGCGACACGACCCCCCCGATGCGACGCCTGCTGACACGCGACGAACTGGCACGCCGACTCTCCGACATCCCGCCGCTCGAGGACCTGATGACGGCCGACGACCTCGAGAAGCAACGGGCGGCCGCGGGCGCCGGCGAGCTCACGCCCGCGGCGGTCCTGCTCCTCGTCGTGAACCGTCCCGGCGAGCCCACCGTCGTCTTCACGCAGCGAACCGCGCACCTGGCCGACCATGCGGGGCAGATCAGCTTTCCGGGCGGTCGCGCGGAGGAGGGCGACGAGGGCCCCGCGCACACGGCGCTTCGCGAGGCGCGGGAGGAAGTGGGCATCGACCCGGCGGGCATCGAGATCCTCGGGGAATTGCCCGACTACCACACGTCCACCGGCTACCGCGTTCGTCCCGTGGTCGGCTGGATCGAGCCGCCCGTCGACTTCGCGCCCGACCCCTACGAGGTCGCCGACGTCTTCGAGGTGCCACTCTCCTTCCTGCTGGAGACGGCCAACCACCGCTACGAGTGCGCCTTCTACAGGGGGCGGCTGCGCCACTACTGGGCGATGCCCTGGCGCGGGCGATTCATCTGGGGTGCCACCGCGGGGATGCTGGTGACCTTCCAGCGCATCGTGGGAACGCGACGGGGGGAGTAGGGGGCCCGCTCCGCGTCGCCTCCAGGCGGATCGCCCGCCGCCGCCGGCGAAAAAAAAGGGCCCCTCGAGGGGGCCCCCAACTCCACGCATTCGACGGTCGAGCGCAACTCCGTCGAATTCTGCGGCCCCTTCCGGGGCATCCGTCACGCCCCTTCACTCTAGGCGGGCGCGGGCGATCCGTCCAATCGATATTTGTGGATACGGTTATCGACGACGTCGATGACCTGCCGGCGAAGCGGCGATGGCGACGAGGCGCTCGCGCAGCCAGCGGTGCGCGGGGTCGTGGGCGGTGCGCTGGTGCCACAGGATGGAGAGCGTGTAGCCCGGCACCGCCAGCGGCGGCTTGCGAAGCACCAGTCCGAAGCGGCCGGCCTGCGCGCGCGAGACGCGCTCCGGCAGGATCGCGACGAGGTCGTTCTCCGCCAGCACCGCGAAGGCGGTCGCGAAGACCGGCACGCTCAGCGGCGTCCGGCGCCGCAGCCCGCGCGCGGCCAGCGTCCGGTCGAGGATGCCCGCGCTCGCGCCGTGCGCCGTGACCACCACGTGCGGGTAGTCCAGGAGCCGCTCCACCGTGAGCCGTCCGCGCGCGAGCGGGTGCCCCGGGCGCATCACGCAGACGAAGGTCTCGTCGATGAGCGGCGCGCTGAAGAGGTCCCGCCCCTCGGGCGGGTCGACGGTGGTGATGAGATCGACGTTGCCCGCGAGCAGCGGCGTCACGGTCTCGTCGGGGGGCTTCGGGAGGACCTCGAGCGAGATGCCCGGTGCCTCGGCCGCGAGGGCGGCATGGAGCTTCGGCAGCACCATCAGGCCGATGTAGTCGGAACTACCGAGGCGCGCGTGCAGCCGCGCCCGGGCGGGGTCGAACTTCTGCGGCAGGGCGAGCGCCAGCGACACCGAGGCGAGCGCGGTCTTGATCGGCCCCTGCAGCCGCCCGGCGAAGGGGGTGGCCTCCATGCGGTTGCCCACGCGTACGAGCAGCGGGTCGTCGAACAGGCTGCGCAGCCGGTCCAGCGCCGCGCTCACGGCGGACTGGCTGAGGCGCAGTCGTTGGGCGGCCCCGGTGACGCTTCCCTCGTCGAGGAGCGCCTCCAGGGTCACGAGCAGGTTGAGGTCGTAGCGGCGCAGGTCCATGCCCGGATGGTAGCGCCCGGCCGGGGGCTTGACATTAAACGAACGGTCGTTCTATTCTGCCGGCCATACCGACCGGAGACGCCATGTCGCCGCAAGTCCTCAAGGCCCGCAAGGGGGAAGAGACCCGCGCCCAGATCCTCGAAGCCGCCGTGCAGCAGGCGAGCGAGGCCGGGTTCGAGTCGCTCACCATCGGCACGCTCGCGGAGCGCACGGGGCTCTCCAAGAGCGGGCTCTTCGCCCATTTCGGCTCGCGCACCGACCTGCAGATCGCCGCGCTGGACGAATCCTCGCGCCGTTTCACCGAGGCGGTGTTCCTGCCGGCGCTCAAGGTGCCGCGGGGGCTGAAGCGGCTGCGCGCCCTTTTCGGGAACTGGATCGTGTGGCCGGAGCGCGCGAAGCTGCGCGGCAGCTGCCCCATGCAGGCGGCCTCGGCCGAGTACGACGACCAGCCCGGCCCGATGCGGGTCGCCGTCGCCGAGCGCCAGCGCCACCTTGCCCGCGAGCTCGCGAAGGCCGTGCAGCTGGCGGTCGACAGCGGCGAGCTGCGCGCCGGCACCGACGCGGGCCAGTTCGTCTTCGAGATGTTCGGCCTCGTGCTCGCCTGCTATCACACGCAACGCCTGCTGGGCGACGCGGGGGCCCGTGCCCGCGCGCTCGCCGGTTTCGAACGCCTGGTGGACGCGAACCGCGCGACCGCCGGGAAGCCCGCATCCCGCCCCGCGGCCGCGCGCCGCTGATTCCCCATCGACGGAGGTTCCATGCCCGCCGCCCTGCTGTCATTTAATAGCACGATCGTTCGTACAATGAAGTGGCTGTCGGCGCGTGCCCGGCTGCAGGTCGGCGCGATCGTCGCGCCCGAGCGCGCCGTGGCCGACGCCGTGCGGCTCTTCCTCACGCCGCCGCTGCGCGCGGTGCGCGAGCGCGACCGCGTCTTCCTCGCCGGGGGCGAGGGCTTCGTGGTCCACGCGGGCGACACCCGTCTGTCCGCGTGGCGCTTCGGCTCCCGCGACCGCCCGGCGGTGATCCTGAGCCATGGCTGGGGCGGGCGCGGCGCGCAGCTCCACGCGTTCGTGCCGGCGCTCGTGGACGCGGGCTTCCAGGCCGTCGTGTTCGACCACGCGGGCCACGGGCTCTCCGAGGGGAGGCATTCCTCGCTCATCGACTTCGGCCGCGGCCTGGGCGCCGTCGCCGATGCGCTCGACGCGCGCGGCATCGCCGTCGCGGGCGTCGTCGGACATTCGCTGGGCGCGGCGGCGATCGCGCCGTTCCTGCGCGCCTCGGGCCGGCGCCTGCGCGGCGTGCTCATCGCGCCGCCGGCTTCCCTCATCGGCTATTCGGCCTGGTTCGCGAAGAAGCTGGGCCTGGGCGAGAAGCTGCGCGCGCGAGTGCAATCGGCGATCGAGCGCCGCTACGGCGTGCGCTGGGACGAGCTGGAACTGCCGGCGAGCGTCGATTCGCTCGCCGCGCCGGCGCTCGTGATCCACGACGAGGGCGACACCGACGTGCGCATTTCGGCGGGCATCGCCATCGCGCGGGCCTGGCCCGACGCGCGGTTCGTGCGCACCACGGGCCTCGGGCACAACGCGATCCTTCGCGACGCGGGCGTGGTGCGCGACGCGATCGATTTCCTCAAGGGCGAGGTGGTGTTCGCGCGGGCGCCCGCGCGCGACGAATGGTCCGCCTTTCCGGGGCCCGCTCCGCTCGTCTAGACCCTTCGACAAGGAACAACGCCATGAGACACGACGACTATCCCGACGTGCCCGGAACGCTTGCCGTCGCCCTGACCCTGTGGGGCGGCGCCGTCTCGGCCGGAACGCGGTCGGGGATCTTCCTGCGGCTGGCACCCGAGGCCTATGCGGCCCTCGCCGCCTTCGCGATCGCCTTCGCGTTGAGCGTGGTGACGGTGGACCCGCGCGTTCGCGGCTGGCTCGACCGGCGCGGCGCGCTGGCCGGGTGGCTGGCGGCAGCCGGCATCGCGGGGCTCCTGGTCGCGGCCGGGATCGGGCTCTCCGACGTGGCCGGCATCGAGGCGGCGGCGGCGCCGTGGGCGCCGTTGCTGCTGTTCGGCGTTCCGGTGACGGCAGCGGCGGCGCTCGCGGCGATCCGCGCGTCGTGGCGCGAACGGCAAGCCGCGGTGGTGAATTCGGGGTTCTTCAGGTCACCGGCGTCGACAGCACCCGCGCAGACCCGGGCCTCGCCTTGAGTGCCGCATACCAGCGCGCCATCTGCGGGCGCGGCTCGCGCGCGAGCGGCAGGTTGAGCCAGCGGTGCGCGG